>JAEZHY010000267.1 GCA_023416335.1 Pseudomonadota bacterium | reverse complement strand
AAAAAATCTGTCATCTCGTTCCGTTTACCTCGCCTCTATCGGGATCTGACCTTGGGGCTCCAGCTTGCTTCAGCCCGCGAATGTCATCTACCGGAAAGAGTATCGAATTAAGATACCGGCCCCAGGACCTCAGGGGAGCCGCCTGATAACTTTATCTCTAGAACTTCCCAACGAATGGGATGACCGTGCTCTGAATCACGTCCAGCATAAACTTCGGGAATATTCCGAAGAAGATGATAATGCTCACCAGGATGATCCTGGGAACGGCAAGAAAACCGTTCACATCGGGTATGTGTTCCCATCGGGGATTCCTGTCGCCATAGAAGGTCCTTTGCACTACCCGGAGCATGAACAGAGCGCTCACGATCAGTCCGGCAAGTGCCAGGACGCCACCGACCGGGAATCTGCCGACCGCGGCGATGAAGACCAGCAGTTCAGCCCAGAAGCTGGCCATGAGAGGTACGCCGATACCCGCCAAAGCCGCTATTATGAAGAACGCCGATGCAATCGGCATCGTCTTCGACAGTCCTCCCAGTTCGGGAATGATCTTGGTGTGGGTGCGGTCGTAGATGTAGCCGACCGACGAGAAGAAAAGGGCGGTCATAACGCCGTGGGCGAACATCTGGAATACGGCTCCATTGATGCCGCTTACCGTCATGGTTGCCAGTCCCAGGCCGACGATACCCATGTGGGAAACACTCGAATAACCGATCACATATTTCAAATCCGTTTGCGCAAGGCCGACCAGCGCTCCGTAGACGATGCCCACGCAGGCGAGGAAAGCCATCAGGTTCGACCAGTAACCCAGACCTTCGGGGCACAGAGTCATTGCAATCCGCAGGATCCCGTATGCTCCGAGTTTCATCAGAACACCTGCGTGGATCATACTGACTGCTGTCGGCGCGGCAACATGGCCGACGGGGGACCATGTGTGGAAAGGCCAGACTGCGGCAAGAATTCCGAAGCCGAGATAGAGCATAATGAAGGCGAGTTTCTGGTCAAATGCGCTGAACCCGATCCGCTGCAGTTCGAACAGGTCGAAGGTATGCGCTCCACCCTGGACCCAGAGAAACAGGATTGCGGGCAGAATGAGAGCGCTTCCGGCGAGCAGATACAAGGTCAGCTTCATTGCGCCGTATTCTTTGCGCGTACTTCCCCAGATCGCGATCAGGGGGTACATCGGAAAAAGCGAAACGTCGTACCAGACGAACATCCAGAAGAGGTCCATCGACATGAACATGCCGTAGACGCCCGCTACCAGAAGGAAGATCAGGGCGAAAAACTCCTTCACCCGATTTTCCAGTTCCCACATGGTCCATATCCCTGTGAAGAGTACGACCCCTGTGAGTAGAATCATCGGCAGGTTGATCCCGTCCACTGCATTGAACCAGTGAATCCCAAGGCTCTTTACCCACAGGACGCGCTCAACAAACTGCAGTCCGCCTTTCTGATGATCGTAGGCGAAGTAGAGCCAGATACAAAGGGCAAGTCCGATCGTAGCATAGCCGAGGCTGACCTGCTTGATGAGCTTGGTACGTTCCGCCGGTATGAAAAGGATTGTAAGCAATCCGAGAACCGTCGTCATGAGAATTGCCGTCAGAATCGGAAAGCCGGCCATTTCCATCGAAGTCATTTCAATCCCTTGCAGATAGTTGGCTGTTCAGTCCAGGACTAAATTATTCGCCTAGACCAGAAAAAGAAGAATACCGATACCGGCCCCCAGGGCCATTACGAGCAGGTTGTACTGGAGCATTCCGGACTGAAGGAAGCTCAGCAGTCTGCCGCCCGCTTCGGTAAAGAAACAGATTCCGTCAATACCGCCGTCGATCACCCTGCGGTCGTTCTTGGCAAAGAGGCTGGTAAGACCGCCATAGATAACAGTGTCCAGCGCTCTCCGCAGGAAGCGGTCCATGAACCAGCGGTAGTCGAAAAGCTTCCAGATCGCGGGGAAGTAGCTGAGGAAGCCGCTGCGGGCTGATCCCTTCCTGCCGAATTCAAACCAGGCGAGAGCGATACCGAGCACTCCCGCCGAAATTCCCAGTATGAGCAGAAGTTCATGGCTTATGGCCGGGTGTTGCGCAGCCGCGTGGGCGACAGGTTGCGCATGTACGCCGTGCGAAGCTCCGCCCCCCGAGATGAACTTCTCGAAAGAATGCTCGAAGAATCCCAGGACCACGGTGACGGCTGCAAGTATCATGACGGGTATTGCCATTGCCCGGAAAACAAACCCGTGGTGTTCCTCTTTATGCTCGTGAGCATGAGTATCTTCCGCCGGATGCATCTCCTCGATCCCGTCTTTGGGAAACAGAACGAAGAAAATGAGCCTGAAGCTGTAGTAGGCGGTCAGGAACGCCCCGAGCAGACCTGCATAAAGCCATATCCTGTTCGGGTTCGAGGCGAGAACTCCGAGGATCGCTTCCTTGCTGAAAAAACCGGAGAGCGGATACACACCGGAAAGTGCGAGCGCGCCGATAATCATGGAAACCATCGGGATGACCAGTCTTCGGCCGCCGTGTTTGCCTATCACCCGCATATCGTTCGTGTGGTATTCGTGGATGAATATGCCGGAACAGAGGAAGAGCAGGGCCTTGAATCCGGCATGTGTCGTCAGATGAAACACACCGGACACATATCCGCCCGCACCAAGGGCCATTACCATAAAACCGAGCTGGCTGATGGTCGAATACGCCCAGACCTGTTTGAGGTCATAGGTCACCATTGCCATTGTGGATGCAAGCAGCATGGTGACGGTCCCGATCACGAGAGCGACCGTCATGGTTTCCGGAGAGGCGGAAAAGAAAGGGAAAATGCGGCTGAACATGTAGACGCCTGCCGCAACCATTGTGGCGGAATGGAGAAGTGCGCTGACCGGAGTGGGGCCTTCCATTGCGTCCGGCAACCAGGTCAGCAGCGGAAACTGGGCGCTTTTGCCGATCACGCCGCAGAAGATTAGCAGTGCGGAAACCGTGATCAAATGCTGCGGGATGACGTGAGTGGCGGCGGCGTTGTTCAGGTCGGGAATCCCGAGATTGCCGAAGCCCAACACAAGGATGATAAGGCCCAGAAAGAACCCGACATCGCCCACTCTCGTCATTACGAAGGCTTTTTTACCAGCCTGGGACGCGCTCCATTTTTCGTAGTAGAAGCCGATCAACAGATAGGAAGCGAGGCCGACCAGTTCCCAGAAAATGAAGAGCTGGAGCATACTGCCGGCGATCACCATATTCATCATTGCCCAGGCGAAAAGCGACTGGAATGCGTAGTAGCGGCTGTAGCCGGGATCTCCCGACATGTATCCCAGGGAGTACACCTGAACGAGGAAGGCGATTACCGCAACGATCGTCAGCATGAGGAGACTGAGCGGGTCGAGGTAGTAGCCGAATGCGACGTGAAGGCTTCCGGAGCTGAACCACTCCATCTGGAACTGGACGGGGCCGGAAGCGTCGTGCAGCTTCAGCAGCAGAAACAGGGCGGAAAGGAGCGAAACACTGATTGCCGCCACGGAGATCTTGCTGGAGAGTGCCTGGTTCCTGCGGGTGAAGATAAGAATGACTGCCATGGACAGAAATGGGAGACTGGTGCCCAGAGCGGCCCCGAGTATAACGGGATCTTTCAGGAGTTCGCCCATAGCGGTTTATCCTTTCAGTTTCTGAGCACGTTCGATGTTAATCGAGTGCATCTTGCGGAAAAGGGCGAGAATGATGCTCAGGCCGATTGCGGCTTCAGCCGCTGCAAGGCCCATGACGAAAAGCGTGATTACCTGCCCGACGACGGGATCGGGGGCAAGGAAACGGTTGAAGGCCATGAAGTTGAGATTGGCGGCATTGAGCATCAATTCGACCGAGATGAGCATCCCGATCAGGTTGCGGCGTTGAAGCACGCCCAGCAATCCCAGTGAAAAAAGGAAGCATGAGATTACAAGGTATGTGTTCAGGTTGTTCATGAACTGAACCTCCGGCTGAATCCGGCGGTTACAATCGCACCGATTATGGCCACCAGAAGTACGAGCGAGATTAGCTCGAAAACAAGTTCGTACCGCGTGAGCAGCACATGTCCTATCGCTTCGACGGACCAGTCCGAGACGCGTTCGACGGCCGGCACCCATTGCGTTCTCAGTGCGACGCTCGCGGCAGCCACGAAAAAGATCGAGCTTGCCGCAAGACCCAATGCGACTTTGGGAATCCCTCGCCGGGGAGTTTCCAGGTGAAGGGGTCGAGAAAGCATTATCGCGAAAACGATGGCGATACAAATGGCACCGACGTAGATCAGCAATTGCATGAGCGCGATGAAGAAACTGCCGAGAAAAAGGTAGAAACCGGCAATTCCTGCAAGGGCCAGTGCCAGGCCGAGTACGTTGTAGAGAATGTTCCGTGGAAATACAGCGATTGCGGCGCCTGTTACGGTAAAGCCCACGGTAATCCAGAAGGCTGCCTGCGCCAGGACGGTCAGGCTTGTGTATGTATCCATCCTTATCCTTCGCCTACTTGATTTTATCTTCGGTCTGAGGCCGTGAATTCCCCGCCGGTACGAGAGCCGCCGGAGGAGTTATCTCCAGTTCTCCGGTGTTATCCGGAGACTTCGTCTTTCAAATCGTCAGGCTGCGAGCTGATCGGATTTCTTCGCTTCGCACTTTTGCTCTTTTTCAAGCCTGGCAATAAGGTCTATCACGCAATCCCACTGGGTAGACCCGACAAGCTGGTATTCTTTCGAATACTGCAAAGTGTTGGTCGGGCAGCTTTCGACGCAAAGCCCGCAAAGGGAGCATTTGCTGAAGTCGATAATGTAATGGGATGCCGTCTTGGGTCCTTTGGCCTCGGTCTTTACGCCCTGGACCTTAATGACTCCGCTCGGACACATGCGTTCACAGGTGCCGCACGCAATGCACTTGTGCGTACCGGTGTCGTCGAATACTTTCAGTTCTATATGCCCCCTGTAGGCAGGGGAGATCTCGATGCACTTGCGGGGATACTGAACGGTAACAAGCGGGTGGAAAATGCGCCGGATAGTAACCTTCATTCCTTCCACCAAGCTCAATCCGCCGTAATAAATGTCTTTTATGTAGCTCATTTTTCGATCTGCTCCACAATCAGATTATTTTGACAAGAACGGCCGTTACCAAAAGGTTGGCCAGACTGATCGGTATCATCACTTTCCAGGAAAAATTCATTAGTTGGTCGAACCTGACGCGAGGGAATGTCCAACGGACCCACATGATGACGAAAATCAGCACGTAAGTTTTGAAGAGAAACCAGAAAATCCCGGGGATGTGGAAGCTGATACCAAACGGGCCCTGCCATCCACCAAAAAACAGACTGGTTGCGACGGCGCTGACGATAAACATATTCGTATATTCGGCGAGGAAGAAGAGCCCGAAGCCCATTCCGCTGTATTCCGTGTGGAACCCGGCGACGAGCTCGGATTCGGCTTCCGGGATGTCGAAGGGGGCGCGGTTGGTCTCCGCAGTTGCGCTGATCAGGTAGATAATCCCGGCGATCGGCTGGAGGAAGATAAACCAGACCCTGTGCTGGGCGTTTACTATCTCCGAGAAGCTCAGGGAGTTGACCATGATCACTACGCTCATCACCGCCAGGAGAAGCGGGATCTCATAGGCGACGTTCTGGGCAACCGACCTGATAGCGCCAAGAAGCGCATATTTATTGTTCGACGCCCATCCTCCGGCCAGGATTGCCAGGACCGTGAATGTCGAAAAGGCAAAGATAAGAAGCACTCCGACGTTCATGTCGCGGATGATGAGATTTGGGCCGAATGGAAGGACGAGAAACCCGACCAGCACGGGCATAAAGACGAGGACGGGAGCTATGAAAAATAGTTTCCGGTCGGCTTTTAGCGGCAGTATCAGTTCCTTGCCGACGAGTTTAATTCCATCCATGATGGTCTGCAGAAGGCCGTGAGGGCCGACTTCCATCGGGCCGGGGCGCAACTGGATATGGCCTGCCACCTTGCGTTCGAGCCATACCAGGAAGAGTGCGTTCAACTGGGAGAATGCCAGTACGAGCACGAGCCCGGCTATCAGCCGGAACCAATCGGAACCGAAGAATTCGGACAATTTATCTCCCTCTCTCTTATCTGTCGATTTCCGGAATTACCAGGTCCACGCTGCCGAGGATGGAGATCGCATCGGCGACGAGCGTCTCGGGCAGCACCTCGTTCAAAACGTTGAGGGCGCCGAAGCTTGGGACCCTGATGTGACAACGGTACGGATTGGGGCTTCCGTCGCTCACGAGATAATAGGCCGTAAGTCCGCGCGCGCTTTCAAACGCGAAGTATATTTCGCCTTTGGGCGGTTTTATCTTCTGGGGGACCTTCTCCGTCTGGATTGGCCCAATGGGAAGACTGTCGAGTGCCTGATCGATTATCCGGCAGCTCTGCTGCATTTCGCGGAACCTTACGTAGTACCGGTCGAGCGCGTCGCCTTTGGAACCCGTCGGGACTTCGAAATCGAACCTGTCATAGATTTCATAGGGCTCGGATTTGCGGACGTCGTAGGGAACCCCGCAGGCCCGAAGGTTGGGGCCCGTAACTCCGTATTGCCGGGCAAGTTCCCTGTCGATGACGCCGACGTCCCTGGTTCGGTTTATAAAGATGACATTTTTTGTGACCAGATTGTCGTAGTCCTCCCACCGTCCTTCCATCCTCTTCAGGAAGGCGCGGGTCATGTCTATGAACTTCGCGTCGATGTCCTGTGCGACACCCCCAAAACGGCAATAGGAATAGGTAAGTCTCGATCCGCTTACCCAGTCCAGAATGTCGAGGATTTGTTCGCGATCGTCGAAGGCATACAGGAAAGGAGTAAACCCGCCCAGGTCGAGCAGGTAGGTTCCAAACCAGAGCAGGTGGCTCGATATGCGGTTCAGCTCGGAAGCGATCACGCGAATATAGCGTGCGCGTTCGGGGACTTCTATTCCGGCAAGCTTCTCCACTGCCAGCACGTAGCCGTGGTTGTAGAGCATCCCGGCGAGATAGTCCATGCGGCTGGTATTGGGAAGAAACTGCCTGTAGAGCCTGTTTTCTCCCATCTTCTCGTGTCCGCGATGACCGTAACCGACTACCGGGTCGGCTTTCACAATGAACTCGCCGTCCAGGTCGAGCAAAACTCTGAGCACGCCGTGGGTGCTCGGATGCTGCGGCCCAAGATTCAGCGTATAAATCTGATCCGATGCAGGAGCTTTGGATTGACTATCCATATATCTCTTCCCGTTTGTGATATGTGCAGCCTTTGCCGAAATCTTTCCTCAGCGGGTGGTAATCCGCGTCTTCAGGAAGCAGCAGGGGCCGCAGGTCGGGATTGCCGGAAAAACCGATCCCGAAAAAATCGTGAACCTCTCGTTCGAGCCAGCCCGCCCCATGGAAAATGTCGCAGATGGTGGAAGGGGTCTGGTCGTGTCCGCAGAGAACTCTCACGGCTGTTCTGGAGGCCGGTTCGTAATAATTGAAATGGTAGACCAGTTCGAAAGTATCCTGGAAATCGAGCGCCGTTATGGTCTCAAGGAAAAAGCCGGCTTTATCGAAAACCTGTGCTGCTTCCCTGATCCCGGAAATCGGAATCGTCAGAGACAGCGCCGTCCCGGTCTTCCCGCTTTCGTCCGGAGTAAAAGCCGCATCCGGGAATTTCTCCCTCAACTCTTTCTCAATTTCTGCGATTTTCATGCGCATTCGCCTCCGGTACGGCGGAAGCGGCGAAGCAGATTCCTGTCCTCGCCCCTGGTGATCTTGTCTTCCAGTGCGAGCAGTCCCTGGATGAGTGCTTCCGGGCGAGGCGGACAGCCGGGAATTACGATGTCCACCGGAACGATGAGATGCGCTCCGGGTACGATGGCATACTGGCCTTCATACTCGAAAGGGCCGCCGGAGATTGCACAGTTCCCCATGGCGATACACCATTTCGGGTTGGGCATCTGATCCCAGAGCATCTGAATGGCGGGGGCCATCTTCTTGGAGATTGTGCCGGCAACTATCATCACATCCGACTGCCGCGGAGACGGTCTGAAAACGCCGGCGCCGAAACGATCCAGGTCAAAGCGGGATGCTCCTGCGGCCATCATTTCGATTGCACAGCAGGCCAGGCCGAAGGTCATCGGCCATAACGAATTGGCTCGCGCCAGATTCAGCATATCCTCAAGGAGAGCAAATTTGATGACCGGTTCTCCCGGCTCTCTGGGTCTCACCTCTTGTTCCATTCAAAAACTCCTTTGCGCCAGGCGTAAATGATTGCCAGCGACAGAATTCCCACAAAGATAAACACCTCGATCAGATCTCTGGCTACGTACTTTCCGTATGCGAGCGTGACCGGGAACAGGTAGAGCACGTCGACATCGAAGGCCAGAAATATGAGTGCGTAGATGTAATAGGCTACGGTGAACTGGATCCAAGCGCTGCCGATTGTTTCCATCCCGCTCTCGTATGTATCTGCGCGGAACTGGCCGGCGCTCCTCTTGACGAGGAACCTGGAAATGATGAGAGGAATGATTGCGAAGACGAGTCCTGCAAACAGGTAGAGGCCAACAGCCAGAAAGTCGGTCATTAGCTTTTGGGAGATCACGCGCCTTTACTCCTCCGGCTCACATGCAACTCGGGACATGCGTTTCGGGATACACACGGGTTCCTGCGTTGCAGATGGAATCTAGAATCGTTGATCGGAATTGCGGTATTACAGCCGCCATAAATGCACAATCGTCCGCGAATGATATCATTGTTTTGCACAAGAGGCTAGTCCAAAATAGGAAAGCCCCTTAGATCAGTTAATGTGCCGTCATATCAGTCACTTGCAAAGTTGTATTATTCTAATCAAGTTCTCCGGTTTGGCACATCTTATTTTTATTGTCCGCAATAATTTCACAAACGCGACTTGGGCAAAATCAAATTGGGCATTGTCGCGAAAGCGCCGTTTATATAGCAAACTTTGCACCGGAGTGCACGTACTTTATTTTGATCCCATGTAAGACGTTCTATGCTATTTTCAACCCGCTGGTTTTTCGATTTCTCAAGAGGAGGAAAATGCATGCTGGTCCTCACTGCACAGGAAATGGCCGGACTCGACGGCCGCACCATCAAGGAAATCGGAATTCCCGGAATAGTCCTCATGGAGAATGCCGCCCGGGGTGCGGCCGATTTCTTTATGCGCGTCGTCCCCGATCTTCTTGAGCGCCGAATAACCGTGGTGGCCGGAAGCGGCAACAACGCCGGGGACGGATTCGTGCTGGCAAGAATCTTCCATCTGAAAGGCTCGGATGTAAGGGTCGTTTGCCTTCGTCCTCCCGAAAAGCTCGCCGGTGATGCTCTTACCAATTTCTCAATCCTTGAAAAGATAGGGGTCCCCGTCGCCATTTGGAACGAGGCCGAAGATTTTGAAAAGCAATGGCCGGTAATAGGCGAAAGCGGTCTGGTCATAGACGCTCTGCTGGGGACCGGCCTCAATACCGAAGTTCGCGGCCTGTACCGGCAGGTGATTGAAAGAATCAACACGCTCGAAATACCCGTTCTCGCCGTGGACATTCCCTCGGGACTCCATGGGAGCACCGGCCGGGTGCTTGGGACCGCCATAAAAGCGACGGCCACGGCCACGTTCGGGTTCCTGAAAGTCGGACATGTGGTGGAACCCGGGACCGAGCTTGTCGGGCACGTCGAGGTGATAGATATAGGAATCCCTGCGGGGCTTGCCAAGGCTGCCGGGATAAAACGCTATTGGCTGACACACGAATTTCTTTCCCGGTGGATCGAACCGCGTGATCCGACCGTTCACAAGGGCAGGGCAGGCCATGTGTGCGTGCTTTCGGGTTCGCTCGGAAAGACCGGTGCGGCGACCCTGGTATGCCTAGGGGCTGCACGGGCGGGCGCTGGGCTTGTGACGTTGTTTACTCCGCAGAGCCTGAACCCCATCCTGGAAGTAAAGCTCACGGAGGCAATGACTTACCCCATCAGGGAAACAGCCGCACAGACGCCCGCGTCTGCAGCGTTGCCCGAGATTCTTGATTTCCTCGAGGGAAAGAGTGCCCTGGCGATGGGGCCGGGAATTTCGACTGAAGCCGATACGGCGGCACTTGTTAAAGAACTGATACTCCGGGCGCGGTGTCCGATGGTGCTCGATGCCGATGCAATTACGGCCGTATCGAAAGATCCGAACCTCTTACGTGAAGCTTCGGCCCCTCTCGTCCTGACGCCCCATCCCGGTGAGATGGCCAGGGTGGCGCATCGTTCGATTTCCGAAATACAGCAGAACCGGCTCGAATCGGCCACAGAATTCAGCCGGGAATACGGCGTTGTGTTGGTGCTCAAAGGGCACAGGACCGTGATAGCGGGCCCCGACGGGCAGCTTGCAATCAACAGCAGCGGTAATCCCGCAATGGCGAGCGGCGGGATGGGGGACACGCTGACCGGCATCATCGCCGGCTTACTTGCCCAGGGCTTCGAGCCTTTTAAAGCGGCGTGTCTCGGCGTTTATGTTCACGGGACTGCCTGCGACCGAATCATGGAAGGAGTCGGGAGCCGCGGCCTGCTGGCAACGGATATGCTCGACGAAGTTCCCCCGGTGATCGGTTCTCTGGAAGGTGTACGGGAAAGCCATGAATGAGTTCCTGTTCGACTCTCCCGGTGAAGACTGCACACTGGCGCTGGGCCGAAAGATCGGCGAACTGATCGAGGCCGGAGACATCCTGGCTCTCTGGGGAGAACTTGCAGCCGGGAAGACGCTCCTCACGCGGGGGATTGCCCGGGGGCTCGGAGTTCCGGTCGGAACTCGAGTGACCAGTCCGACTTTTACTATAATAAACGAGTACTCCGGCCGCCTTTATCTCTATCATCTCGATTTGTACCGGATCTCGGGGCCGGACGAACTGGAGACTCTGCCCTGGCAGGAGTCGCTGTTCGGAAACGGCGTTGCGGTGATCGAGTGGCCCGAGCGGCTGGACAGGCTTTTGCCGCGCGACCGTTGGGATGTTCGCATCGAGATTACGGGGGACGAAAGCCGCAGGATCCGGCTGCTTGGCCGCGGAAGGAAGAATCGCGGAAGAATGGCCGATTGGGTTAAAGATTTGGAAAGAGTAACGGCCGATCCGGTCTGCAGTGAAGGAGCGGGAGACGTTTGAGCCGCCGCGGGATGAAGTTGCGGCGGCTTTTGCGTGGACCCTTTTGGCCGTTATGCGGCTTTGATGCCGGCTTATCCTATTCGAATCTTACGTGGTCTTCGGGAACTTCCATTTCGTGCGGAAAATCCGAAAAGGGAAATGGACGGGTGTTCTCGTTCAGGGTGGCGTACCGTATAAGTTTGTACGCATAGGTCGCAGCCTTGTTGGAAAAGCCTCTCAGCGGTTCGCTGTAACCCTGCGTGATAAGCAGGACAACATATTGGAACAGCGTGATAATCTGGATGAGGACCTGCACTGCGGAAAGGAGAATGAGGCTGAGAACCGTATACAAGAGCCTCATTGCAATCTGTCCCCGAGGGATTTTGAAAGAATCGTTCATTCGTCTTCCTCCTGCACTTTTCATTGGGGGGTGAAAGCAAAAAACTGCCAGTTAGCTCAACCCCTTAACTTAGAGAATTTTTTGCTTTCTTACAACCGGATTCGTCCCCTCGCGTTCCCCTCGCGGAGTTTTCCAATCCCGAGGATTCCAGTGCGATTACAGGAATGCGGGTTTCATGAAGCTCCAGAAATCGCCTTTCCCGTTCGGTTTGTACGAAGACGAAGAAATTCTCCTCTCCTGCATTCATGATGTTCAGATCTCCTCGGAGGCGCCATTCGCGTTCGTGCCTCCAGTCCGATACCCGCGATCTGCTCAACTGGAACCGGTGTTTCTCTGTTGCGGGCAAAGAGGAATAGACTTCCTCTCGGCCGTAAACGGCCGGTTTTGCACCCACGCTGCGAAGGAAATCGCGCCGGAAAGCCAGGCCGTATGGCTCGACGGTCCATCTGACCAACGCAGGATTCCATTTGCGAAGCCTGAATAAATCGGATGGAGGATGCGAACTCCATGAAATCACGGCTTCACTTCCCCGCACCATACCGGACCCAGCTCTTATGAGTCCTTCTTCCAGGATCCGGGTGAGGGTGTCGAAGGCCGAATGGCCTGAGAGCGGATCCCCATCGAGCAGGCTCAAGAGGTACTGACTGTACGTTTGTCCGGGCCAGGGACCGGGACATGCTCTGGTGTAGTGAAACAGATAAGAATTCCAGTCGATCCGATCCGGCTCAAGGGTTGAAATCGCCGGTTCCGGGCAGGGTATTCCTAAGAGTTCGGGAGGTCCTTCGGATTTGCGGATCCGAACTGCTCTCGCATGCGCCGGGAATTCCCGAAGGAGGTCGAAGTTCGCCGAGTTGGTTGAATTCCTCTTTTCCGGCTCATATACGACATGGAGGCGGGGAGACCTCCTTTGCTGCTCTCTAAGCACGGTGGCGAGATTCCCGCCTGAACGGATCTCCAGGACGATATGGATGTCCGCCAATTCCGCCAGGATGCGGTCGCGGCACAGAAGGCGTTTTGTTTTGGTGCACGCGCTTGTGTCGAGCAGACAGGAGAGCAACGCAATCCCGCCTTCGGCTTTACCATACAGCCGCGAAAATTCGGAATTCGGCTTCAGGACTGAACAGGGCGCTGCCACGGTCAGCGGCAGGGCGGAACGAACGGCGAAAGTCCCCGTCATGTCGTAGGTTAGTGTCCCTAAGCCGGTGGCAAGGCCGACTCCGGAAGAAGCTATATCCCCTGGAACGGTTCGGAGCGCTTTAAGCCACGGGGAGTCGGGAGATACCGGCCGGGGCTTCCGGGAGTTGAATATCGCAATCCGCGGCAGGTGTGGATCGAACTTGCCTTTGGCGAATAGAACGGCAGGGCAGGGGGATCTGCAGGGTGTCACATCCGAACCGGCAATGGCTGAAGGCTTCCACGCCGTAACTGTAATACCTTCGGCCAGCCATGATTCGGCCCGCTTACGGCAGGAATCCCAGACCCTCTGACTCACCGGGGAATCTGATCTACTTTCGATCCATTCCCGCAGATCGGATTCCGCCCCTATGCCGGAGCCGAGGAATTCGGCCAGCACCCGATGCTGATGAGGTCCACCGAGTTTTTTCGTACGCAACAAAAATGCGCTCAAAATTTGAGCGCATTCTACGATTTCCCGGTCCAGCGGAGTGAGCGGGCCGGGATAAGTCCTTCCTGCTTTCTTAATGAGATCGCTCAGACAGATTTCCGAGATCATGATGGGGAGCCGATTACTCCATTCATGAAATCCGATGCCTACGAACCTGTTATGAAGCTACAATAAAAGTGAAACAGTAAGGGTGGACATCCAAAATGCCGGACCCCGCTTCGCTCGCCCACCCTGCGCCTTCAATAAAAGTGAAACGGTGAGGCGGGTAGGGTGGGCACGGTTTTATCGTGCCCACCGTCCATCCACTCGGATCAGGGCCGATCGGGATGGCCGGAGGTGGGCACCCCAAAAGGCGGGTGCCCACCCTACCGTTGCTACCGCACTTCAGAATCGAAGTTTCATCCTTTTTCATATTGTGTTCTCCAACGCGGCGGCCACGCTAGATCATGACTGCGATTAAATTGCCCGGCTGATTTTGACGGCGCATAGCTTGCCGCACATGGAGCAGCCTTCGCGGTCTTCCGTTACCTGGAGGCGTTTTTTGACAAGATCCGGGTCGAGGGCTTCCCTGACCATGCCGTCCCAGTCGAGGTCTCTCCGTGCTATGGACATACGCCGATCGGCTTCGATCGCTCCAGGCAGTCCTTTCGCAATGTCCGCAATGTGGCCCGCGATTCTTGCCGCCATAACTCCCTGGTAAACATCGTCCGCCGTCGGCAATCCGAGATGTTCAGCAGGGGTCACGTAGCACAGGTAGTCGGCTCCCGCAGCCCCCGCGATGGCCCCCCCGATAGCCGAGGTGATATGGTCGTACCCGGCTGCGATATCGGTAGGCAGCGGTCCGAGGATATAGAAAGGAGCGCCGCCGCACAGCTTTTTCTGGAGCATGATATTGGCGGTTATCTGGTTGAGCGGTACGTGCCCGGGACCTTCGATCATGACCTGGACGTTCCGGTCCCTGGCTCTTTTTGCCAGTTCCGCCAGAATCATCAATTCTTCGAGTTGCGGCCCATCGGTTGCATCGAGGATTGCACCCGGGCGGAAGCCGTCCCCGAGGCTCAGGGTCACGTCGTACTTGTATGCGATATCGAGCAGGTCGTCGTAATACTCGTAAAGGGGATTTTCCTTGTTGTTCTTGCGCATCCAGGCCATGTGGATGGAGCCGCCGCGGCTTACGCAGGGCATGATGCGCTCGTAGTGTTCGAGCTTCTTGACCGAAGCCCGTGTTACGCCGCAGTGGACGGTAATGTAGTCGATTCCGGCGCTGCACTGTTTTTCGATGCTTCGCAGGAGTTGATCCGGCTGCATGGTGGCCAGGGCTTCATGGCGGGCAACCATTTCCGACGCTACGCCGTAAATGGGGACGGCCCCAACGATGACCGGTGAATTCTGCAGGAAGAAACTCCTGAATTCGGACAAGTCCCCGCCTGTCGAAAGGTCCATAATGGAATCGGCTTTGGCCCTTACCGCCGCTTCGAGTTTTTCTTTTTCGAAATCCAGGGAACAGCATTCACCGCTGGTTCCCAGGTTGGCATTTACCTTGGTCTTGAGGTTCTTCCCGATTGCCCTGATCGTGGGGAACGAATGGTTGAGGTTCCTGGGCAATACAGCAAGTCCCGCCGCTATCAGGTCTCGCAGTTCTTCCGCGGATATCGGCTCGTCTGCGACCGCTTTGTTCATTTCATCCGTTATGATGCCTGCTTTGGCTAATTCCAGCTGAGTTGCCATGACGTTCTCCCCGTCAGAAGATAAGTAGAGGACCGGTGTGCGAACATGAATCGAGACAGCGCGAGTTCCGGGCCGAAAATAAACAAAGGCCGCTTCCAGAGGAAACGGCCTTTCGAATCTTCCCTATTTTAGCCGTTTCCTCCGCCGGCATTAACCGGATCAGGTTCCAAGGGTATTATCTCAGCTCTCGTTCGGAGAGAGCACCCCCCGGCTATATTCAATTTTTACTCGTTAAGAACAGTATACCAAAGGAATCGGATAATCAACTCATATTACGCCCGGGAAGGGACTTGGGGCAGCACAGGCGCAACCAAAGTACAAAGACAAAGGCTTTCCAAACACGAAAGGCAAAAGCTCATAACCACGAAATACACGAAAATCACGAAAGAAAACAATGATATAAGGACAATGCCGTAGGATGGGTGAAACGGAGAGACTGTGTCGTGTTATCGATGAAAACCAGCCTAACCCCGTTCGGTTACGATACAGTCTGGCAGCGTAACCCATCGCTTTGGGATGAGCGATACGAGTACGAAACACACGAAAGTGCCGTTCAGTTCCCTCGGCCTAAAGTGCACCTATGTTGTTGATATTGGGCCGATTACCGAACCGACAGCATGAAAATCATGCCAAGAAAACAAGAAGACGACCGATGGCAGTACGAACTGTCGGCCGGCAAGTTGAACTCAGGAGTGTAAAAGATTTCAATCGCGTGCGGACTATTGGGCATCAACACCGTCCCACAAGTCTTCCACAGGGTATGTCATGCCGCTCTGGGCTTCACACCAGCCCTGCCGAAAGCTTTCCGCAGCCGATTTTAAGATTAATGCGCGCATCATTTGCAGCAGAAAGGGCAAATATTCTTCCGGTAATGCATCGATTTCTGCAAGTACCTCGTCTCGGCAGATTTTGGTCGGAGCAGTCATATGAAGCCTCCTTGATTACGCAAAGTACAACACAGCGCAATCAATAGTGCCCTCCAGTTTCGAATAAAAAGGCCCTGCAAAAGGCAGGGCCTTGCTTAATCTCCAAACTCCGCAAAACCTTTTTCGGAAATCCCCTATAAATCAACTCATATCGCGTCGCTGGTCATGCGCTCGGCCAGGAAGCACTTCTTGTGTTCCTGAGCATCGATGACCGCGAGTGCGGTCGTGTTGACGATGTCTTCGACGTCGCAGTTGCGCTGCAGCACGTGGATGGCCTCGCTGGTACCCATGAGGATAGGCCCGATGGCCCTGGCGCCTCCAAGCCGTGCCATCAACTTGAACGCAATGTTTCCGGCTTCGAGCGATGGGAAGATCAGGACGTTCGCACGTCTGCGGAGAGTATTGAAGTCATAGACTCCGTTGAGGATCTCCGTAACCACGGCAGTATCTGCCTGCATCTCACCATCGATGACGATATCCGGTCGGCGGCGTTTAACGATCTGGGTTGCGACCGAGACCTTTTCAGCGCGTGGATGACGCGTGCTCCCGAAATTGCTGAAGGAGAGCATAGCCACCCGGGGCTCGATATCGAGTTGCTTGACCGTGTCGGCCGTGACGATTGCAATCTCGGCGAGTTGTTCCGCATTCGGGTCGATATTGACGGTGGTGTCCGCGAAGAACAGGACGTTCTTCTGGAAGACCATCATATAGACTCCTGCGATAACGGAGGTCCCCTTGCACAACGAAACAGTCTGCAGGGCGGGGCGTATCGTATCGGGATAGTGTTGGTTGACTCCGCCGACCAGCCCGTCCGCATCGCCCATGCGCACCATCATCGGCCCGAAATAGTTCGGGTCGGTTCGGAGGATCTTCCGTGCTTCCTGCCGTGTGATGCCTTTGCGGCAGCGGAGTTTATAGAACTCGAAGGCATAGTCTTCGAGCCGGTCGAATTTGGCGGGATCGATAAAAGTCGCGCCTTTGAGATCCAGGTGAAGGTCCGCTATCTTCTTCCGGATAACCACCCGGTTTCCGAGCAGGATGGGTTTTGCCATGCCTTCGTCCAGCACGACCTGGCAGGCGCGCAGGATTTTCGGATCGGTGCCTTCGAGGAAGACGATGCGTTTCGGATCGCGGCTGGCCTTCTGGATAATGCGGCGCATGACTTCCTGCGAACGGCCGAGACGGCTTTCAAGCCTGTTCCGGTACCCATCCCAGTCGGTTATGGGTTTTCTTGCAACACCCGATTCCACCGCGGCCTTTGCAACGGCCTGGGCTTCCCACAGCAGCACACGCGGATCGAAAGGCTTGGGGATGATGTAATTCGGACCGAACTCTATGGTGTCTTTCCCATAAGCCTTGAGGACCGCATCGGGAACGTCTTCCTTCGCGAGATTCGCCAGAGCCTTAACTGCTGCAATCTTCATCTGGTCGTTAATTGCAGTCGCACTCACATCGAGTGCCCCGCGGAAAATAAACGGGAACCCGAGCACGTTGTTCACCTGGTTGGGATAGTCGGAGCGGCCCGTTGCCATAATAAGGTCGTTGCGGACGCTGGTTGCTTCGGGGTAGCCGATTTCGGGGTCCGGGTTGGCCATTGCGAATATGATGGGCCTCTCCGCCATGGTCTTGACCATGTCCTTGGTGAGAATGCCCGCGACCGAGACTCCAGCAAAGACGTCCGCGTCTTTCATCACTTCCGCAAGGGGCATCGGCTTTTCGCCATTGGCCAGACGTTCTTTGTACGGGTTCATACCCTTCGGCCGACCCTTGTAAACCAGGCCGTTCGAATCTACCAGGAACAGGTTCTCCTTTTTCACGCCGAGCTTTACATAAAGCTCAGCGCAGGCAATTCCCGCCGCGCCCGCTCCTGAAAAGACAACCTTTATCTTATCGATCCGTTTCCGCTGGACTTCCAGAGCATTGATCAGCGCGGCACCGGAAATGATCGCGGTCCCGTGCTGGTCGTCGTGGAATACGGGGATCTTCATTATCTCTTTGAGTCGCTCTTCGACGTAAAAGCATTCGGGTGCTTTGATGTCTTCAAGATTAATTCCGCCGAAAGTGGGCTCCAGCAGGCTGACGACTTTCACGATCTCGTCCGGATCTTTGGTGTTCAGCTCGATATCGAAGACGTCGATATCGGCGAATCTTTTGAAAAGGACTGCCTTGCCCTCCATAACGGGTTTTGCCGCAAGCGGCCCGATGTTTCCCAGGCCGAGGACCGCCGTACCGTTGGTCACGACGGCAACCAGATTGCCTTTGGCGGTGTAATCAAAGACCCTGTCCGGGATGATCTCGATCTCCCTGCAGGGTTCGGCCACACCCGGCGTGTAGGCCATCGAAAGGTCTCTCTGGGTGAAACAGGGCTTTGTCGGTTTAACTTCAATTTTACCGGCGCGCTCTTCACTGTGGTAATTTAGAGCATCAGTCTTACGAATCATTCAGTGCTCCCTGGTCATGGGTTGTGCGGATTGCACGAGGCTCTCTGCCTCTATTTATGCGGCTCCATGCCGACTTATATCGTTCCTAAGTGAATATTTCACATTCTAGCATAAACGAAAGACGGAATGCTATTCAATGATCATAAGATCATATCTTCTCAGGAAGGCGAATTATAACTTAAAAATCAAGAGGTTTGCATAGATGGTCAGGGATTTTTGGGTGGATCGGCTGCAGGCCGATCAATCGGGGGGAAGTTGAAATAACGCCTTGCCCGCGATGGAGGCGCCCGCAGCGAGGGATGAGGGTGCATGAATTGTCTTTGCGGGCCCTTTAGGTGGTGAGCATATGGAGATCGGCAATGATAAGGATCGTCTCATGTTCATACTGCAGCTTTACGCGATTCCGGATGCTCCCGACCCAATGTCCCAGGTGTAACCGGCCTGTCGGCCGGTCACCCGTAAGAATCCTTTTAGGGTTAATGGAACCGATCTGTTTCTCACTTACCTGCATCAATATTACTTTCCGGGCATCACAAATGTCCGAGCAGGCGCATGCGTTCTTCGGCCGCTGCAACCCTTTCCTGTTCGAGTTCCGCCCTGAGCTGCCTCAGTTTCTCGAGTTCGTGCAGAGCTTCCGAATGGCCGGGCTCCCCCGGTCCGAGCTTCCGTAACTCGTCTTTCACCACCCTTGCCCGTAGTGACGCTTCCCGAATCTTTCCGAGCACTCTTTGCTCTCTTCTCGTGAATACATTCTTTTTGTCCGCACATGTGAGTGTTCCGGACAGTTCCCCGGACTCACCATCACAACTGCAGCATCCCAAACCGCCATCAATCTCTTCATTAATCATCTGGTTCCCTCCTGGATGATACTGATTCCGGATTGGAGATATATTAAGGCTTGGGCTGGGTTTTTGAAAGTGGAAGAATGAGGTGGTATTTACGGATGAGGTTTATCAGGCAAGATATTGACGTTATCCATCACGCGAAGACGCGAAGAGAAGCTGAGGGATAGTATGAAATTAGCGTGAACCAAAGGGCTGTATAAATGGAAAGAAGTAAAACCTTCTGCGAAAGCGGTTGAGCTGGATTAGCATCCTCGTTCGCGTCTTCGCATGAGCTTAGACCCCCAGGCAGATTCTGCGATACTTGCAGGTGAGCTGGTCACAGAACCCGGAAGACTTTCCGAAGCAGTCGAAGTTGCCTTCCTGAGCCTGCCTCTTTCGGTACAGAGGTCCCAGCGCTTCTTTGAGGCAGGGAATACAAAGTCCGTGCGAATATCCATCCTGCTCCGGCTGACCTTCACCCCATGTTTTGCGGCATTTTATGCACTGGTACATCATGGTCGGATCCTTGTCCGATCTCATTCCGCAGTTAGTCGGGGTGTTCTCCGGCTGGAAACCGCACCCCAAAAAATCGAACCATAAATGTTGCCGTGAGAGTACGATCCAGGTATCAAGGTCCAAATGCCGCCGACTGCTCTCGTATGCCCTGACAGCCGGTCCGAAAAAATAGGTTTAATTCTGGGCTTGAAATTAGGTACACTCGATTTGATTGTAAATGTTTCAATAAGAGGTTTTCATGTCTTTTCGCGAGCCGACCGGGATCGGTTTAATTATCGCTCGATATTTATCTACGGCTGCAACTCCGTTTTGATATTACTTAAAATATTGACAGGTGGATGGAATCGTCGCTCATCAAATGGAGGAAAATGTGCTGAGGCTGTCCAGGCTATTGGTCCTGTTCTGTTTTCTCCTTACCCTTGCTGCATGCATTTCGAAGGTGCAGCCGATCTTGAAGCCCGCCGAAAGGGACATCCCGACCCGAATCGCCGACCAGCAAAAAGAAATCGATGATGCAATCACTGCGGGTCATCTGACCAGAGATCACGCCAAACCTCTTCAGAAAGACGTGAACAGGATCGGGGAAGAGTACGCCAAGTTGCAGGCCGAAGGGGGGCTGAGTCCGACGAAGACCGATGCGCTCAACAGGAAATTGGACGACAGCAGCGACAGGATTTTTCGCGCAAGGCAGGCAGGGAAGAAAGCCAAGACCCCTTTTGATTCTTACTAGCTCTTGGCTCGCTGTTTCTTGGTAATGCCGATCACGTTCGGAACGGGCAGGGCAAACTGGAAGGAATTATTCTCCTCAAGCCCTTCCCATACTCCGTTTCTCTCGAGGGTCAGCTTCGGAGTGGTGAGGTAAAGGGATGCCTGCGGCCCCCCTTCCAGGTACATGGCGGTCTTGAGGGAGAGCGGAAGCGAGAGCAGGATTTCTATGAAATCGTGCACCGAATGAGGTGTGCGACTGAACAGGAACAGGATGTTCCCGTCGTTGTCCATCCCCAGTGCCATGGTGCTCCATTTAGCGCTCTGCTGGCTCCAGACGTTCTGATGGCCGCACGAGACCATTCTGATACTTTGGACGAATGATTGGTATTTATGTCGTAACTCACCGAAATCATGACATTCTCTGTCGACGAGCTGGATTTCCGGCACGTTGTCGTCCACGGGGTTGAAGGCCAGGACCGAATTGGCCTTGCTCAGCCTCGGGTTGTTCACATGGTTGAAATTCTTCATCAGCCCCACGCTGGTCAGTCCGTCTTCCTGGAACATCGCGGCGTTCACCGCTGCCGTCAGGCGGTGCTTGGTAACCCATTCCCTTGCGGTGAGCTTTTCCTTGCCGAACTCTGAGGCGCAAAGAAGGCTGAAGGAATAATTTTTCGGGTCAATCTTGACGACGGTGATGGCGTACGCGGTGTTTTCCCGGGAGGCTTCGAATTCGGCAACCAGAAGGCCCTCGTCAACTTCCTTCCATGGCCCCGGCTCGCCTGTATACGCGGAGTTCCCTCCGGCCAGGAGAGTAAAGCCGAGAATGACGAGGCAGGAAGCCAGCACCTTGATTACCAGGGACATCCGTATGATTTTGCCTGCCATCTGAAATCCTCAGTTCCAAGGGTTTACGGACCGGGCGGGTCGATCCGGCTTTATTTTGCTATCCTGAGAAGGACGAGTAAAGTAAATTTTTCTAAACCGGCTGCCCGGGCATTGGACTAAGCCGATCTGGCGATTTCGGCTTTCAGTTTTTCTTCCGACTTTCGGAGGATCTCTTCCTGTCTCTTTGTGCCCTCTTCATCGGCTTCCGGGTTGGGAAGGACCGCGGAGCCGGAGATTCCCCGCTCGCGCAGACTCTCCAGCATCGAACCGATGGAATTCTTTTCTTCGGTATCCATTGCTTCCCGGAATTCCCTCAAGACGGTTTCGATCCCCGAGATGTCCATCCGTAAGCCCGACTTGAGCAAATCGAGCAGGCGCCGGTTATTTCCGGACAGCTCTATTCTTTTTCCGATCTCGGCAGCCGCGATGCGCTTCTTTGAAACCGAGGGACTTGCCACGATCCGGTCGAAATCGTCCTGAAACCGTTCGATTTCGATCTCTCCATCCAGGTATTTCTGCGCCAGCCTGTTAAGGGCCGCTGAAAACTCCGCCTCAGCCTGCTCCTGCCTGTCCCGGTCGCTCATGGACAGGTGGCGGGTTCTTTCCATGACCAGATCCAGAGTGCTCTTTATTTCAGCCATTTTGCGATTCTCGCAGATGCAGAGTTCTTTGAAGGTCTCGATCGAGAGCGAACGGTGAGTCGCGTAGGGTGGGGGAGCGAAGCGCGGTTTTTTCGGGTGCCCACCGTCCGGCAATCCCGTCCAAATGGGCAGTCGCGAGCACGATGTTGCCCACCCTACTCGGCTGCCGCTCTTCTTTGGATATCTAATAGTTTCTGCCTCGCTTCAGGCCCCCCATAACCGGGCAACCGGACATTCAGCCCGGCCGCATCTACCTGCCGTTCTTCACCCCGAAGTCGAATCCGGCTTCGAATGCTCGCAGGTTCGGTTTGATCAGCTTCTCCGGCAGGATCTTCCCGAGAGCCTGCTTCCAGGTTTCTCTGGAAACCGGAATAAGACCGGTCCCGGCAAGAACGCCCACCATGACCACGTTCGAACTGCGCGGAGCATCGACGGATTTTGCCAGCCCTTCCGCATCCACCTTTATCAGCTTCGCGATATGCGGCTCAACCGTCTTGAAGAGTGTATCCGGTTCCGGGTACGTGCTCTGGCCGATCGTAACCGTAAAAGGCGGCACAGGGTTGATGCTCGTAATCACGATCGTCTTCGGATTGCACTTGGGCAGAGCCCGGGCAGCCTCGACCGGTTCGAATGCCATGATGACATCCGCCTCCCCATCGGCGATGGTCGGACTGGAGGAACTCCCGAAAACGACGGAAGATTCCACAACCCCGCCTCTCTGGGCCATTCCGTGAATCTCGCTCATGAGCACGGACAGGTTTTCCTCAACCGCGGCTTCCCCGACCAGGCGTGTCGCCAGAAGCGTGCCCTGTCCACCAACTCCCGTAAAAAATATACGCAAAGATGTCTCTTCTTTTCCCATCGGCATTATCTCTCTATGTTAAGTCCGCAAACCATTAGTGCAGGTTATGCATTGGACTGCTTTTCAGTTCACTGCTCACCGTTCACTGTCTGTTACAGCTTCTTTGGTTTGATCGAAATACAGATCTGCGAGCAGACGCTGCATCCGCTGCACATGGTTTCGTTGATTCCAATCTTTTCGGTTCCGCCCGATTTCTCGACGGTGAATGCGGGGCAGCCGAGCTGTGTGAGGCATTCCCGGCACAGGTCGCAGGACTGGTCTGTCTGGAACACGATCTTCTTTTTCTTTTTGAGCAGGCGAGCTTCGAAAAGAGGGCAGGGGCTTTTGGAGATGAGCACCGAGACCCCGGTTTTGCCCATGTTCTCCTTGAGTTTCTGGAGCACTTCACGGCTTTTCTTCACCTGTAGCGGGTTGATCGTTTCAACCACGTCGACGCCGCATCCGCGGACCAGCTTCTCGATACTGACCCTGGGCTCGATTTTGCCCTTTGAAGTCAGCTCCACTCCAGGGTGGGGCTGATGGCCGGTCATTGCGGTCGTCCCGTTGTCCAGGATGACCAGCAGGAACTTGTGGCCGTTTGCGACCGCGTTGATCAGGCCGGTTATGCCCGCGTGGAAGAAGGTCGAATCGCCTATGAATGCCACGACGGGACGGTCGAGGACTTTACTGAACCCGCCCGCGGTAGATACGCCCGATCCCATGCAGATAAGGAAATCCGCAGCTTTGAGCGGTGGCAGGATGCCCAGCGTATAACAGCCGATATCGGTCGGATAGACGGCGTCTTCGCCGAACACCTTCTTCACTTCGTAGTAGGTTGCCCGGTGCGGGCAGCCGGGGCAGAGGTTGGGCGGCCGCATGGGCAGCTCCGGAGCCTGGACCGGCTTGAACTGCTCGAAGGGAATATCGAAGAACGTCCCAATTGCCTGCTTCACTTTCACCGAGTCGAGTTCGAAAGCGCGGGGAACGAGTCCTTCGCTTTTTCCTGCGATCTCGACCGGCAGCTTGGACTCCTGGGCCACCAGCCTGACTGCTTCTTCCAAAAAAGGTTCAATTTCCTCGACCACGAGGGCTTTCTTCAGCCCGGACAGGAATTCACGGATCATTTTTTTCGGGTGCGGGTGCGTGAAGCCGATTTTGAGGATCTTTACCTTCCCCTCGAGGCCTAGAGTCTTCACGGCATCCCGGACATGGAGATAGGAGATCCCGCTTGTGACGATCCCGAGGTCGCCGGTGCCGGAGATCTGATTCATGATGCTGTGTTCGGATTCATCCCGAAGTTTTTCGCCCCTTTCCAGGAGAGCGAGTCGGAGCTTCCGTCCGACAGCGGGAATGACCACGAGATTGAACGGATCTTTTGTGAAGCTGCCCGAAAAGCCTTTTGCCTGCGGAATCGGACCGATTTTGACGGGGCCGCGGCAGTGGTTCACGCGGGTGGTGGTCCGGAGGAGGCAGGGGGTCTTGAACTTCTCGGAGATCTCGAAGGCCTCCCGGGTCATCCAGTAGGCTTCTTCGGGTGTGGACGGCTCCAGCATGGGCACGCCCGCGAGCTTTGCGTAGTAGCGGGTATCCTGCTCGTTCTGGCTGGAATGAAGTGCCGGGTCGTCGGCCACCACGATCACCATCCCGGCTTTGACGCCGACATAGGCGAGGGTCATGAAGGCATCCGCCGCCACGTTCAGTCCGACGTGCTTCATGCAGCAGAGGCTCCTTACGCCGGAGACAGCCGCGGCGCATGCGACTTCCATGGAAACCTTCTCGTTTACCGAATACTCGACGTAGATTCCAGCTTCCTCACCGAGTTGGGAGAAGCGGTCGATAATCTCCGAAGAGGGTGTTCCCGGATAAGCAGCCACAAAACGTACGCCGCTCTCGAGCGCGCTGCGCACGATGGCTTCATTGCCCAGAAGGAATTGCGGCTTCTCGGTTGGGGGTATCAATAACTCATGCATCCAGTTTCCTCCGTTCTCAATCCATGAACCTGCGGTCGATAAAGGGTTTGACCCTGTCTCCTTCGCGTTTTAGGGACCCGCTCTCGACCAGTTTCACTTTCGGCGTTATTCCGATGAAATTGGCTATTTTCTTGCTCATATAGTCCACGAGGGCACGCTGTTCGCGCATCTTGTCATAGAAGAGCTGCTCTGTGACCTCCACCCAGATCTCCAGTTGGTCCTGGTGTCCGTCCCGGACCGCGACCAGTTGGAAAACGGGCCGTTCTCCCTGAAAACCTTCGAGGATGTCCCCGATTCGATCCGGGATGATGTTTATCCCCTTGATCACGATCACTTCGTCGCAGCGCTCGTCGATCCGGCTGATCCTGCGCATCGTCCTTCCGCAGGAGCACGGTTCGTCGATGATGCTGCACATATCGCCTGTCCTGTACCGAATGACCGGAAAGGCTTCCTTGGTCAGGGTCGTGAGGACGAGTTCCCCCTTTTGGCCGGGCTCGAGAACGCGTCCGGTTTTCGGGTCGATCACCTCTGCGTAAAAATGGTCTTCCTGTATGTGCATCCCACGCTGTTCGTCGAGGCATTCGCCGGCTATCCCGGGACCGATGACCTCGGTGATGCCGTAGTTGTCCGTCGCCTTGACGAAGAGGCGGCTTTCGATTTCCTTCCTCATTTCCTCGGTCCACGGCTCTCCGGCACAGATGCAGTACTTGAGCGAAAGCTTCTTGATGTCCACGCCCATCGACTCCATCCTGTCGGCGATAATCAGGGCGTAGCTCGGGGTGCAGACGAGGACCGTCGTTCTGAAGTCCTGCATTATCTTGATTTGCCGCTCTGTGCGTCCAACCGACGTCGGAAGGACAGAAGCCCCGATGCGCTCGGCGCCGTAATGGAGGCCAAGGCCGCCCGTGAGCAGTCCGTAGCCGAAAGCTATCTGGATGACGTCATCCTGCACCACGCCGGCCGAACTCAGGATGCGCGCGACGATGCCGCTCCATGTGCGCAGGTCCTGCCTCGTATATCCGACCACCCGCGGGTTTGTCGTGGAACCGGAAGATGCATGCACCCGGACGACTTCCCTCAGCGGCACCGCGAACATCTCATACGGATAGCAGTCGCTGATGTCACGACTGGTCGTGAACGGCAGCCGCTCGATGTCCTGTATTTCCGTGAAATCGTCCTCGGGATTGAAGTTGATTTCCTTGAATCTCCGGCGATAGAACGAGACGTTTTTATAGACCCGGTTGAGCGTAGCCTGAAGCCGCTCAAGCTGTGTCTGCCGAAGATCGGCCCGGGACATGCGTTCTTTTTCAGGTTCCCAGATCGGCATGGGAGATATCCTTTAAATGACCACGACTACGAAAAAGAAAAAATTTTAACCACAAAATGCACGAAAATTACGAAAGAAAAACGAAGCAAAAACATTCCTGCTCGGATCTCAAATCCGCAACGTGCGATAAAGGCAAAAGCTTTCAACCACGAAAGGCACGAAATACACGAAAAAAAGACAAAAACAAAAGATGAAACCCAAATCGCTCACATTGGAATTAAGATCCGGGCTACCCGATTGGAACGAAAGACTATCTTCTCTGAAGTTTTCGTGTATTTCGTGCCTTTCGTGGTTAAGAGTCTTTGTCTTTTGTTTTGGGTTGCGGTTCTGTTGCTCCAAGAATTTCGTGGTTCAATTCTTTAGTTTTTGAATCTGTTGCTTATCTATGCTTCCCAAATCTGCTTCGCGCCCTTGCCCAGGTACGCGCGTTTGACTTCCCGGTGTTCGAGCAATTCGGCTCCGACTCCCTCCAGGACCACCTTGCCGATTTCGAGAACATATCCCCGGTCGGCAATCTTGAGGGCTGCGCGTGCGTTTTGCTCGATAAGCAGAATGGTCCTGCCTTCTTCCTTCAATTCACGGATGATCGAAAAAATCTCTTTTATCACGAGCGGGGCCAGACCCATCGACGGCTCATCCAGGACCAGCAATTGCGGCCGGGACATCAGCGCCCGGCTGATCGCGAGCATCTGCTGCTCACCTCCGCTCAGCGTTCCCGCCAGCTGCCGGTTCCGGCTCTTCAAAATCGGGAATCTCTCGTAGAGCCGCGCCATATCCTCGCGCAACTGCTCCGGGTTCCCCCTGTGGATGAACCCGCCCATAAGCAGGTTCGCTTCGACCGTCATTGCCGAAAAAATCTGGCGTCCTTCCGGGACCAGGGCGATGCCTTTTTTCACGATGCTTTCGGGCGGAAGTCCGGCAATGGGTTGTCCGTTGAATTCGATTCCGCCCCGGGCGGCCTTCACCATGCCGCAGACCGTATTGACAAGCGTGCTCTTACCGGCGCCGTTCGCCCCGACCAGGGTGACGATCTCCCCCTGGCGGACATGCATCGATACGCCTTTCAGCGCATGAATGTTGCCGTAATAAGTGTGTACGCTCTTGATTGTCAGCATTTACCTGCTCTCATATTTCAGCCAATGATGGGCGAGCCCTTTCAGTTTCTTTTCTGGTTTGTGCCCCGGTTTTGAAGCAACAGCACGAAGTGGGCGTAGGATGGGTGACAACCCATCGTTTTTCGGAACCCCCGGGAATTGACTGGCCGGAGAGGCATAAGTCGGTGCCGGGAAATACCGGAAAGTTGTCATACGGAAAAAGAAGTCGCAATCGACATCCCCTGAGCTTCCCGGCGACTGAGAGAGGAACGAACCCCAAAAACCGATGGGTTCCCGCTCCGCTCCCACCCATCCTACGCCCCCTTCCGATTGGTGCCCGTCTTGCAATAGAGTGTGGCACCGCCGACCGTTAAGACGCTTAAGGGTCGATTCGGAGACGAGTTTTTTCAGCTCACCGCTCACTGTTCACTCTCACTTGGTTCCTCATCTTCCACGCCCAGGTATGCCTCGATTACCGCCCTGTTTTCCTTGATCTCGCAGGGTTTGCCGGATGCGAGCACCCGTCCGTAGTTGAGCACCAGGATGCGGTCGGAAATCTCCATGATGAGGTTCATATCATGCTCGACGAGCATTACGGTAATTCCGAGCTTCCGTATGGCCTGGATGAGTTCGCCGAGGTCTTCGGTCTCCTTCATGTTGAGCCCGCCGGCGGGCTCGTCCAGGAGGACCAGCCTGGGTTCGGTTGCCAGTGCCCGCGCAATCTCGAGGATCTTCTGCTTTCCGACGGGCAGGGTGCCTGCTTCCTGTTCGGCCACGTCCGTAAGTCCGACAAAATCCAGGTATTCGAGCGCTTTTTCCCGAATGCGCTTTTCTTCGGTCCGCATCCCCGGAAGCCGGAATCCCGTGGATAGGAAACCGCACCGGCTCCGGGGGTGTCTTCCGAGCATAACGTTTTCGAGCACGGTCATTCTCTTGAAAAGAGCGACATGCTGAAAGGTCCTGGAAATTCCCAGTTCGGCAATCTTATGTGGTTCCAGCGTGTGGATCTGGCGGCTCTCGAGGGTTATGGCCCCGGCTGTCGGCTGCAGTCTGCCGCTTATGCAGTTGAAAAGCGTCGTTTTGCCCGCTCCGTTCGGTCCGATAACCGCCTGGATCGCACCTTCCGGCACGGAATATTCGATCCCCTGCAGGGCCGTAACGCCGCCGAAACGCACCTCCACGCCGCGGATTCGAAGAATGGGATTGTCCATGTCGGCTCCCATACTTACGACCCCGTGCTTTCGATTACCGGCTGGGTCTTCTTTCGCGAGAAAGCCCGCTTCGGGACAAGAGACACGATTCCGCCGGGCAGGAAAAGCGCCACGGCCAGGAGGATCGATCCATATACGAGAATTTCGAGTTCCGCAAAGACCTGCAGCCACTCGTTGCCGACAAACGTCATGAGAACGGTCCCGACCAGCGCGCCCCAAAGGCTCTGCATTCCGCCCACCATGACCATGAGCATGAAGCGGATGGACCACATAAGGTTGAAAGAACTCGGGTTGATGCAGGTCACGTAATGGGCGTAAAGGCTTCCGGCAAGAGCTGCAAGCACGGCGCTCAGAACGAAGATGCGCACCTTGTACTTCGCTGTCGGGACCCCCATCGATTCGGCCGCTTTCTCCTCTTCATGGATGGCCCTCAATGCGCGGCCTACCCGGGAATGAAGAAGATGAAAACAGAAAACGATCGTCAGGAAGACAATTCCCCAGACCAGGTAATACCAAGCGATCTCGCCGTCTATCTTGTATCCGGCTATTTTGAGGTACGGAACGTCCGTCAATCCCGAAGGCCCCCCCGTCCAGTTCACTTCCTCGGCAAGCACGATATTGACGATCACTCCGAATCCAAGGGTGGCCATTGCGAGGTAGTGCCCCTTGAGCCGCAGGGCAGGCTTGCCTACAAGCCAGGCGACCCCGCCGCCTGCGAAGGCACCAGCGACCATTGCGAGCCACGGGTTCATTCCGAGCTTGGTGGTGAGAATGCCCGATGCGTATGCACCGATTCCGAAGAAGGCCGCCTGTGCGAGTGAAATCTGGCCGGCGTATCCCATGAGCAGGCTCAGCCCCAGGCACACGAGGCTGAATATTCCCGCGAATATCATGACATCGACGTAATGCGATATGGCTTTGAACTGAGCGGCCACCCAGGGGAAGGCGCAAATGAATGCAGCGGCCCCGAGCAGGATCAGCCAATTTTTCTTGCCCATCCGAGCTTTCCTAGAACTTTTTCAATTTAGCCGCTTCCCCGCTGCCGAAGAGCCCTTCAGGCTTGAGGAAAAGCGCAAGCAGGAGCAGAACCAGGGCAACCGCGTCCTTGTACCCCGAAGAGAGATACCCCGCGCAGAAGGACTCGGCAAGGCCGAGAATCGTACCGGCAACGAGTGCTCCGAAAAACTGTCCCAGGCCGCCGAGCACGGCCGCCCCGAAGCCCTTGAGTCCGAGCAGCGCCCCCCTGTCGTATTCCATCATCGAAACCGGCGTGATGATCACACCCGCCGCCGCACCGATCGCGGCGCTCAGCAGGAAGGAGAGCAGCACCATGTACCTGACCGGAATACCCGCCAGCCGCGCGGCATCCGGATTGTTCGCGCAGGCGAGCATAGCCTGCCCGTAGATCGACCTGCGGAAAAAGAGCGTGAGCGCAACGATTATCACCGCACAGATGCCGACGATCCAGAGCGCCTGGGGCTGTATGGCCACGTTCCAGAACCGGATCGGGCCGCCGGAACTGAAAGCGGGGAGGCTGTACGGATCTTTGCCCCAGAAAAGCATCGCGCTGCCCTTGAGCATGATCGAAACGGCGATCGTGATAATGATCAGGGACAGGACGCTCGCGTTGCGCGCCCGCCCGATCACGAACCTGTCCATGGCCAGCCCGACGCATCCGGTGAGGGCGATCGCGCAAAAGAAGGCAACATAGAGCGGCAGGTGCAGCGGGCCGGCGAAGAAGACGGCAAAAAGCCCGCCCAGCATAACGAACTCGCCCTGGGCGAAGTTGATGATCTCCGTCACGCTGTAGATGATGTTGTAGCCGATCGCCACCATGGCATAGATGGCGCCGATTGTCAGGCCGCTCACGACATATTGTAGAAAATCGGAACCCAATCTCTCCTCACGCTGAAAACAGGAGCAGACGAAAAAACACAGACAAAAACAAAGCTTAAAGACAAAAACATGGGGACCTGCGGCCCCAACCCTGTTGATTAAAGTTCCCGGAAATTCACGAGACTGCCCATTACCGATTTTGACATCCGCTTTTGGACTTAAACTTCAGGTATGTTCGTCTAACATTTCAGGATCAAAAGAGGAAATATTTTTTTCAGAAAAATGGGGACGAGCCGGCTGCCTCTGCAGATGTGCGTGCTCCCTGGATGGTACGAATCACCCTGTGACGGCTCGCCCGGGTCAACGTAATATGGGCGCGAGCGCAGGAGGTCCAACACGGAGGGGGCGCTAGGGCAACGGTGAATGTGCCTGCCCTCCTTGCCCCACGATAATTGCTGATCATGGAGGCAAGTGTTATGATGCCGGGTATGGAATTTCAGGCGGCCTGTCGTTGGACGGCCATCCTTGGTAAATCAATTTGCGGAAGCCGGTGATGTTTGTTAGTTGCCGGGAGGAAAGATTCGCCGGCATTATAGATCGTGTCCGAAGGGTTTACAGAAAAGGATAGGGGAATGAGCGATCTGCAAATGAAAGGGCTTGTCGATGCCCTGATCGAGGGTGACCAGGCGCGCTCCGTCGATGAGGCAAGAAAGCTCGTTGTCGCAGGCGTCGACACCGAACAGATCGTTGTCCGCGGAATCGGCAAGGCAATAGAGCAGCTTGACGGCAAGTGCACGATCGATCAGTTCAACCTGCTCGAAATAATGCTCGTGGGCAGGGCCGTGATGAGCGTCACGAAAGAACTCTTCCCCCAGGAAGCTCAACGAATGCCGGTGCGCGGTACGGTCGTAGTCTGCAGCCTTGAAGGCGACGTCCACGATCTGGGAAAGAACATCCTGAAAATGGTCCTCTCCGGGAAGGGCTACAGGGTGGTCGATTGCGGGAAAGACTGCCCTCTCGAGAAACTTCTCGATACGGCGGAAAAAGAGAAAGCCGGCTCGATCTGCATCAGCGGTTTGATAACAACCGTGATCCCACAGGTTAAGAGGGTAAGAGAGCTGGCGGAAAAACGAGGCCTGAAAGGCATCAGGATTCTGGCCGGCGGTGCCGCTCTCAAACAGGCAACCCTGGAACTGCTCAATGTGGATTATGTTGCCGAAACAGCCTTCGATGGAGCGCGTTACCTTGACTCGATAGTCTAAGCCGGCAGTCGTTCACCCCAATTTCCCGGGGTGGTTTTCCGGGCATATCCAGGAAAGGTTCGGAATGAGAAGCATTGAAAGGATTCGGGCCGCCGTCGCTTTTCAACAGGCGGACCGGCTGCCTGTCATAGCCCAGGTTTTCGGACACGCCGCCGTGCTGGCGGGGAAAACCATTCACGATTATGTCCTCAGCGGCAGGGAATTGGCTTATTGCCAGCTGAAGGCGCTCGATCGATACGGCTACGATTGCGTCTTTGCAGTTATGGACGTGAGCGTCGAGGCTGAAGCTTTGGGGGCCAGACTCGTCTACCCCTCACACGATTACCCTTATGTGCAATCTCACGCCTTCACCACAAGTACGAACCTCCAGCATGTTTCCATACCCGATCCGTTTCTCCAGGGACGTATGCCCGAAATATTGGAGGCTTCAAGAATTCTGCGACGGGAAGTTGGGGAGGAAACCCTGGTAGTGGGTTGCATTCTCGGACCGATGACATTGGCTACTCAGCTTGTGGGAATGGAAACGGCGTTATACCTGGCCATCGACGATCCGGATTCTTTCGAGAGATTGCTTGATTTTGCCATGCGGGTGGTGATCCGGTTTGGAGAAGCCCAGGTCGAGGCCGGTGCTCATCTGCCTCTGGTGTTCGATCCTTCCGCATCGACGGCCGTGATACCCCCGTCCTTCTTTCGTGAATTCGAGTTGCCAAGGCTCAAGCGGCTTTTCAGTGAACTGAAAGCTGCCGGGGCCCTGTCCGGCTGGCTTCATATTGCCGGTCCGATCGCTCCCCTTGTTTCATTTTACGAGGAAACCGGCGCGGAGATTTTCAACTTCGATTATTGCGTCGAACCGAATGAGATTATAAGAACAGCGCCGGGGCTTTGTTTCGACGGAAACATAAAATCACTCGACTTCGAGACCGAAGAGCCTGAGTCCATCCTCGACCAGTCGCTGCATCTTAAAGAGTTGTTCTCCACACGAGGTGGATTCATCCTTTCGTCCGGTTGCGAAATCCCTCCCGGATCGAGGCCTGAAAACGTGGCGGCCCTCGTTTCGGCAACTCGGGAAGGGGGAACGCTTTGCCCGTAGTCACGATCAAAAGCGGCGATGGAGACCGTTATGCCGAATTCTCCGCCGGCCTGTCTCTTCGGGACATCCTCGATTCGAGCAGTTTCCGGGTTCGTTCCGGGTGCAGGGGCACCGGAGCGTGCGGCCTTTGCCGGGTGAAGATCGTTACGAGCGAACCCATCGAACCCAGTCTGGCGGAAAGGCTTTATCTGTCCGAACAACAGATTGCCTCCGGTATTCGGCTGGCCTGCCAGGTCAGACCGGAGCGGGACGTCGAGGTAACGGTCCTGAACAAGGAACCGGTTTCCGCATGGAGAGCCATCCGGAATACATCCGGCGATTTCTCCCGCATCCCGTCGAATCGGTTCCCCGAAGGAAGGTACTTCGGAGTCGCCGTTGACCTCGGGACCACTCACATCAGCGCATCGTTTTACGATCTTTCCACGGGCAAATGGTTTGCAGGGCGGCATGGCCTGAATCCACAGGTATCCTGGGGCGCCGACGTGCTGACCAGGCTCATTGCCTATGATGAATCCCCGGAAGCCGCGGGGACTCTGCGCGGCATGCTCGTCGATGCGATCGGCTCCGTTCTCCTGGATGTGGCCGCCCGTGAGGGCATAGGGCTGGAGCAGGTCGCCGGGCTCACTTTTGTCGGCAATACGGCCATGCTGGCGATGATTTCAGGGAAGAACGCCCACCTGCTTCTGCAGCCCTCCTACTGGATGAAGCCGATTGAATGCACCCCGGATGACATACATGATCTGACGGCGCTCTGGGGGATCCGTTCCGGTGCGGTTGTCGAGATGGTGCAGCCCCTGGCAGGGTTTGTCGGATCCGATCTTTTGGCTGGAGTTATCAGTACGAAACTTGTCGAAAAAGGTCCCGGGACGCTCCTGATCGATTTTGGCACAAACTCCGAGATCGCGCTCTGGGATGGCGGGACTTTGTGGGTTACCTCCGCGGCAGGCGGCCCTGCTTTCGAGGGGTCCGGCATGAACTGCGGAATTCCGGGCGAGCCCGGGGCGATTTTCCAGGTCTGCGAGTCCGGCAACGGGGCAACAGAAGGCGATCGGGCTTTCCTCACCTCAAAAGATGTTATTTTTAGAAGCAGACCGGCAGGTCTGGATCTCGAATTCCGGACCATCGACAATGAGAAGCCTCTCGGGTTTTGCGGCTCGGGGATAGTCGATCTCATCGCATTGCTTGTCAGGTCCGGCAAGTTGACCGGCATAGGCCGTCTTTCATCCGACATTCCGGGTGATGGAATCTTTGTCCTGGACGGGGAACAGAAACCGCTGGTGCTGACGAAAAAGGATGTGGACATCTTCCAGCGCGCAAAAGCGGCGATATATGCCGGCGTCAAAGTGCTGATGGAATCGTCCGGACTTGCCGACAAGCATTTAAGTAGAATTTGTATTGGGGGTGCTTTCGGTCATTTCCTGGACAGGGAAAATGCGATGGAAATCGGTCTCCTGCCGGAATTGCCGCCCGAATCGATCGAGCTTGCCGGCAATATAGCGCTCAGGGGATGCGAGGAATTGCTGATGTCGGAAGATCCCGGCAAAAGACTGGACGAACTCAAGAGCAAAGCGAGGCTTGTCAATCTGGCCCGGTGCGCCGGCTTTGAAGAACTGTTCATGGAGGGGCTCTACCTTCGCAGATGGAGCCATGCAGCAAGAGGCGGTGCCGATTGAAAGATTCGACTTTCGATAATCGCACTCATCTCGATGCGTTCATCAAAACGGCCCAGTACCTTGCCAATCTGACCGCTCACGAGGACGTCCGGCATCACATAGCGAATGTGATGGTCAAGTTCTACGGTGCCCATTCGGCAGGTTTCGTAAGGCATTTTGATGGAGGGGAAGTAGAGTTCCATCACCTGATCGAATGCGATCGACGCTCACGTGCTCTGTTGACCTCCGGGGAGATCCGGGAAAGCGTCTGTGAGGTCCTGCAGACAGGATTCCTTGCCTGGCGTACGATTACAGACCCTGATGGGAAGTACACGGTTGTTCTCCTGCCGATTGTGCTTGCCGGAGAAACCGCCGAAGTTTTGCTCGTCGGGCACGAATCCCCCGGTCCGGTCTCGAAGGACACCCTCAACGTTTACCTCGCAATTGCCGGTCTGGTTGGGACAACGGTAACCAGGCTTCAATCGGAAGCCGAACTCAAGAACCATCGCCTGCATCTGGAGCAGCTGGTTTCCGATCGTACGCGGGAACTCACATCGGCGCTCAGCCGCCTGGAAGAAGAAATAACCCAGCACAAGCAGACCGAAGCCGAGCTGAGGGAGATCCGCAGCAGCCTCCAGGAACTGGTGGAAGAGCGTACGGCCGAACTGGAGAAAGCCAACCTGGAACTGAGGACATACTCGGGAAAGCTCGAACAGATAAACCGCGAACTGAATGATTTCGCCTTCATGGCTTCTCACGACCTCCAGGAACCTCTCAGAAAGATTCGAACCTTTGGAGGTCTTCTGCTTTCGTCCTGCGGTGAAGAACTCAGCCAGAAGGGGAAAGAGTACCTCTCCAGGATGGAGTCTTCGACGGGCCGAATGAGCAGGCTGATTGACGATCTGTTAAAACTCTCCCGGGTCGCGACTCATTCCGAAACGTTCAGAGAAGTAAATTTGAACGAGGTGGCCGAAATAGTTCTGGATACTTTTGAGATGCACCTTCAGCAGGAAGGCGGGAAGATTGAGGTCCGGGACCTGCCGACCGTCGAGGCGGATCGAAGGCAAATGGAGCAACTGCTTCAGAACCTGGTCGGCAACGCATTCAAATACCACAAACCCGGAGAGAAACCCGCGATCAGGCTGTACGGCAATCACTGCGAAGGCAATCTCTGCCGGATTTTCATCGAAGACAACGGGATCGGTTTCGAAGAAATCTACCTGGACCGTATCTTTAAACCCTTCCAGCGCCTTCACGGCAGAGAAAGCATCTACGAAGGCACCGGTATGGGACTAGCCATATGCCGCAAAATAATCGAACGCCACGGCGGCAGCATCACGGCGAAGAGTACTCCGGGAATTGGTTCGATTTTTATTGTGACGCTGCCGATTAAGCAGGGTGAAGTGCCTCGGGGTGGCCGAGAGCAGGCGGAGTTAACATGAAATCGAGGACCAGGGCGCCAACTCATCATGTGCGGCGATGAGCCCTTGCCCCGGTGTGGAATTCAGAAAGGCGCTGACAAGCTTATCGAATTATATTCTTCAGCTGGGATTTGAGCCGGATGAATTCGGCCGTGAAAGGTTTTTCTTGCGGCGGACCACTGTCCCCTTTAAAGCCCTGTTAAACCACTGCTCATTTAATGCGTTCTTGTAACGTCTCCTGAGCAGAGATTCGTTTTCGTCAGTCGTGAACGGAATGCCCATGCGCCGCAGCTCCGCCTCCAATTCCCATCGCTTAAGATCCAGATCATTTCCTGTCGACAAATCTTCCTCTTTCTATGTATGAAATCATTTGGTTAAGCATCTCATCCGTCTGTCCCCGGTCCGTCGCTGTGCTTCGATGTCCCTAAGGTCAAAGACCGATCCCTTTCCTTTTTCCAGCTGAAACCACCGGATCTCCCAAATCCGGCCGAAACCGCGGAGAGACGGGAAAACTAAATCACTCACGCTCAAAAGACAATTAGAATCGGCTCGCAAAGCTCATTTTGTTTCAACGCGGTTGGAAAAAGATGTCCCCGGGCTCTCAGCCAAAGACCGGCAATTTCGTCGCCGTCAAACTTGCCAATCGGTCAATTTCACTTCCATGTCCCGCATACCTTTACTTTCGCTAGATCAGACGGCCTGCTCCCGGACCCTTTGGAAATCCCCGTTCTCCGGGTTCAATGGTGTACACATGAGATGCCCGGATTGGATGTGGTGATTTGTCAGTCGAGTCCTTAATCTGTACCCTGTCCTGTGTAATCCAGTGAAAACAAATGAGCGGATTTGAACTTGATTCGTTCTAAGTTAGTAAGAACCAATATTTGACATAAAACCCGATCCTGTATATTCTCCTCCCATCCCCCAATTCCAATACAACCCGGAATGTGTCAGTCCATTACTTTGTGGTCATTGAAAGGGACGTGCCATGAAAATTCCGCACCGTTGGATACTTGCATTTACTTCAATAGCCGTTATTACTATTTTCCTTGTCGTTCATCCCGGTCGTGTTATTGGCGATTCGCAGACTGCATCCCTTGCCGGGGACAATTCACTGCCGGTACTCACTTCAGCAACATTACCAGGGGATCTGCTCTCGGGGCAGAACTCTCTGAAGTCCCCGTCACAGGAAAGTGAAACAGACAGCGGGACACTGAAATTGCCCAGGCCTAACGGTAACAAGGCGCTGAACAGCGTGTTCCTTCTGTTGCTGCAGGAACCGCAGGTATCCTCCCTTACTATTACCGGGGCCCAGTTGGTGGGAGAGACACAGTGGGCGGAATATCGGTGTACCGCCAATTACATAGACGGGACCTTCGAGGATGTTACCCATTCCGTCTCCTGGAGTGAGAATTCCCAGTATGCCTCGGTCAACAGCAACGGCTTTCTCACCACGTCGAATGTCCCTTCGGACCAGACTATTACGATAACCGCATCGTACGGGGGCAAAACAGCAAACTATAATGTAGTCATTAAGAACGTGACGGCTTACGTGAGTTCATTGACTATTTCCGGCCCCACTCAGGTAAGCGAGTCTACTGGTGCTCAATACACGTGTACGGCAAATTACAGCGACGGAAGCACCGCCAATGTAACTTCCAGCGCGTTGTGGAACGTGTTCCCCCAGGATTACGCCAACATCGGCGCTACGGGATATCTTACTACCAGTGCAGTCAGTTCCGATCAAACGTGTTCCATATCCGCCACCTACGGCATGAGAACGAAGTCTTTCAACGTTACCATCAAGAATGCGTCTTCGGTTACCCAGACCACCGTCATTGCTTCGACGGTCAATATGCTGAAATCCAGCGACGTGTATCCGAACTACGCGAACACTGTGTATGCTAATCCTTCAGGGACCGGGGTCGGTGTATTCTGGGCCTACAATGCCTTTCTGGGGCTGCAGGACTTTATCGACAACAGGACTGTGCTGGCGTTCAACATTCAGTCTACGATCGCCGGGAAGACGATCAACAGGGCAATCCTAAGGCTGTACCCGTACGAACTGGCCGGTGACTTCAACACTACCTATAATGTGTGTGCCTTGGCAGGATCATGGTCCCCGAGCACCATTACCTGGAACAATCAGCCAAACGTTTACTCCGCCGTGTGGAAAACGGTATCCCCTCCGACATTCCTGTCGGCAGTGCTGGAAGTCGATGTCACGGACATGGTGCAGTACTGGGCAAACGGAACCTGGGGCAATTACGGGTTTATTCTGTACGATTCCAAATTCGTATTTCCCTACGCCACACTCATTCGGACAACGTGGTTCGAAAGCCTGGCTTACTACACCAATGCCAACAGGAGGCCGCAGCTTTACCTTGAGTACCGATAGAGGGCGGCAATGCCGATTGAGTAAAAAAAGCCCCGAGCCGGGATCCCGGTTTCGGGGCTCTTGATTGCGAATCGTCCCCGCAAGCGTCATTCCGGCAGCACTTTAGCCGGAATCCATGGGATCCACCCGGATGATGGAAGAAAAAAAGAAGCGGGGGGCTCCCCGCTTCTCATGCGACTATCGTAACGGAAAAATGCTAAAATCAATGGGTCTTGACGGTTATTTTTCTGTGCCTGTTCGCTTCCGATTTGGGAATGGTCACACTGAGCACGCCGTCCTTGTAGGCGGCCTCGATTCCCTCGCTGCTTACGTCAGAGGGTAGCTTGAATGAACGGCTGAAAGAACCGAACCGCCTCTCGGAACAGTAGCAGTTCTCACCGTCCTCCCTCCTCTCATCCTTCTTTTCTCCCTTGATGGTAAGGACGTTTCCTGCCAGGCTGATATCAAGCTCGTTCGCATTGATCCCCGGGAGGTCCGCCCTTACTACGAAATGAGCATCCGTCTCGGAAATGTCGAAAGCAGGCATGATTCCATCTTGTCCCCACCGGAAAGAGGGGATCATCTCCCGAAAAAGCCTCGATGGTACGACATCACTGAAGAACCTGTCAGCCCAGTCCGGAGTGGAATCGCCGGTAAGGTTTCTTTCTCTGAAATATGGTCCGGTCTCAAACATTGTCGTCATCTCCTTATAGGTTCAATTCCAATTGGTTGCTTCATTTTTAAGAATGATTAGTCCAGAGTGGGTGCCTGTCAAGACTGCAGTTGCAAGTATCGATTTACGTGTCGGGTGAAGATCCCGGGAATTGATTCCAAACAGAGATGGGGGAGGACGAAAAGCCGGCCCATTGATTATGAGACAGGTGGATTTATGCCGGCAGGTCACGGTGGAGAGAACAAACCGGCTGGATATGTCGATCTTTGGGGGGGAAAATCGATTGTGGCTAATTGCGGCGTGGGCCGGAAAAATGAAAAGACATCAGGCCCATCCCGAAAGCTGATGTCTTTCATTTGAAACATTTTGTCCTCGCTTGACACCTAAATAATCATGTCGGTTTAGACGGGAAATTGGGCTTTGGTCCATTACTCCAGTTCTTTACATTTATTTACATGACCAGGTTTGAATTCCGCGTTTTTTGGCGAACGGTCCTCTCTGTTCAGCTTCTTCGGCATCGTTTTGCCGGTGTCGAAAGAGTGCATTGCTCCCGGACTCGCAATGGCTATTATAAGTGAATGAATTAATAAAAGATTTGCGAAAAGTGGGTCCGAATATGCTGTCGGATTCTCCGGATTACCGACGGAAAGTTGTTCATGCAGCTAAGAAGGTTACTTCAAAGTTTCATCCCTTTCTCAGGATCCACACGAATATTCCAGGAAGAGGGGATTATCGGATGGAGTACGAACAATTTGTGGAGAACGTACAACGGGAAGCGGGGCTCCGTTCCACAGAGGCGGAAAGGATCGTCAGGGCTGTTTTCGTCACTCTCGCGGAGCGTCTCGGCAAAGGCGAGCGGGACCTCCTTGCCGATCAGCTCCCTAAGAAACTGAAGATTTACCTGGGCAATGAGGCCAGTCCGCCGACCTTCGCTATTGAGGAATTCTACAACAGAATTCAATCTCGCGCGGATATTGGGCATCCGGAAGCTATTCGGCAGGCGCGCTGCGTTATCTCCGTATTGAGCAGGGCTATTGGAGAAAATCAGTTGCAGAGGATCTTCTCCGGCCTGCAGGGAGATTTAGACGAGCTTTTGCGCGGTCCCAAGTCGTCGTTGTCTCCCACCACGGATTCTTCCGAACTTGCCGGTGAAGCAGGGTTGGCGGAATGACCGTGCGTGGTTTTGGGCCGGAAGAGCTGTGGATGCCGTAATAACCTGGTCTTCCTTCTCAACACGTTCTTTCCTGGAGCAACGCCATGGAGAAATTTGCCCGGAGTATCCGGGCGGAGATTCGGGTGTTGCAGTGCCGTTCCGATTTCAGTCCATCTTCGATTGCTCCACTGCCCTTGAAAAACGCTCCTCCGGAACTTATCTGATTCTGTGTTTTTGATGTGAAAAAGGAGCTGTTCCGTCACCGGAAAAGGAGAGGTTTCGCCGCAATGCAGAATGGTTTCAGGGATCAACGGCCTTCTTTCGACCATATCTGGTCCTGGAAAAAGCGGATGCCGGAACGGAAGGGCTGGAAATGTCGGGTCCTTATCCGTACAAAAGCCGGCAATAACTGCCTTGTAGAATTCGAAGACGGATTTCAGGTAATAACGACGCAATGGGCGATTAGAAGAATATAAGCAATGCCTGCAGCAATTTTCGGGGATCGAGCAACAGCCCGAAAATCGCCGATTCAGCGGTTCTCTTGGACATATAGTCGTGTCGCTGATCGACAAAAAATGGCGCGGTCGGGAAACCGCGCCATAACCCGAAATCTATGCTGTCCTTTTAAGCGCTTCAGCCCAGGCGGGCAAAAACTCAGGACTTACTGCTGCCCGCGTCCCCTTTCCGGCGGACGGGACTCTCTCATATCTCGCATGCGGTCCATCATATCGGCCTTAATTTCGTCTTTGGATACAAATCCGTCGCCGTTTCTGTCGAGTCTTTTGAACTGCCTTTCCTGGGCGGCGAGCCATTCCTTTTTGCTGATCTTACCGTCCCCATTGGTGTCCATGTCCTGAAGCATATTGTCAATTGCCTGCTCCATGCGCGGGTCGGGCCTTGCTTCCCTGCTGCCCGGAGGAGGAGGGGGCTGAGTCTGCGCGAAGGCAAGGCTGCTTACAAGCATGGAGATGCCAATGACGGCCGGTATTATTTTTCGCTTATCCATTCATTTCCTTCCGAAAAGATTTTGTCATGATAAAGGTCCCCGAAACGTCCAATATCAATAATAAGGATAGATGTAATAAGAGTAAGGGTAATAAGAGTACCATGGATAGTACCGGTAATACGGTGCCGGAGGCCCATAATATGCGGGGTACGGGTAGTATGGATAGTATGTGTAATAAGGCGGGTAGTACCAGTAAGGCGCGTACGCCCCGACATACGCGCGGGGACCCCATCCCCACCAACCCCAGCCGCCGTGGTAATAACGACCGCCGCCGTGGTAATAGCGACCGCCTCCATGATAGTATCGGCTGCCTCCGTGATAGTAACGGCTGCTGCCGCCACTGTATGAGTGGCCTCCATAAGAAGAGCGCCCCCCATTATAAGAGTGGCCCCCCTGCCTATTCTGGGCATAGGTGGGTGCGATAAGAACCAGAGAGGCAATTAATGCCACGACGACCACGAAAATCTTAGCGAAGCGTCTCATGGCTTTCCTCCTTAAATCACGGTGTGGCTTGTCCAATTCAAGCAAAGTCGATTGACAACTTTCACCTCTTCATCTTTGCACTGCAGCAAAAGCACTTTCAATTTTACCACAAATTCGCTTTTGCACACAACTTTGTCCCTATTAAGACGAGTGACGCCCGGGATTTTGTCTACAAGGGAGCGGGAAGCGGCATTGAATGCAAATCTTTTTACGTGACTGATGAGCGGGAAAGACAACGGGACGGAACTGTGCTCACCAGCGACTCGCTGTTTGCCTGCTTCAGCGATCTTTTCGGGGTACTGTGGGAGGAGCGCCGGTCGTTAATCCCATAGCGGGATTATTTTTCTCATGCGCTCGGAGACCTGGCCCACTTTCGGGAAACGGGAAGTTATTTTCGATTCGAAGTTGGCAAGAACGCGGATGTCCTGAGAGAGAGTGATAATTGCCAAACCGATGAACAACCAGCCCTGCAGAATAGGGAGGACCAGACCGGCCAACCCGAGGACCAAAAAAATACAGCCCAGTGCGATTCTTATGACTCGTTTTACATGAGTTATCATCAGCCGTCACTCTCTTCCATTTGAACGCGGGAGAACCTGCCGCGATTATTACGGACCTTGAGTTTTTATCATAACCGGCAATGAATGTAGTTCCACGTTTTGCATGAATTGATTCAACACCCGCATAAATAACATAAATGCCCATCCGTAAATGTCAAAACTGTAGCCGAAAATCCGGAGACTGTGACCTCCCCAAATAGCAGCCACTACATACAAAAAGATCCGGCTTTCATAAACTTCGGCTCGAGCAGGCTTTATCTAAGTGTGGTTCCGCGCGGCCGCCTTCTGGAGAGCGAGTATCTCCTCATGGCATGCGTTACGGTATGTATAGTCGAGTCCGTTCAGGGAGATCAAGTGGTGGTCGGCGACGAAATGTTCCAGGCTGTAATCGCGCACGATCCTCCCTTTGTGAAGGACGGCGACCCGGCGGCAAAGCGTTCTTATCAGGGGAATATCGTGGCTGATGAGGATTTTTGTTATCTCAAGTCCCTGGAGTATCCCTATCAAGAGTTCCTCGTTCTGCGGATCCAAATGGGCGGTGGGTTCGTCCAGGATGAGAATCTCGGGCTTCATGCTCAGGGCTGCGGCTATTGCGACCCTTTTCCGCTCCCCTGCGCTCAGGTGGAGCGGCACTCTTTTCTCGAATCCCGTCAGCTTGACCAGATCCAGGGCCTCTTCCACCCGCGCCCGGACCTCGCCTTTTGGGAGTCTCATCTGGTTTGGCCCGAACGCGACTTCGTCTTCGACCGTAGGGCAGAAGAGCTGGTCCGCCGGGTTCTGGAAAACAATTCCCACCTTCTTCCAGAGATCCGATTTCGAGCCGTTCTTTACCTGTGCGCCCGAGAAGAGGTGAGTACCCCCGCCGGAGAGTATCCCTGTCAGGCAATGCGCCAGAGTAGATTTTCCCGCGCCGTTTTCGCCGACGATGGCTACGTTTTCGCCCTCGCGGACTTCGAAGGTTACCCCTTCGAGTCCGTGAGTCCCGTCCGGGTAGCTGAAGGAATAATTCACCAGCCTTATGATTGCCCCGTTTTGAAGGGAATTATGCCCGCCGGTCGAAGTTTCTGCTCCGGGATTATCCCCCTCGCGCACGTGCGGAAGGGGATGATGGTGGGCATGGCTGTGATCGTGAACGAGGCCGCTGTCCGCATGAAGGTGAGTGTGCCCGTCTCCGTCCCGGCAGCAATGGAAGCGGAAGTTGAAATCAAGGCCGTGGGAGCGCATGAGCGCAGGCTGCGAGACCAGTTCCTTCATCGTGAAGTCGTGGTGGACGGCGCCCGCCTCGAACACGATTGCCCGGTCGCAGAGGCCGTAGAGGAATTCAAGGTCGTGGCTTATCACGATGAGCGTGCCGGCGAAATCCTGGATGAGTTCCCAGAGCAGCTTTTCCTGCTTCGAGTCGAGGTTTGCGGTGGGTTCGTCAAGGATCAGGACCTCGGGCTGCATGGACAATATCGTTGCCAGGGCCGCGCGCTTTTTCTGACCGTAGCTCAGGTTGTGCGGGGCCTTATAGAGCATGTCTTCCAGATCGACCGAACGGGATGCGAATTTCACCCGTGCTTCCGCATGGTCGACCGAAAGCCCCTGGTTGAGCGGCCCGAAAGCTATGTCCTCGTAGAGCGTATTGCAGAATAGTTGATCGTCGGGGTCCTGGAAGAGTACGCCGATGCGGAGGCGCGCCTCCCGGAGGTCGGCTTCGGACCGGAGCGGTCTGCCCCTGTACAGGACCTCGCCGGATTCGGGCCGGTAGATTCCATTCAGGTGCTTGATGAACGTGGTCTTCCCGGCCCCGTTGTGCCCAACGAGTGCCACCCTGTCTCCGGCGAAGATGGTGAGATCGATCCCGGTGAGAGCCTTTTTGCCGTCCCTGTAGCGGTAGCTCAGGTTCCGGACCTCGAAAAGGGCCTCCCTTGAGGAGAAGGAATGCGGTGTGTATTCTCTTTGGTGCACAGACGACCTCGTTTTTCAACCACGATACTTGGAGCAGCAAGGGCAAAGACAAAAACTTCAACCACGAACGAAAATCACGAAAGAAAACAACTGGATAAGGTTGTAGGCGACTTAAGAGCCTGCGGCACTGCACCCCCATTGAGAGATGGCCACCAACCGGAACAGAGCCGTAGGATGGGTGGGAGCGGAGCGGGAACCCATCGCTTTTTAAGGTTCGTTTCCCTCTCAGCCGCCGGGAAGCTCAGTGGCTGTCGAACACGACTTCTTTTTTCCGTATAACAACTTTCCCGTTTTCCAGGCACCGACTCATGCCTTTCCGATCAATCATTCCCGGGCGTTCCGAAAGACGATGGGTTGTCACCATCCTACGCCCACCTCGTGCTTTTGCTTCAAAACCGGGGCACAAGACGAAAAAGGAAACAAGCAACTTAAGGGGCATACGCGCGCAACCCGGTTCACTGCTCACTGTCCACTCTTCATCCCAACCGGTCCAGCACGAGCAACGCCACACCCGGCATTGCGAGAAGAAGCCCCTTGGCCCAGTCGGAAACCTTGGACCTGAATTCAATCGTGCCGGCCGTCTTGCCGGAAAAGCCCCGCGAGAGCATTGCCTCGTGGACCCTTTCGGTCCGCTCCAGGCTCCGGACGAAGAGCATTCCGATCAGGTTTCCCAATGCCCGCGCCGTATTGCCGAAACCGCCTCCGCGAAATCCGCGCACGCGCATGCCTCGGAGCATCCGTCTCGCTTCGTCTCCGAATACGAACATATACCGGTGGGCAAGGGCAATCATGCGGCAGGCGGTTTGCGGCATTCTTAGCGATTCGATTGCCTGCAGAAATACCGAAAACGGCTCGCTCCCGAACAGGACTTCCACCAGGAAAGCGATGGAACCGGCCTTGAGGCAGATCAAAGCCGCGGTTTCAAGCCCGCGGAGGTTTGCCGAGATTGCGGAAAAGCCCGACGGGACGAAAATCGTATCGCCAGATCTCGTCGGTACCGTAAGAGGCAGGACGATCAGGAGCATCCCGAGGAAGCCGCTCATGGCCATAAGCCGGGTCACGGCTTTTCGGAAGGATGCCCGTGAGACGAAAAGGGAAATGAGAGAAAGGAAAAAGGCGGCGCAGGCCAGGGCGATGCTGTGCAGATAGGCGGTGCAGAAAATGAATACCAGGGCAGATACGATGCGCACGCGCGGGTCCCACGTCCGGGTCGGTTCGCCTTCACAGGCTGAGGTCGCGCGGAGCAGGTCGAGATCGCCGTTGGTGCCGTTCTCTCCGTTTCCAAACACTTTTCCGATCATGCGAAAGGAGAGGGCGATAAGAAGCAGAAGGCCGACGACTATCGGAAGAAGTGCGGCCGCGGGGACCTCGATTATTCCGGCTGCGGTATTCATGCTCGGTTTTCCGTAAGCGACGAGAGCGGAACGTTGAGAGCGTCCGGCTTCACCTTATAGAGGAAAGAAACCGTGAAGGCCGAGATGGCGCACTCTATGGCTGCGACAACGAGATGCCAGAGCACGGCGATCTTTGCCACGCCCAGGAAGTCTTCGCCGCTGAGGCAGAGAAAAAACACCAGCAGCAGGGCTGCCATGATGACTCCCAGTCCTCCCGAAAGCGCTCCGGCAATGATGTGACGTGCAAGGGTTCTGCCCCGTAAAAGCTGAAAAAGTCCGGCGCAAAGGAGGGCAGGGGCTCCCATCATAACGGAATTTACTCCGATCGCCGTTATGCCGCCCATCTGGAAGAGGAGGCTCTGCAGGGCGACCCCGACCGTTACGGACAGGAAGGCGCTTCTGCCGAGCAGTATGCCAACGAGGCCGGGCAAGAGCAGATGGATGCTCGTTACGGCAATCGGCACGGAGATGAGCGAAGCCACGAAAAACGCGGAAGTCACGATTGCGATCTTCGGAAGGTCTTCCGCCCTTGTCTTCCTCGCGCTCCATGCCGCTATCACCGCAGTGGCGGCAAATCCTGCAATCGAAACGGAAGCGGGCAGAACGCCGTCGGATATGTGCACGAAGTTTTTCCTTTCAGAAGTAGATCAAGATCTGACGCAAGAATTCCAGGTCCCCAAGCTCCGGGCCTGTCGGACATTTTGCGACCGAGCGCGCGCGGAATCCCGTCATCCCGGCAGGCCGAGCAACCGGCCTAAGCCTGTTTCCTGATCTTGCGCGTCTGGACATACAGCGCTATCCCGGCCATGCCAAATATGTACCCGATTCCGGCCACCACGTCCCGGATGCCGGGATTTGTCATTTCCTGCCGAAGCGCGGCAATCTCCCGCTTGAGCTGCCCGACCTCGCGGAGATAAACGGCTTTCTGCGATTCGATTGCCTCCACGAGTTTCCCGTAATCGGGCGATGCCGCCGATTCGGGTGCCGTAACGGACCCCGGCGCATTTTCACTTTGTGCGGCAAGGGAAATCAACGGTGAGGCCATGTAAATACAGAATACCGCCATCAAAAGGAGGGTGCACTTTCTCAACCGTCTTCTCACATTTCGCCTTTCTTTAAAATATAGGACGCCTTATGGCCGAGTGAGGCATTCACCTCGATGCGCAGATCGTCCCTTGCCGGAATCGAAAAATTCGCTTTGCCTTCCTTGTTCGTGGTTCCTTCGAGCAGCTTGGCCCCTGAACTGGAAAATATCGCAATTTTGCCGTTTCCGACCGGCTTGCCGTCGGCAAAATAGGTCTCCACCATGATCTTGTCGCCTTCCGTATAGGCGAAGACGTTCACCTTGTGCGCCAGCGCCGGAAGAGCGGGAGTGATGCAGAAGAGAAGGGCACAGAGAGCGGCGGTCCGGAGTATGGATTGTAGATGCATTTTGTTTGTCCTGAAATTTAGAATCTCCTGCCCAAGGAGGCAAAGGAGCCGACTCACTATTTCATATCCCGTGTCTTGACCCAGTAAACGGCGCCGATCTCGACTTTCTTGGGCTTCCCGTCCTTCTTCAAAGTCCACGAGGCATCGTGTAGAGCGGCGAAACCCCACCAGCCCGCTTTTGGCATCGCGTAAGAGAAGACCCCATTCGCGTCGCTATGGAGAGTCTGCGTGACGAAGGGATCCGCAGGAGGAATGATGCGCGCCTCCGGAGCGTCGTTCATGTATTCGACTTCGATCACGGCATTCGGGACGGGCTTTCCCTTGAGCAGCACCCTGCCGGTAAAGATATTCCCCGTCCAGAGCCCGTAGGGGCGGGTGAGGGGGACTATTTCCGTTTCGAGCCCGATCGGCTTTTCCCAGCCTTGCTCCAGCCCGAGCGCGTTCACGCATGTCTTCGTATAGTGGACAATGAACTTGTCTTCCGAGGGTTCCCAGTAGGGCGTGGGTTCGATGAAGAAAACATGGTCGCCCGGCCTCTTGATCGGGAATTTGGCCGTCCAGTACTGGAAAGAGCCTTCCCTGCCAGGGCAGTTGCCTTTTGCGGGTGAGAGAGTCGGGAGCAGATCTTCGATTTTGCCCCGCTGTGCCACGCCGAAGCGCTTCGGCTTGCCCATCTCAAGGTACTGGCATTCCATCGGGTGCAGGAACTTGATGGAGAGTTCGATGGTCTTGGGACTGTCGGGGGTGACGATCTCTTCCGAAGGGATAATCACGCCGAAATGGGCATTCGCGGAAGGAGCAAATAGAAACAGGGCAACGGTGCAAAGGAGAGCACAGAAGGAGAAAAAAACAATTGTCCGAAGTAATGAGAGTAGTCGAAACATCCCGTCCTGCCTTTGGTCAAAGGGTTGGTTGGTTTGGCAAGCACGCAAAAAAATACCGGCTTGCCGCCGGCCTTCATGACCAAGATGAAAATGCTACAGTTTCATGGCATTAGTGGAACAAAGGATGGAAGTTTCGACTTCCGGTTGGTTTCCGTATATCCGATTGTGGGTTGTGTGTCAAGGAGATAGGGGATGCCGGATATGGTCGGGTGAGGAATTGCAGCAAGTTGGTCTTTTACCGGAGCCCCGAGAGGCTCAGCACGTACCGGATATTATCCGGCCTGCCGGGGGTGGGGTTCCCAAGGCGGACCTTGGGAACCAGCGGCGCATTTCCTTAAAGCAACAACAAAGCAACAACATTGACGATAAAGCCACCGCGCTACGCTCTCCCACCCTGCCTGGCTTTCCGGGGGATTGGGCGGTGGGCACGATGATGCCCACCCTCCTCGCACCGTATATTCTTTGAAGCTACAGCTATCCCGGGATAGTTTTCTCAACTCACTGCTCACCGTTCACTGTTCGCTGCTCCTAGACTGCTTCCGCCTTCTCCACCTCGACTTTCGGGCTCTCTCCGGTGTGGGTCACGACCAGTTCGTCGCCCTGGACGTCCACGTTGATGGTCGAGCCGTCGGGGATGAGGCCCGAGATTATCGCCCGGGCTATCCGCGTTTCGAGTTCATGCTGCAGGTATCTCTTGAGCGGTCTGGCCCCGTAGACGGGATCGTAGCCGGCTTTTGCGATGAACTCTTTTGCCGCATCGGTCAGGTGCAGGCTAAGCCGCCTGTTCTGGAGCCGATGGGCAAGGTCCGCTGTCAGAAGGTCGATAATCTTCTGGATCTCGGCCATGGTAAGCGGCTTGAACAGGACGATATCGTCGACCCGGTTCAGGAACTCCGGCCTGAAATGATGCCGCAAGGCTCCCATGACTCTTGCCCGGGCATCTTCGCGAATTTCGCCGCTCGGCGTGACCCCTTCGAGCAGGTATTCCGAACCGATGTTGCTGGTCATGATGATGACCGTGTTCTTGAAGTCCACGGTCCGGCCCTGCGAATCCGTCAGGCGGCCGTCATCCAGGATCTGCAGCAGCGTATTGAAAACGTCCGTATGGGCCTTTTCTATTTCGTCGAAAAGTATGACGGAGTAGGGTTTTCTCCGTACGGCTTCGGTCAGCTGTCCGCCTTCCTCATAGCCTACGTATCCCGGAGGCGCGCCGATGAGGCGTGAAACCGTGTGGCGTTCCTGGTACTCGCTCATATCGATTCGGACGAGGTTTTCCTCCGTGTCGAAAAGGGTTTCGGCGAGTGCCTTTGCCAGTTCGGTTTTACCGACGCCGGTCGGTCCGAGAAAGATGAACGAGCCGATCGGCCTTCTCGGGTCCTTGATGCCGGAGCGCGCGCGTATGACCGCGTCGGCAACCAGCTGGACAGCCTCGTCCTGGCCGATCACCCTCTTGTGCAGCTCCTGGTCGAGGCGAAGCAGCTTGTCGCGCTCGCCTTCCATAAGCCTCGTTACCGGGATGCCGGTCCAACGCGAGATGATTTCGGCTATTTCGTCCTCGGTGACCATTTCCCGGAGCAACCGCGAGCCTTTTTCATCGCTCGCAAGCCGTTCTTCTTCGGCTTTGAGTTTTCGCTCCAGGTCGGGCAGCACTCCGTACTTCAACTCGGCGGTCTTCTGCAGGTTGAACTCGCGCTCGGAGGCCTCGATATTCTGGCGGACCTTTTCGATCTCTTCGCGGATGGCCTGCACCTTTTTTATTGCCTGCTTCTCGCTTTCCCACTGCGCTTTCATCGTATTGGCCTTGTCGCGCAGTTCGGCGAGTTCCTTCTTCAGGGCGGTAAGCCTGTCCTGGCTCGCTTTGTCGTGTTCCTTGCTCAGGGCCACTTCCTCGATTTCGAGCTGCATGACCCTTCGCGTGACTTCGTCCAGTTCGGCCGGCATCGAATCGATTTCGGTCCGGATCATCGCACAGGCTTCATCGACCAGGTCGATCGCCTTATCCGGCAGGAACCGGTCGCTGATGTATCGGTTCGACAGGACGGCCGCGGCAACGAGCGCGCTGTCCTGGATTTTCACCCCGTGGTGGACTTCGAAGCGCTCCTTGAGCCCTCGGAGGATAGAGATGGTGTCCTCAACAGTCGGCTGATCGACGAGCACGGGCTGAAAACGCCGCTCAAGCGCCGCATCCTTTTCGATGTTCTTGCGGTACTCGTCCAGGGTGGTTGCGCCGATACAGTGCAACTCGCCCCGGGCCAGCATCGGCTTCAGCATGTTGCCTGCATCCATCGAGCCTTCCGCACGTCCGGCCCCTACAATCGTGTGCAATTCGTCGATGAAGAGGAGAATTCTCCCCTGTGCTTCCTTGATCTCGGACAAAACGGCTTTCAGCCGCTCCTCGAATTCACCGCGGAACTTTGCTCCTGCGACCAGCGATCCCATGTCGAGCGAGAAAATGGTCTTGTCCTTAAGCCCCTCAGGGACGTCTCCCCGCACGATCCGGTGGGCAAGCCCTTCTACGATGGCCGTCTTGCCGACACCCGGTTCTCCGATCAGTACCGGGTTGTTCTTGGTCTTACGGCTAAGGATCCGGATTACCCTGCGGATTTCCGAATCGCGCCCGATCACGGGATCGAGTTTTCCGCTGCGAGCCTCTTCAACCAGGTCACGACCGTATTTCGCAAGGGCCTCATAGGTGGATTCCGGGGTGGCGCTCGTGACGCGTTGGTTGCCCCGGACCGCCGTGAGGGTTTTCAACAGGGAATCCCGGGTTACCCCGAATTCCTGGAGGATTTTGCCCGCGGGAGTGCTGTTCCCCTCCTGCAGAAAAGCTAGCAGGATATGTTCGGCCGAGACGTACTCGTCCTTGAGCCTTTTGGCCTGTTCCTGCGCGTCGGTCAGAAGCCTGTTCAGGCGGTTTGTGATGTATATCTTGCCCGGTTCAATTCCCGGTCCGCTCACCCGCGGCTTCCGGTTGAGTTCTTCTTCCAGTCTCTGCCGCATCCTGTCGACCGGGACCTCCATCCTCTGGAGCAACCTCGGCGCCAGGCCTTCAGGCTGTTCGAGCATGGCCAGCAGCAGATGTTCTCCATCGACCTCGACGTGCCCGAACCGGGTCGCCTTGGTCTCCGCGGCCTGCATCGCTTCCTGCGACTTGATGGTGAATTTGTTTATATCCATAAGAGAATTCCTCCCCATTTAAAGCATCATCTTTAAAGCATTTTTGCGTGAGAATATTGAATAATCTCTACTGCCACACGTCCCCCGTCAGCTCTCGAGTTCCCGCACGCGGGCTTCCAATGCTTCGATGCGGGACATCAGCTCCAGGACGAGGCCGATTCCGGCGTAGTTGACGCCCAGTTCGTTTCGAAGCCTCAGGATCCGCCTGAGAAGAGGTACGACGCTGGAATCGAAGAGCGGTTCCCCATCTCCTTTGCGGTCTATGAATTCGATCAACCCGAGACGGATGAACCTTTCCAGCAGTTCAGGATGCAGCCCGGCACGAAATGCAGCCTCGTGCAGAGTGCAGTAAGGAGAATGCTCGGTTTCCGATTTCACCTGAAGCATAAAGGATGTCGTCTCAGCCATAGCAACGCACCTCGGCTACAGTCTCGGGTTGAAACCGGAGACTTTTTTCAATTCTTCGAAGAGTTCCTTTTCCCTCGGAGAAGGGGACGTCGGGATCTTGATGCTTACCGTAACGTAGAGATCTCCCGGGTTGCCCCTCGGGTTCGGCATTCCCTTGCCCCGCAGGCGCAGCTTCTGCCCGCTCTGAGTGCCGGGAGGGATTTTCAGGGAGATGTTGCCCGAAAGGGTCGATACCTGGACCTCCGCTCCGAGCAGGGCCTCCCACGGTGCGACCGGCACTTCCATGTAAATATCGCGGTCCTGGATCCTGTAATGTGGATTCGGGTCGATTTCGACCTTCAGGTACAGGTCCCCGCGAGGGCCTCCTCCCATGCCTTCTCCGCCCTGGCCGGAGAGGCGAATTTTCTGGCCCGGCAGAACCCCGGCCGGGATCTTGATGTCGTAGCGCCTTTCCTGGACCTCTATCTGGCCGTTCGGATTTATCGACTGAGACTGGAGAACTATCGGCTTGGTGCCGCCGCGAAAAGCTTCTTCCAGGCTGATGCGGATGGTCGTCTCCTGGTCCGCTCCTGCCTGGCGCCAGACATTAGGGCCTCGGCCGAAGCCGCCCGGTCCTCCCGGACCCTGAGCCTGTCGAAAACCTCTCCCTCCGAACAGCGTCTCGAAAAAGTCGCTGAACCCTCCGGCTCCGCCCCATTGGAATTCACCCTGCTGGGCGCCTCCTCCTTTGCCGAAATCGAAGTGCACGTCCCAGCCCGGAGGCGGCCTGAAATCCTGGCCGGATTGCCAGTTCGGCCCCAGCTGGTCGTACATCTTCCGCTTTTCGGGGTCTTTCAGGACCTCGTAGGCTTCGTTTATCTCCTTGAATTTCTCTTCCGCATCCGAAGCCTTGTTCACGTCCGGGTGGTATTTACGGGCGAGTTTCCTGTACGCCCGCTGCACCTCGTCCTGGGCGGCCCCTCTTTTGAGGCCGAGGATTTCGTAGTAGTCCCTGTATTTGACAGCCATAAGGTCTCGTCAGTTCCTCTAGAAGTCAGCATATAATTGCATCGCCATTGTTCGCCGGTGCGTCGGCTGGGAAGGGCGCGGGTTGGCCTGCGAAGAGGCCTTTCCCGGTCCTGTCCCGGATACTCGTTTTCGGCCGGCATTTACCGCCGGGGAATTATTTCTTGAAAGACCGTCAAATTGCAAACCCAAATAAATCCGGACTCCTACGAGAAACGCGAATCCGGATTCTCCGGCAAATGCTTGTCAGAGCCTTAGCACGTAAAGCCGCGAAGACACGAAGAAGAGAAGCGATCACCATTGCCGAGCCGGGTAACCCGCTCGCTATCTCTGTTTTTTGTACCATCACTTTTTTCTTTGTCCCTGAATATTTCTCACAATCCATATTTCTTCGCGCCTTCGCGTCTTCGCGTGAGAAAATCCAGGGACAGCGTTTGCCGGCTGAATCAAAACCTCCCGACTTCTAAAGCATTACTGTTCCGTAAACTCCGCGTCGATTACATCGTCTCCGCCGCCTGGACGCGGTCTGTGACCGCCGGAAGGTCCCACTCCCGGCTGAGGTCCCGTTCCAGGCCCGTATGCGCTTGAGCCGGCAGCGGCCCCCGCCTGCTGATAGGCGATCGAGGCAAGCATCTGGGATGCCTGCTGCAGATCGCTCGCAAGCTGCTGGAACCGCTCCTTGCCGATGTTCTCATCCTGGACGGCTTTCCGGGTCTCCTCGATCAGCTGCTCCGCACGCGCCTTTTCGTTTACGGGGACTTTGTCGCCCAGGTCGCGCAACGAACGTTCGAGCTGATAGGCCAGGGTGTCCGCGGTATTGCGGGCCTCCACGGTCTCGCGGCGGCGTTTGTCCTCCGCGGCATTCGAAGTTGCATCCCGAACCATCTTCTCCACTTCGTCCTTGGAGAGGTTCGTGGACTCCGAAATCGTTATCGCCTGCTCCTTGCCCGTTTCCTGGTCACGAGCCGTGATGCTCAGAATCCCGTTTGCGTCGATATCGAACGTCACCTTGATCTGAGGAATACCGCGCGGCGCAGGGCGGATCCCTTCGAGCCTGAACCTTCCCAGAACACGGTTGTCACGTGCCATCTCGCGCTCGCCCTGCAGCGCGACGACGTCGACCGCAGTCTGGTTTTCGTCGGCGGTCGAGAAGATTTCCTCTTTCCTCGCCGGAATCGTCGTGTTCCGCTCTATCAGCTTGGTCATGACACCGCCGAGAGTCTCCACGCCAAGCGAAAGAGGCGTGACATCGAGAAGAACGACGTCCTCGACTTCACCTTTGAGCACGGCCGCCTGGATGCTCGCTCCGACCGCGACGACTTCGTCCGGGTTGACGCTCATATTGGGCTGCTTGCCGCCCGTGAGTTTCTTTACCAGCTCCTGGACCGCCGGAATTCGAGTCGATCCGCCAACCAGGATGACTTCATCGAGGTCCTTTGCCAACAGTTTTGCATCGGAGAGCGCCTGTTGGACAGGACTCATGCAGCGCTGGACCAAGTCGTGGGTCAGGTCCTCGAATTTCGCTCTGGTGAGCTTCATGACGAGGTGCTTTGGACCTGTCGCATCCGCTGTGATGAACGGCAGATTGATCTGGGTCTCAGTGGTGGCCGAGAGTTCGATCTTAGCCTTCTCCGCAGCCTCATAGAGCCTCTGGAGAGCCTGTCTGTCATTACGCAGATCGACGCCGATGTCTTTTTTGTATTCCTCAGCAACGTAATCGACGATCCTCTTATCGAAGTCGTCGCCGCCAAGGTGCGTGTCCCCCGATGTCGAGCGAACTTCCATGACCCCGTCGCCCACGTCGAGAATGGAAACGTCGAAGGTTCCGCCGCCGAGGTCGAACACGAGAATGGTCTCGCTCTTTTTCTTTTCGAGCCCGTACGCAAGCGCGGCCGCCGTCGGTTCGTTGATTACGCGCAGGACCTTGAGACCCGCTATTTCGCCGGCATTCTTCGTCGCCTGGCGCTGAGCGTCGTTGAAGTAGGCCGGGCAGGTAATGACCGCCTCGGTCACCTTTTCTCCGAGATATTTGGATGCGTCGTCCACCAGCTTGCGCAGCACTTGGGCCGAGACTTCCTCGGGGGATACCTGCTTTCCGCGCACGTCGAAGCGGATGGCGTCATTGGGCCCCCTGACTACCTTATAGGAGACTGTCTTTGTTTCCTGATCGACTTCGCCCCATTTACGGCCGATAAAACGTTTTGCTGAATAGATCGTGGCTTCCGGATTGAGGATTGCCTGCCGTCTGGCGATTTGTCCAACGAGGCGCTGTCCGTCTTCCGTGTATGCGACAACGGAAGGAGTCAGGCGCGAACCCTCGGAGTTGGGGATAACGGTTGCCTTTCCTTCCTCCCAGATAGCGACGACTGAGTTGGTTGTACCGAGATCGATGCCTACAGCCTTAGCCATGGATCTTCCCTCCTTTCGGGTGAGTCCTGTTTGCTATGTAAATCAGCCATCACTCATCAAGACCGTACAACGGCATGGAATTATTGTGAAAGCTGAAAGTTGAAACCAAAGATAACCATGATTCTTCGGGTTTAAAGCGTTCTGTTAGCAATTAATTGAGTTGAGTGCTAATTTTTTGGCGGAGGACGGAAGGCGGGGGACGGAAGAAAAGCATCTCGGGAAGCCGCGGTTTATCTGTTTTGTCGGCAGGCGGCCATACAAGGCGGCCGGCTCAGGTATTTGCCGGCGGTGCGCGTAGGGGCAAGGTGCAATTCGTCGGGGGGCGAGGAGGGTAACAACCGTTTCAGCCGCTGTAGTCAATTACTTCCGGTCGTGATTTTTCGTCTATCATCTATCTTCCGTCCTCCGTACAGTACTGCTCCAATTCGGCTATCTGGTCCGGAGTTCCGATGACGATCATGACCGTTCCCGGGGTGAGGACGCTGTCGGGGGCGGGGTTGTAATGGAAATCGTCGTCTTCCGGGCTTTTGATTGCAATGGGAATGAGGCCTGTTTTTCGATGGACGTCGAGGTCCCGGAGCGTGCGGCCCGCCCAGGGCGATCCTTCACAGATAGTGGTTTCCTCAACGCGTACAGTCTGGTCCTTGCTCCTGAGCATCCGGTCGAGGAACGACACCACATGCGGTCGGACCATCTCGCTCGCCATGCGCATACCGCCGATAAACGCCGGGTTTACGACATAGTTCGCGCCCGCCCTGTAGAATTTGTCGGTCAGGTTGTTTTCCTGGCAGCGCGTCACGATCTTGAGATTGGGGTTGATGTAGCGAGCCTGTACGGTAATGAGAAGGTTATGGCTGTCGTCTTCCAGGGTAGCGAGCAGACCTGAGGCCCTGCGGATGCCTGCGCGCTGGAGCACTTCTTCTTCGGTTGCATCGCCCTGGATGAAATAGATATCCTCAAACTGTTTTCGCATCCATTCCAGTCGTTCGGGCCTGACTTCGATCACCACGCAGGGACGTCTGGATGCAATCATCTCATTCAGGACGTTGAAGCCGGTTTTTCCGGCTCCGCAGACAATAAAATGGTTCCGCAGCGCAGCGATGCGCCTTTCCATCTTACGCTCCTTCAAAATTCGCGACAAATTCTTCTCGACTACGAATCCGGTAATGGTCGATACGGCGTACAGGGTCACACCCATCCCCAGCCACATCAGCACCATCGCAAAAGAGCGCCCGTTTGTGCCAAAGTCGTCCAGTACCTCGCCGTAACCGACGGTGGTGAGTGTTATGCTGGTCATATAGGCGCAGTCGAAAAGGCCCCATTTGCCGTCTCCGATAATCAGGAACCCGACGGTTCCGAATATCAGGATGAAGAGGAGCATCAGGGCCGGAACGACCAAGTGCCGGAGGAAGGCTTTGGCCAGAGTAGAAGAGTCAGATATCGTGTTCTGAATCCGATCCATAGTTTCCCAACAGGTAAACCGGTTCGAGGATAATGCGGATTCGAAAGCCGAGTTCCCGGAGATTCGATTCTCCTCAATCCATAAGAGCATTGATTATTCAGCAAAAAATGTGTCATGTCCAGAATTTCCGGTGAAGACGGTAAATCGATTTGTAAAAAACGGATTCTATGATAAGAAAAGTCTAAGTAATTCCCCGTTCCGGTTCGATCTCATGATGTTTTTCGCCCGTTCCGGTCCTTCGGAGGTAGTTGAAAGTGGAAGAGGAAAAATACAGGGATTTGTACCCTCCGGCAGATCGGTCGACCATCTGGCCCATGGAATCTTCGAGTCTGCTCCGTGTTCCGAACGGATTTCACTCCGTTTCGGACAATGTGGCAGATATTTTCGAATTCCTGCCCGACCCAACATTCGCCGTTGACATAGAAGGTCGTATCACAGCCTGGAACAGGGCAATCGAAGAAATGACCGGCGTTGGAAGGTCCGAGGTCCTGGGAAAGGGCGAATACATTTACGCGGTGCCTTTTTACGGCATCGCCAGGCCGATCGTCGTCGATTTTGCCCTGGGCAGGGTAACGGGCCTCGAGCCCTTATACGCATCCCTGGATAAATCCGGGGAGGTTTGTTCCGGAGAGGCTTTCTGCCCGCTTGTCAACAAGGGGAAAGGGGCTATTCTCAGGGCCAAAGCCGCGCCTCTGTACGACTTGGAGGGCAGAATCGTCGGGGCTGTGGAATCGATTCAGGATATAACGGCCCAGAGGCAGGCCGAGGAGAAGCTGAGGGAATCCGAGGAAAAATATCGCCAGATATTCAAACACACCCCCCTCGGTATTTTTCATTTCGACGCCAATGGGGTCGTAACCGACTGCAATAAAAGAATCATCGAAATATGGGGATCCTCGCGGGAGAAGTTCATAGGCTTCAATCTCCTCTCTTCGCTGAAGAACAAGAAGATGAAGGCGGCTGTAAAGAGCTGCATTTCCGGGCGGTGTTCCTGCTATGAAGGAAACTATCTCTCGGTCACGGGAGGGAAGATTTCCTACCTCAAGGCCGATTACGGGCCTATAACATCGGCCGACGGCTCCGTCACGGGCGGCATCGCCATCATCGAGGATGTTTCGGACCGTAAGAAGGAAGAAGAGGTTCTCCAGGAATCCGAAAGCCGGCTCAGGTGTTTGTCCGCTCAACTCCTGTCGAACCGGGAAGGGGAGCGGAAGGCTATCGCGGACGGAATCCACAACGGTCTGGAAACCGCGTTGACCGGCATAAAATTCAGCCTCGAAAATTCATTGGAACTGGCCAGAAAAGGGCGATTTCAGTATGAGGAATTGAAATCGATCGTTCAAGTCGTCCAGCAGGCTTTGGACCAGTCCCGGAGAATCATCACCGATTTGCGCCCGTCCATGCTCGACGACCTGGGGCTTCTCACCACGGTCGGCTGGTTTGCACGCAGGTTCCAGGCGCTCAATCCCGATATCAATGTTGAACTCCTGCTTGAAATCGAAGAGGGAGAAATTCCTGAGGATCTTAAGGTCGTCATCTTCCGCATAGTGGAAGACGCTTTCAGCAACATCGCCAGGCACAGCGGAGCCACGCAGGCGGCAGTAAGACTCGCCCGGGTGGAAGACTCCCTGCACCTGCAGGTCAGGGACAACGGCCACGGTTTCGACCCGGCCGCTCTGCCCGGCACGGGGCTTGGAATCCTCAGCATGAAAGAGCGCGCCGAACTTTCATGCGGCTGGATGGAGATTCAATCGCAGGAGGGCCTCGGTACTCTGATAAAAGCGTATTTGCCGGCTAACTGTAGGAAATAGGGCACTGTGCGGACAAGCCGGGGATTCCACGGTTTTCCTTACAACTTCCAGATTTCGTTCATAACTGCGGCTCGCTTGCCGTCGCTGCAGTTGCGAGCGGGCAAATACCCGGAAGTGCGGATTGTACCCGTTCCCAGGTGCTCGTAATTCAGACGTAATCGTTGGATTTAACATGCAAAATGCGACAAACACGACGACATGCGTGAGGCTCGGCAGTATTTGGATCATATTGAGAATACAGTAAAATATAGGGTGAAATACTCCCTTTACCCGATTACTTTTCTTTCCGTGTTTTACTATCTTCATACTCGCTTAGCTAAACCATCTCATGTTTCTCTCTTGGAAAGCCAGGTTCCTCCCGCCTGGCTTTCTCCTTTTTGTGCCTGCCTTTTGTCCTTCGATACAACTATCCTGCCGGAATAGAGATATTCTTCCGCCGTTTTCCCGTTGCAGGACATAAACGAGCCCGGACGGGAAGCTGGAGACAAGAGACCGGAAGGGGCATGTCGTCATTCCCGATCCGGTCTTCCAGGGGAGTGTTGGTTCGTCTATGGCATTGGCGGTAAGATTACCGGCGGGAGCGTTGCCGGAGGCAGGCCGGTTGCCGGATCGACGTAGTTGTCGGTCAGGGTATTCAGGAATGCGACCAGGTCCGCTTCCTGGGCAGAGGTAAGGCTGAGATTCCCCAACTCCCTGTTGTTGACGTTCATCATCACTTCGGGAGTTGGCCAGCAGATCGTTCCAAACCCGGCATCGTTGTTGTCGGTGCAGACCGCCCCCAGTACATCGCGTGTGTTGTAGAAGTGAACTATCTGTGCCAGTGTTTTGAACACGCCGTTATGGCCGTAAGGAGCGGTGAGGGCTATATTCCTGAGCGTCGCGACCTTAAACTTGCCTACCTGCAGTCCCATCGGATCGTTTGCGGCGATTTCCGGGCGTCCTCCCAGGCCTTTATCGACATTATCCGGGTTCATCCTGTATGCCGGGATGTTCATGTTCCTTGGCAGGCCGAGGTTGTCGTAGGTGTAATCGGTAAAAAGGGGCGGAATCTGCGATACCCCGTCCGGAGCCGTACCCGGTGTGCTCACGTGGCACCCGGAGCATTTCCCGACACCGTTGAAGATGTTCAGGCCGTTCAGTTCGGCTGCTGTCAGGGTGACTTTCCCCTGAAGATAATAGTCGAACTTCGAGTTGAAACTGTTGAAGCCTGTTGTTTTTTCGAAGGCCGCAATCGCTTTTGTCATGAGTGCGAAGGCGGCATCCACGCCCGGCAGGGTCACGACCGCACGGAACAGGTCGAATTTATATGCTTTGGCAAACAGCATCACGTATGCCCTATTGACGGCCAGCAGGGAAATGATGTCCATCTTGCCTGCCATGGCCATTTCCATGGGATTGAGCGGGGGACCTCCCGCCTGGTCGGCCAGAGTATTGGCGCGCCCATCCCAGAATTGGCCCCCGACATAGAGCCCAAGGGTACTGTCCCAGTGAAAGAAGGGGGCGAAAGCTGCGTATGCCGAGCTTGGCGCATTACGTTCTCCGAATTTTCCCGGAATGGACCCCTGTGAAACGGGCGTTCTCCGGGAATCGGCAAAACCGGCTGCCGGATCGTGGCATGTGCTGCAGGATTGGTTCCTGAGAACCGAGAGTATGGTGTCAAAGTAGAGTTTCCTGCCGAGTTCCTCTTCCGCGCTCAGTAAGGCCCAAGCCGGCTCCGAGAAGCCCAGGAACAGAAAAAACATCGCTGTATAAGCCAGTCTCTTTCCCATAACGGTCTCCTTTTTTTCGGCTGCGCCTTCGACGCGAGGAGGAGTGTTGGCCGTCGGCGCGCCGCTGTCTGAGGTTCTGAAAGGAGGATCAGACAAAAGGCGGTTTGTCTCAATGGGGACAACCGCGAAGATCGGGAATTTGTTGGGGGGTAAATCCAGAGAACAATGGGTGTATCGGAGAATGGAGATTTGCGGGTTTTCGGCCCTGAGTCTAAGGGTTTGACAACCGGGAGGAGGCCCGGTTGCGCATATTCAGGACTGATGTGGCTGTATTGGTAGTGAATTGACTACTTGGGATGGGCGCCGTCACCCCCTGCATTCCACGAATACCTTCCTCATCCGCGGCCCGTCGAATTCCATCAGAAAAATTCGCTCCCAGGTCCCCAGGACGAGTTTTCCCGAACCGACGATCACCTGCACGCTGCCTCCGGCCAGGATCGACTTGATGTGGGCGGCGGAATTCCCTTCGCCGTGCTTGTATGCACCCTTCCATGGAACCATTTTGTCGAGAGTCGTCAGCACGTCGTCCATGACGTCCGGATCGGCTCCTTCGTTTATGATCAGACCGGCCGTGGTGTGCGGAACGTAGACAAGGCAGATGCCGTCCCGTACGCCCGTTTCCTTCAATGCGGCGGAAACACGGTCGGTGATGTCCACTGCAGCCGAATGCGATGGTGTCTTGATCTGGAAGGTCTCCATCAGGTGCTCCATTTTCGATCTATAGATTGACGGCACGTCCGTATGATAATAGCACGATTCCGGTTTGGCCATGGTCGTCAAAATAACGCGACATCCGCACGATCCATTACGGGCGGTTTCGGAGCATGACACTTCTGGCTGCCTGAATGGTTTTTCGAGGGCCGTTTTGATCCTCCTCCACGACAGAAACACCCTGGAATGTCTTTACTGCAAGTTGAATCCGCATGAGGGGCCGATAATAATCGGAACCCCCACTCACTCTTAAAAGTTGAACACCTTGGCTTCCGCGGCCAGGTCTATCAGATGCGGTCCCCCGTCGAGGCCCATATTGGGGAAGAACTTCGACTCGTCAACCTGACGAGCATTGGCGCAGGGCACTCAGACTCCGATGGGAACTTCTTTCTCAACCAGGTAAGGCAGATAGTCGTTGGGACAATCCCCCGTAACGGTCTTCACGGTGAGGTCGCGGGTCCTGTCTGCCCACAAAACGCCCCCGTCGATAAAGAACAAATTACATTTGTGGCCTTTTGTATGGGCGATTTTTGTCAACTGGAAGCATCTGGTTGCAGCCTCGTTGTCATCCTTGCCCAGTACGAAAAGAAAATTTGCCATTTTCATTCTCCCTGCATTTTGTTTGAAGCATGGTTAAAAGTAATCAGGCTTTGCCGCAACAGCTTCCGGGGACACAGCCCCGGGAAGCAGGAGCAGAACCGCAGCATCCCGTATCCCCGGTTTCGGGCACCCTGCCTTGCTGCCTGGTTCCGGAAAGGCTGGAAGATTTGGACGGCAGTTTTGTTGTTTCAGTGCTCCCACATTTTTCACAGTTTACTTCATCACTCCCGTACACCAGTTTCTCAAACATATTTCCGCAGGAGGCACAAAGAAATTCGAATATAGGCATCTGATTCCCCATTCAGTTGTTAGTGTATTTAGGCCGGAATGCGCTTTTGCCTTCCTTCATTCAAAAACGGCTTCGCCTATCCCGAGAACGCTCCGCAACTTCCGCAGCAAAGCCGCCGAATCATCAGCACTCGGATCGGGCGGCAATCGGCAGAGGATACCCAGGCCTTCGCTTTTGTCGTGAAAATCCGCATCGGAGAGAGAACTGACCACGGCTGTATTGACCATCGCATTAATGCAGATCATTCTCCTCACCAGTTCGAGCGAATCGACGTCCGGAACCTCTGAGTCGATAATCACCAAATGAGGACATTTGGCACGAACGGTGCCCAGTGCTTCAGCCCCCGAGGTGACCTGCTCAAAACAGACTTCCGGGTCCGACGTCAATGCTTTGACGAACGAACGCATGCGATCCGGTCGGACACCAACCAAAAGAATGTGCAACATTGAATCTCCGTTTCTTCTTCCATGCCTGGCGCAGACAGGCCGTACTCCGAGGCAAGCCGTTGAAATCCGGTCGTTAAACACAACCGGTCGGCTTAGGCAGACCTGCCATTTTGCAGGCACCTTTACCCGGTCCCGAGGGGAACAGATCATAGATATACTTGAGTTTATATCCCGTGACCTTGGTGAGGATTCTGACCATCGGGGCGATCCCGTGCTTCCTGTAATAATCCTGAAGCACGTGAATGACCTTCCAGTGCTCTTCGGTCAACTCGGCAATCCCCTCGGACGTCTTCACATAATCGACCCATTCGGGACACCACGTTTCAAAGCTGGCAATAAAGCCGTCTTCGTCAACTTCGAAACTCCTGCCTTTGAATTCAATCTGGCCCATAACTATTCCTCCCTCCAACATTTGTAGCTCAAGATATCCTGCATTTGATGAATCAAGGCCTTAGATTTACGCGCCTCCGCCGCCGCATGTGTAATCGCTCGTGAACTGCCGGAGACTTCCCTGCAAAAAAGCCTGGACAGCCTCTCCGACCGTTTGAAAGCCGCCGGCATACATCACGTTGATTCCAACCTGGTTGAAACCCATGAGCGGCCGCATGCCCATCCCGCCGGCAATCAGGGTATTTACGCCGTTTTGGGCGAGATGATTTACCGGGGCCATGCACCCGCCCTGTTGGTGAGGCACATTCGGCAAAAGGCGAACGTTCTGTATCTTGTCGTCTGCTATTTCCACCAGGGTATAGAGGTCACAATGTCCGAAGTGAGCGCCGAGAGGAGAGTCCATGCCTCCGGGAAGAGTAGAGGGAACGGCTACAGTGATGCTTTTCATTATTCTACCTCATAGTTGATCGTGATTAATTCGACGGGCGCATTGCCCGCCCATTACTGAAACCTGCCACGAGCACTGATTGTCACAAGCCCGGCGAGGTCTTCGATTCGGAGCCATATTCTTCGCAACTCCAGGCTAAACCCGGTTTCGGGCAATTCAGTGACCACGTGGCCTTGTACCATCGCTTTCGTTACAACCGGATCATGCGGGAGCCTCCCGATAACCGGGTAGCCATGCAACCGGCAAAAAGCTTCGATTTTCTCGGTCTCTTCATTGTTGAGATCGCATTTGTTGATGATGACGGCGAATGCGACCTTGAAATGGTTGCAGACCTCGGCAACCCTTTCGAGGTCATGCCGCCCCGAGGGTGTAGGCTCGGTTACCGCAACCGCGAGGTTGGTACCGGAAAGGGAACTGATTACGGGGCATCCGATTCCCGGCGCACCATCGCAAAGGATGAGCCTCTTCCCATAGGACTTGGCCAGGTCCCGTGCCTGTTGCTTGAGAACCATGACAAGCCGTCCGGAATTTGCTTCACCGGGAAAGAGCTGAGCATGGACAAGCGGGCCGAACCTGGTTGACGACAGGTACCAACGGCCGCAGTGCTTCAGCGGAAACTGAATGGCCCCGGCCGGGCAGAACTTGACGCAAACCTTACAGCCTTCGCAACGGAGGGGATCGATTGAAAACCCGTTCCCGTTGCTTCGCACGGCATCGTATCGGCACATGGATGCGCATATTCCGCAGCCGGTGCATTCGTCAGGGACGATCCTGGCCTCATACCCGGAATGGAATTCCTCGCTTTGACAATTTGTCGGATGGAGCAGCAGATGAAGATCCGGGGCGTCTACATCCAGGTCGCAGATGATCTTGTTCGATGCCAGATGGGCAAATGCTCCGGTGAGCGATGTCTTACCCGTTCCACCCTTGCCGCTGATAATGAGCACTTCACGCATGGGCCGCCTCCGCGGGAACCGGTGTTCCGGCCAATTCGCAAATCTTCACATGCATGGATACGAACACATGTCTCAATTCCTCCGACAGGTCCGCGATCACCAAGCCGCGGGCATAGGCCTCCGCAATGGCCCGCTCGAAAGGAATTTCAGCCAGAATGGGTAACCCTTTGCTTCTGCAAAACGAATAAACCTCTTCATTGCCGACACCGGCACGATTTATGACTGTGCCCATCGGCTTGCCCAGCGAAGAGAACGCTTCCCATGCAAGCTTGAAATCATGGAAGCCGAAGGGAGTCGGCTCGGTCACCAGGACGATCACATCGCTGTCGATGACCGCATTAACCGCCGGACAGCTGACCCCCGGAGGAGCATCGATAATCGCATCGGAGCCTTCGGCCGATATAATCTCCCTGAGCCTCGATTTGACCTGGCGCATGAAAGGGGGGCTCATCGCTTCACCTATCCGCAACCGGCCCATGAGAAATTCCACTTCACCCGCATGGCCCCGGCCTATTTCTCCCAGTTCCCTCTCCCCGGGCGAAAGCGCTTTCTCCGGACACAAAGCGATGCAGCCTCCGCATCCATGGCACATTTCCGGAAATGTAAGGACCAATGTGCCCATCACGCTGATAGCCTTGAACTGGCATAACTCAGAGCAGGCGCCGCAATGCGTGCATCTGGATTCGTCAACGGCCGGCACTTCCAGATAAGTCTTGATGGTCTCCTCGATTTCAGGGCGCAGAAACAGGTGCAGGTTGGGCTCTTCCACATCCAGGTCGACTGCGATAAGTGGTTTCCCCCAGACACTCGCAAGGGAGGCTGCCACAGTGGTCTTGCCCGTGCCTCCTTTGCCGCTGGCAACGGAAACAATCATCGTCCCGGACTCCTGTTCGGCCCATCCGCCGGTTTCAATTCTCCGCTTTGGAAACGCTCGATCGCCCGGCGTACCGTCATGCCGTCCAGGTTCTGCACAACCGAGATCTTAACGGCGGAAAGCGCCCGGAACGCCTTCGGCCCCACATATCCCGTGAGAACACAACCGACTCCTTCACCGGCAACTATTTCGGTCGCCTGAATGCCTGCGCCCTGGGCCATTACCTGGGACTTGCCGTTATCGACATAGCGGGTATCCATGGTTTCGAGGTCAACGACAACGAAACCTGCAGCCCTGCCGAACCTCGGGTCCACCTGGTCTTCCAGGCCGGGACCTTCACTTGTTATTGCTATTCTCATGCTTTGCACCTCGTCTGCCGGCGCTCCGGCTATCTGAAAACATGACGACGTTCTCTCCGGAAGCTCCGGCCTATCCTGTCCGCAATCACGATGTCGAATTCTTGCAAGGAGGCCGGATTACCCCCAAGGTGAAACGGATCGTCGTCAGCACTCATCTTTGGACACGGCACGGTGCGGGGTCCTTGCCGAAACTCATCCCCTGGTCATCGAACTGTTGCATGACAAACAGCGGACCTGTGAGCAGGGTATCCCGCGTTCGTGTTCCCTTTTCGCTCCGCATTTGGGGCAGACGCAAAACCCTCCCGGCCCGCCTGCGATCGTTCCTTTTTCATTGCAGGTCGCGCCGGCTTTGTATCGGCGCTGTCCCCTGCACCCGGGAAGCCAATACCGGGGCTGATCCAGTTTTTGTTCCCGGTACGCCTGCAAAATTTCCGCGATATCGCCCGCGACCCCGTGGATGATCTGTAAACCGATACTTTCGGCGTAGTTCAACGTCTCGGGACTCAGAGCCCCGCAGATAAGGGTCTTGATACCCTGCTCACGCAGGATTTGCATCACCTTGAAGATATTCTTTTCCATCACATCGATCTCTCGATACGATTGGAGGTCCTCCCCTTGTTCAGGAAAAATCAGTATTTTCGAACACCAGTCGAGCACTGGCGCTACCCGGGCTCGAAAAACCGGAATGGCCGGCATGGTCCTCCTTATCCTTTCTTCTCAGGGTCGGATCGCACTCAGGAAAGGAGTTAATCAAGAAACGGGCCATTTGGAGGATAACCGGGATGGGGACTGGATCCTGCCTTGTCGTCGAAGAAGGAACCACGATGGAATGGGAACTGATTGTTCCCTCTAGGCGCGGAATGGGATGCAAATTGTTCCCAGGCAGGAACTCCGAGGAAAACAAATCAATATCGAAGACGGTGGTGAGTTTGAACCTGCTTGAAGAACAGGTCCGGGAAAAGAAAACCGAGGAGGGTTGGAGGAGAGCGGTTCTTATCTATCTTCGGATTCGCCTTGTTCGCGAATGTTCAGCCTGATCACCTTGCGCCTCAGGGTGTTCTTATCTATCCCGAGTTCGCGGGCGGTTGCCATCCGGCGCCAACCGTTGCGGTCAAGCGCCTTGATTATCGTGCGCTTTTCTGCATCGATGAGGCTGGATCCCGCAAAATCAGGAATTTTTGATCCATTTAGGCTGAGATAGTCGGGCAGGCATTTGGGTTGAATAAGCCCGTCGCGGCAGAGGATAAATGCGTACTCTATTACATTTTCCAGTTCCCGGATGTTCCCGGGCCAATTATGGCGCATAAATATTGCCATGGCTTCCGGAGTCAATCCGGCAATGTTCTTGTTTTTGAGTTTGTTCAGGCGTTCGATGAAGTGTTCGGAAAGAAGGGGAATATCTTCTTTGCGTCGGGCGAGAGGAGGCAACTCCAGCTTCACCACGTTTATTCGATAATAGAGGTCCTTCCGAAAGGAACCCTCCAGGACCAGCTGAGATAGGTCCTTATTGGTTGCGGTAATGATTCTTACGTTTGTTCTTACGCTCTTCGAAGACCCAAGCGGTTCATAGGCATGCTCCTCGAGGACCCTCAGCAGGCGGACCTGGAATGCCGGAGAAATGTCTCCGATTTCATCGAGGAATAAGGTCCCTCCTTCAGCGAGAGCGAACCGTCCGGCCCGGCTGTGCTTTGCGTCCGTGAATGCCCCTGCGACATGGCCGAAAAGCTCGGATTCCAGCAGCGTATCGGGAAGCGCACCGCAGTTTACAGCAACAAACGGCCTTTTTGCTCTCGGGCTCAGGCTGTGAACGGCGCGGCTAAGGAGTTCCTTCCCCGTTCCGCTTTCTCCCTGGATCAGCACCGTGCTTTCACTTTGAGCCACCTCTGGGAGGATCGAAAAGATCTGCTTCATCACGCGGGACTTGGAGATAATATCCTGGAAACGATATTGGCGTTCGATTTCCTTTCGCAGTGTTTCCACGAGGCTCAGGTCGCGAAATGTCTCCACCCCGCCGATGATCCTGCCCGATTTGTCCTTGAGCAAAGCCGTGCTGACACTTATAGGGATTTCCTTGCCGTCCGCCCGAAGGATCACGACGGGTTTGTTGATTATGGCTCTTTTCGTTTCCATTGTGGATTTCAAGGCGCAGGTCGATTCACAGATGTTGGCCCGGAAGACCTCGCAACAGGGACGTCCGATGGCTTCGGAAGAAGAGACCCCCGTAATCTCTTGCGCAGCATCATTGAAGAACGTGATCCTCCATTCAGGGTCAACTGTGAAAACCCCGTCCGCAATGCTGTTCAGGATAATTTCGGTTTGGGGTGACAGAGTAGATTCCCGCGCGTTTGACTTCTTATGCATCGTCATTTCCATTCAGTCCATATGAGCTGCCGGGGAGGCTGAATAATCCCGGAACTATTGAGTTGATATTATAGTCAATGCGATATTTTCAAGGAAACGAAATGCACCCTGATTGGAAATCCGGGTAAAATTTGTTCCCATCTCAGGGTTAGAGAAAAGACAGGATCATTCACTGATTTTTATGCGACAAATACCCTCGCATGATTCTTCCTCGTGCATTTCAGGTTCACAGTGCTTAATTTCAACTTCCTTTACGGTCTGTTTCGGTTCGGTTTCGTTATTCCGGAGGTTAAATTGTGAAAACATTGCAAACCCGAATGGGCAAAAAACGCTCTCGCGGGAAAATGGCCTTGCACAAGCCGCTTAGCATAATTTCGGCGGAAATGTGCGATTACCCTCCGGAGTAACCCGGAGCGGAACCGCTTTTTGCGGATATCGAGCGGTCGGAATCGGGCCAAAAGAAGATTTGCACAAACCAAAAATTTGGTTAACCTGAAAACGCACAAATTCTTTTCAAATTCATCCCGCACCCGTTTCCCCGCCTCAAATTCGCGAAAATGCGGCAGGTCAAAAGAATCATTGCACAAATCAAGATTTTGGATGCAGGCCGAAAGCGGTTAAGAGTATTATGCCGACGAAAATATCTCTCTAACCCTACTGTTTTTATATGAATGGGTCCTGTATACTTGTGCATAGCCGAAGTTAACAGGAACACCCTAAAAGGAGATTTGGGTAGAGTATCATGAATACCATCAATCTATCGAGCCAGTTCGACGCGAATTTCGTCCGCATGGTGGAGGAACAGTCCGAGCAGAAGATCAGCCTGTGCTACCAGTGCGGCAACTGCACGGCCGGTTGCCCCTATACTTTCGCCTACGATTTTCCGGTAAACCAGATCATGCGGCTGGTGCAGGCCGGGCAGAGAGACACCGTGCTTGCCTGCAAGTCCATTTGGCTTTGTGCCACCTGCGAATCATGCACAACTCGATGCCCCAACAACATCGATGTGGCAAGGGTCATGGACGTGCTCAGACACATGGCACGCCGCGAGGGTCGCGTCGGCATTGGCGAAGTGAAAAAGTTCTGGGACACCTTCCTCGATTCCGTCAAAGCTCACGGTCGGCTTTTTGAAACCGGTGTTCTCGCCGGCTATATAGCCAAGACCGGAAAAATCTGGACAGACATGGACCTCGGTCCGCGTATCGCTCCCAAGGGCAAACTTTCGCTCAAGCCCCACAAAGTCCAGGGCAAGGCGGAAGTGGCCCGGATCTTCGAAAGATTCAACAGGAGGAACGGACAATGAGCTATTCTTTCGCATATTATCCCGGCTGTTCGGGTCTGGGGACCTCCAGGGAATACGACAGTTCCACCAGGGCCGTCTGCGCCGCGCTCGGTCTCGACCTCGTGGACATTCCCGACTGGAGCTGCTGCGGGTCCAGTCCGGCTCACACTCTCGATCATTCCCTTTCCGCCGCGCTGGCGGCGAGGAACCTCGAACTCGTCGAACAGATGGGCCTGGATACGACTCTTACCCCGTGTCCAAGCTGCCTGACGAACCTGAAAACTTCGGCTCACCGGATGAAGCGGAAGGATTTTCGCCGGAAAGTGAACGGGCTTCTCGATCGTCCCTACCAGGGATCGGTGAAATCCATGTCGGTACTCCAGGCCATGGTCGAGCAGGTCGGTGTCGAAAAGATATCCGCCTCGGTCCGTCAGCCCCTTAACGGCCTTCGGCTGGCGCCCTACTACGGATGCATAATGAACCGACCATCCGATATCATGGAGTTCGATGACCCCGAGAACCCGACCGCCATGGATCAGATCCTGACGGCCCTGGGAGCCGATGTCGTGCCGTTTCCGCTCAAGACCGAATGCTGCGGCGCTTCCTATGGCGTTCCGCGCAAGGATATCGTTACCCGCCTGTCTGGAAAGCTTCTCACCTGCGCAAGGGACGCGGGTGCCGAGGCTGTTGTCGTTGCCTGCCCCATGTGCCAGATGAACCTGGACCTGCGCCAGGATCAGCTGAGCAAAGCTGCCGGCATAAACTTCCGCATGCCGGTCATGTACTTCACCCAGGTAATGGGATTCGCGATGCAACTCGCCGAGAAAGAACTCGGCCTGGACAAGCTGTGCGTCAATCCCAGGTTCATTCTTTCCCGGGTGCTTGAAGCCGCCAGTTGAACAAGATAGCAAATCGAGTAATTTGAGGATTGTAAGAAATGCGAATCGGTGTTTTCGTCTGCCATTGCGGCAGCAATATAGAGGGTACGGTGGATACGGCCGCCGTGGCCCGAAATGCTCTTCTCTTTCCCGAGGTGGTTTGGGCGACCGATACCATGTATGCCTGCTCGGAACCGGGGCAGGACGCTATCATCCAGGCAATCCGGGAGAAGAACCTGACCGGGATTGTCGTGGCCTCGTGTTCGCCGCGCATGCATGAAACCACTTTTCGGCGTGCGGTGGAACGGGCCGGGCTCAACAAGTATCTTTTCGAAATGGCCAATATCCGCGAGCACGTCTCCTGGATCGGCAAAGACCGCGAAGCCAATACGAACAAGGCCACGGAACTCGTTCGGATGGCTGTTTCCAAGCTGCGGCGTAACGCTCCTCTGTTCTCCAGACAGTTCGAAATAAACAAGCGCGTCATGATAATCGGCGGCGGCGTGGCCGGAATCCAGGCAGCCCTGGACTGCGCGGAAGCGGGGATGGAAGTCGTCCTTGTGGAACGCGAATCCACCATCGGCGGCAAAATGGCCAAACTGGACAAGACCTTCCCGACCGTAGACTGTTCGAGTTGTATTCTCGGCCCCAAAATGGTCGATGTGGCGCAGCACCCCAATATCAAACTCCTGGCATGCTCCGAGGTGGAACAGGTCAGCGGGTATGTCGGGAACTTCCAGGTCGAGGTAAGGAAGAAAGCCACCTACGTTGACTGGAGCAAGTGCACTGGCTGCGGCATTTGCGCGGAAAAGTGCCCCAATAAGAAAAACCGGGATCGCTTTAACGAACGCATAGGCCTCACCACTTCCATCAATATTCCCTTTCCCCAGGCCATTCCGAAAAAAGCTGTTATCGACGCGGGCACCTGCCGGCATTTCAAGAAGGGCAAGTGCGGCGTATGTGCAAAGGTCTGTCCGTCCGGTGCGATCGATTACGAAATGACCGATGAAATCGTTACCGAAAACGTCGGCGCGATCGTCGCCGCAACCGGCTACGATCTTTTCGATATCTCAAAGTGCGGCGAATACGGTGGGGGGCGCTACCCTGACGTCATCACTTCTCTGCAGTACGAGCGGCTGCTCTCTGCTTCAGGGCCGACCGGCGGGCATGTGAAGAGGCCCTCCGACGGAATGGAGCCAAAGACCGTCGTTTTCGTTCAGTGCGTCGGGTCCCGCGACAAGTCGCTCGACCGTCCGTACTGTTCCGGCTTCTGCTGTATGTACACGGCGAAACAGGCCATATTGACGAAGGATCACATTCCCGATTCCGAGATATACGTATTCTACATGGATATCCGTGCACCCGGAAAACTCTATGACGAGTTCACCCGGCGCGCGATCGAGGAATACGGCGCCCATTACGTGCGGGGCCGCGTTGCCATGGTTTATCCGCAGGGCAAGAAGTACGTGGTTCGCGGAGCGGACACGCTTCTGGGTACGGAAGTCGAAATCGAGGCGGACCTCGTTGTTCTGGCGGCCGGAGTCGAAGCCGCAGCCGGAGCCCCGACCCTCGCGGAAAGACTTCGCATCTCCTACGACAAATACGGCTTTTTCATGGAAAGCCATCCAAAACTCCGACCGGTAGAAACGAACACGGCTGGAGTATATCTCGCCGGTTCCTGCCAAGGTCCGAAGGACATTCCATCCTCGGTTGCCCAGGGGAGTGCGGCGGCTGCAAAGGTTATCGGTCTTTTCTCCAAGGGCAAACTGGAAAGTGATCCGCAGATTTCCCGCGTCGAAATCAAACGATGCGTCGGCTGCGGAAAATGTATGATGACCTGCCCATTTGGCGCGATCAAGGAAGTCCAGATTCGCGGCGAGACCAAGGCGGAAGTCATCGAGACCGTCTGCCAGGGTTGCGGCATCTGCACGTCGACCTGTCCGCAGGGAGCCATTCAGCTCTCGCATTTTACCGATAATCAAATCCTTGCGGAGGTCAACAGCTTATGTCGGTTCTAAATGGAAAAGAACTGCGGATCGTCGGTTTCCTGTGCAACTGGTGTTCTTACGGCGGGGCGGATACCGCGGGAGTGGGCCGGTTTGCCCAGCCTACCGACCTGCGCATCATTCGCGTCCCGTGTTCCGGCCGGATCGATCCGCTTTTTGTAGCGAAGGCGTTATTGAACGGAGCGGACGGCGTGCTGGTTTCCGGCTGTCATCCCAGGGATTGCCATTATTCGCAGGGTAATTTCTACGCCAGAAGGCGCCTCGAAGTACTGAAAAGATTCCTCCCGGTGCTCGGGATCGATTCGGACCGCTTCGAATACACGTGGGTATCGGCTTCCGAGGGACAGCGGTGGCAGAAGGTCGTGAGCAGCTTTACCGAGCGGATTCATAAGCTCGGTCCGGCACCGCGCATCGAGGACGTCGATCTTCCTGCTGTTTTTGCGGAATTCGAACAGGCCGCGGCGGGCGAACTTGTTGCTCTTGCGGGCGAAGAAAGCGCGCGGCAGCTCGAGGAACTCAAGGAGCGCATCAAGGCGGAAATGTCCGGCCTCGATGTGGTGATCGGGTGGAAGCAGGGCTTCGATCCTCTTCACAATACGCCTCTTTTCATGCGCTCGCCCGCGGACGTCGATAAGCTCGTCTGGGGGCCGCTAAATACCCACAACCCGGCTTCCTACCTGCCGTCCTTGAAAGGCAAGAAAGTCGGAGTGGTGGTCAAGGGTTGCGACAGCCGTTCGGTTGTCGAACTGCTCCAGGAAAAACTGATCGACCGCGACAAGGTCGTCGTTTTCGGTATGCCGTGCTCCGGCGTGGCCGACCTTGCGAAGGTCCGGGCAGCCCTTGAAAAAGAAGGCGCCGGCATCGGCCGTGTCGAACGGGTGGAAGTCGAGGGGAATTCCCTGAACGTTACCGTCGACGGGAAAGAATACTCCTTCCCGATGGCGGATGTCGTCGCGGACAAGTGCCTGACCTGTAAATTCCCCAACGGCGTGCTCGCCGACCATTTCGTGGGAGAGAAAAAGACTCCTGCGGGTTCCATCAAGGATGGACCTGCTCTGCTCGCAGCACTCGAGAAGATGAGCCTTCCCGAGCGGATGGCGTTCTGGCGGTACCACATGCAGCGCTGCATACGCTGCCATGCCTGCCGCAATGCCTGTCCACTCTGTGTCTGCCGCGACCACTGCATCGCCCAGAGCCGCGACCCTCACTGGATCAGCCAGGAGGATACGGTTACCGAGAAGCTCATGTTCCAGGTCGTTCATTCCGTGCACCTGTCCGGCAGATGCACCGAGTGCGGCGAATGCCAAAGGGCGTGCCCAATGGATATTCCGGTGCTGGCTCTCAAGCAGCAGATGAACCGGGTGATTTGGGAACTTTTCGAGTACCAGGCTGGGACAGATCCTGAAGCCGTTCCTCCTCTTCTGGCTTTCCAGGCGGAGGAGAAAAATATACATGAGGGGGCGTTGTAATGGCCCAGGCAAAATCTGCAAAATCTGCAAAATCTCCGAAGACGGAGAATATCGTATTCCTGAAGGCGGAAAAAGTATCGGAGTGGCTCGCGGAGGTACGCCGGGAGCGGAAAGTCCTTGTTCCCAGGGAGGAAGGCGGAAGCATCGTTTTCCGTCCGTTCGAAGATGGAGCGGACCCGGTGTTGCTGCTCGATGCTACCGTTTCCCCGAAAGGGGTGATACTTCCCTCCTGCCAGGAACTCTTTCAATTCGAGCAATCGAAAAATCCGGACGAACCGGAAAAGCTCTCGTTGAATCTCAGTCCGAAGGTCCAGGCCGAACCCACAGTGGTTTTCGGGACGAGACCCTGCGGCGCGAGGGGATTCTCCATATTCGACCGCGTATACAAGGGAAAGAAGTTCCCCGATCCGTATTACGCTTCGGCGAGGGACAATACGCTTTTCGTTACGCTCACCTGCAGGAACGTGGACAATACCTGCTTCTGCAACTGGGTGGGCGGGGGGCCTGCCGACCCGACGGGGTCGGACGTGCTCGCAACCGCGGTTGAGGGAGGCTATGTCCTGGAAGCCGTGAGCGAAAGAGGCAAAGCCCTGCTCAAAAGTTCGCTTCTGACCTCCGGGAAAGAAAAGGCGAAAGAAGCGGAAACGGCAAAAGCACGGGTGAAGTCAAAGCTGCAAAAGGCGCCGGATATAAGCAAAATTCCTGATGCCCTGCTCACCCTTTTTGACGACATGCCGTTCTGGGAAGAGGTCTCCGCGAAATGCCACAGCTGCGGCGCGTGCACCTACCTGTGCCCGACCTGCTATTGTTTCAATATCAGCGATGAAGCCACGGGACTGAGCGGCAAACGCTTCAGGACCTGGGATAACTGCATGTCCTACCAGTTCAGCCTGGAAGCGAGCGGCCACAATCCAAGGCCCACGAAAGCGCATCGGCTGAGAAACAGGGTAGGGCACAAATTCAGTTACTATCCGAAGCTCCATTCGGGTCTCATTGCCTGCGTCGGTTGCGGCCGCTGCATCAAGAGCTGCCCGGTCAGCATGGACATTCGGGAAATCGTGCTCGACGCGATCGAACACGCGAAGAATAAAAACAAAGAGGTTTCAAATGGCTGAGCCGTGTGTTGCAATAAACCCTTACCTGCCGCAAGTGGCAACGATCCTTGAGACGGTCCAGGAGACGCCGACCATCAAGACCTTCCGGGTGCGTTTCGACGACAGGGAAGCGATGGATTCGTTCAGCTTTCAGCCCGGACAGGTAGGGCAGCTTTCAGTTTTTGGAGTGGGGGAATCCACCTTCGTTATCAATTCGCCCCCGACCCGCATGGACTATCTTCAGTTCAGCGTAATGCGGACCGGAGAGGTGACTACCAGGCTCCACGGGCTTGCCGCGGGCGACAAGATAGGCGTGCGCGCCCCCCTCGGGAATCATTTTCCTTACGAGAAAATGAAGGGCAAGAACATCGTTTTCATCGGCGGCGGCATCGGAATGGCGCCTCTACGGACGCTGCTTCTTTTCATGCTCGACAACCGCAAAGACTATGGGGA
>JAEZHY010000251.1 GCA_023416335.1 Pseudomonadota bacterium | reverse complement strand
ACGATTACCAGGTACATAGCAAAGCTAATTATGCCCGGTGATTCTATTCTTCCAGCCTGCTGACGAGAGCCGTGACTTTTTCCAGATCTTCGGGCGTATCCACGGATTCGGAATCGAACGGAGAAATTGCCACCCGGATTGTATGCCCGTTTTCGAGTGCTCTGAGTTGCTCGAGTTTCTCGGTCGATTCGAGCCTGCCGGGAGGAAGCCCGGTAAACTCGGAAAGGAACCGCCGGGAATAGGCATAAAAGCCGAGATGCTTCAGAAACGAAACGCTCTCGGTTGCATCGCGCGAAAAGGGGATCGGAGACCGGGAAAAGTAAAGCGCCTTTCCGGATCCGTCTACGACCACCTTGGCGACGTTGGGACTTTGAAAATCTTCCCTGCTGGAACTGGAGAATGCGAGAGTGGCCATATCGCAACGGGGTGCGGAAAGAGCGGCATCTATCAGTATCCCGATCATTTCACTTTGAAGAAGGGGTTCGTCGCCCTGGATGTTCACGATAATGTCCTCGGGGGCCAGACCGAGAATCGCTGCCGATTCGGCGAGCCTGTCCGTACCGCTCTGATGATCCCCACGGGTCGGGATGCACTCGCCGCCGAAGGCCTGGACGGCCGTTAATATCCTCGCATCATCAGTTGCCACGACCACCCGGTCGAGCCGGCCGCACCTGGCTGCGCGCTCATAAACACGCTGGATCATCGGCTTGCCGCATATCATCGCAAGCGGTTTTCCGGGAAGCCGGGTTGATGCATAACGAGCCGGAATTATTCCATAAATTTTCATAAACCGCCACTCGGAAAAAAATTAAGACCACCCCGCCAAACCGTCGTTGCGGGCGCGATCCGGAAAATCCTCTTTTCAAAAGCTCTTGTTTGGAGTAAGGGGCCTTTTTGGCGCGAGTCATACTATGATAAACTCCCAAGCGTATGCAATAGAGACTTTGAATCCGGGGAAGCAAAAGAGCAAACATTCATGACCGAAATCGAACATATTCGTCTTAGTTCTCAATATCTCGACATTCTCCTCCGAAATAACCCCGATTACGGCGAATGGCTGTGGGCCGAACGCAATCTCGCCCGCAAATACCCGCTGACGGGACTTTATTCCGATCTCCAGGCACAGACCCGGGGAACGTCATCTTTCAACGACCTGTTAAGAACCTTCCGGCGTTTCAAACAGCGCCATTTCCTGAGGATCGGGGCCAGGGACCTTCTGAACCATGCCGATCTGGCAGAAACAACCGGGCAGTTGAGCGATCTGGCTTCCGTGAGTCTTCAAATCGGCCTCGCTGTGCTTTCCTCCCACCCGGAGTGGTGGGCGTTCGGCGATGAACTCGAAACGTGGCAGCGGATTAAAGATAAATTTCCGCTGTCTGTCCTCGGACTCGGTAAACTGGGCGGCCATGAACTGAATTACGTCTCCGATGTGGACCTCATTTTTTTCTACTCCGATCATGAAGAGGAAGAAACGGAAGGTCTCATTATCCTGCTGAGCCGCCTTGCCCACTGGCTCTCGAGGCTCCTGTCCGACCGGTTCGAGGGGGATCGTGTCTTCCAGGTCGATTTTCGCCTGCGGCCCCAGGGTAAAGACGGGCTGCTCGTTCCGTCGATGAGCGCCGCCGTCGATCATTATCTGCATCGCGGAGTGGCATGGGAGCGCCAGATGCTTCTGAAATGCCGCCCTGTTGCGGGAGACCGCTCCTCAGGAAGCGCCTTCATTCACGAAGTCCGGCCTTTTGTTTTCCGCAGGTTTCTCGACTTTCAGGCACTCGGAGAACTAAGGGAAATGCGGAATCGCATCCTGACCGAAGCGATTCGGTTTCGTCCCGGAACACCCCAGTTCGACGTGAAACTCGGGATCGGCGGTATACGCGAAATAGAATTCCTGGCCCAGTCGATGCAACTTATCTATGGCGGCAGGCATCCGGAACTCGATGAGCCGAACACGATGAAATGCCTCGAAAAGCTCGCGTGTCTCGGACTGCTCCCGCAAGCCGTCGCCTCAGAGCTGACGGAATCGTATGTTTTTCTGCGCAAAGTCGAGCACTATATCCAACTCGACCAGAACCGCCAGACCCAGAGACTTCCTCAGTCTGAAGACGGGCGAAAGCGCCTGGCTTTCGCAATGGGCTACCCGGGAGATGAAGACGCATTCCTTCGGGCGCTGGAGGAGCATTGCGCCCGTGTCCACTCCAGTTTTACGAATCTTTTTCAGGAAAGCCCCGCTGAAGACGAAGATTCCGAGCCGGAAGGCGCGGATGCCGGGAGCGGAGGCGGCGGCAGGTTGAGCCTGTTTCCGGAGGCTTCTCTTTCGAGACTTCGGGAGACCCTGAAACCGTATTCTCCTTCAGTGGCGAAAGAGATCCTGGGCGGACTCGACAGGTACGCCGACGCGAACGACCGGGAGATTCAGGAGAAGATCCTTCTCCGGGTCGATACATACTTTGGCCGGGTAGCGCGCAGGCGCGGGCTGATGAAGTTGTTCGAGACAGTCAAGCCGTGGCTCGGACCGTTTTGCCGGGGGATTGCCGCAAGTGAGCTTTTTACGGGTTTACTGACCCATAATCCGGGGCTGGTTGAGGGCCTTGCCGTCGGGTCGGACAATTTCGCGGCTGCCTCTGAGTGGAAGTCTGCAAACCGGAAAATCCTGGAAAGAGTGGGGGACTACGGCGAGAAACTCGAATGGGTCAGGAGGCTCAAAAACGAGCGTATTCTTCAACTCGTAATCGCCGATCTTGAAGGAACCATTGATTTCGCTACCCTCGAAGAAGAACATACGGAACTGGCCGAATTCGTAATCCGTGAAACCCTCGAAGCCGTCAGGCAGAACCTGGAAATGCCGGCCGACCTGCCTCTCGCGGTGCTCGGAATGGGTAAGCTCGGCAGCGGGGAAATGAGCTACCTGTCCGACCTCGATCTTGTATTTGTTTACGCGCCAAGGGAAGGAGAACCGGAGAATCAGATCCCGGGCAACGTGATCCGGCTAATCCAGCGATTTATGAACATGCTGAAGATCCCGCTGCAGGAAGGACCCGGGTATCCCGTGGACGCCCGGCTGAGGCCCACCGGAAATTACGGCCCCCTGGCTGTGACGATGAAATCGTGGCTGGAATACTATCAGGGCCAGGCGGACATCTGGGAAGTCCAGGCACTGCTTCGCATGAGGTGTGTCGCGGGAGACCCCGCACTTGCGCGCTGGATTGACGACCGTGCGCAGGAAATCTGCTATGCGGCACGGGGATCCGAGGTTGTCTGGCCGCGAATATGCCATCTGCGGGACCGCATGGAGAAGGAGCGAGCGGCGGAAAACGACGTCGAAATCGATCTGAAGCTGGGAATGGGCGGCCTTGCCGATATCGAATTCCTCGTCCAGGGGAATTTGCTCCTTCGCGGGCACCTGGATGAGACTCCCAGGATCCGCTCGGTGAGGAAAGCCGTTCGGGAGTTCGTGAAAAGCATTCCGGAAATGGAGGACGATGCTGCCGAAGTAGATTCCGCATTCAGGGCCCTCAGGGCACTCGACCACAGGGTGAGGCTGCATGCGAATTCCACTTCGTCCAAGCTCGACCGGGGCCGATTCGATGCCATGACGGTCCTCGGGCTTTGGCCTCCCCGATCGGATGCAAACGGGATCGAAACCTGGCAGGATGTCCTGCGGCTGCGAAGAGACGTGAGAAGGATATTTAAACGGTTTTGTCCGGAGTTGAAGGGATGAGGGCGGGTGAGGGGTAATGGGTTATAGGTGATGGAGGCGGACCACTCTAAGCCTGCCGGGGAACTACGAGCGAAGCAAAACTCTAAAAACGATGGGTTCCCGCTTCGCTCCCACCCATCGGCCCTTACCGGTTGGCTCAATAGGAGCCGTGGGACCGCAGGCCCTCTAGTCGCCTACGCCCTGAGTGGTAATTCCACTTAGAAGAGTACGGCAGCGGTGTAGGGTGGGCACCAGGTTTTTAAGGTGCCCACCACCCGGCCGTCCCGATGAGTCCTGATCCGAGTAGGCGGACGGTGGGCACGATAAAGCTTTGTGCCCACCCTACGTGGCTCGCGAGGGCTGTAGCCGTTCGGAATATTTTGTGGGTGGCCCGGAATCGTTTCCGGGTGCGGCAGCACAAGAGGGACGCGATGGAGTTGCCGGAAGCGGGAGGATGTGGAGCAGCCAAAGGGCGGCATTGGGCCGGACAAAACGTTAAGGCTTAAGTTTCATATCAGCGGGAGGATATTGAGCCTACTCGCCTTTTCTCCTGATGAAAATCCTCGATCGTTCCGTCAAGCTGCCTTCGAGCCCAATCTCGAAGCCGTTTTCATCGAAGACTTGTGCTTCACCCTCCAGGGCCGCTTCATACAAAGCCTGATCGTAGGCGATCAGGGCATGTTTCACTTTCATGCCGCGGTAAATCTCGACCTTCGTATCGTTTACAAAGACTTCCATGCGAAGTCCCCTGCATCTGGCAACTTCATACGAATACCGAACGCTACCTTACAAAAATGATTCTGTCTCGAATCCTTGCATCTATGGGCGAATTGCGGCGGATATAATCCACGACGGTGTCCCTTACAGGTACGCCGAAGGAGACGTTCTTCCCGTTCTTGAAAGGATTGAACTGGTCGCCTCCCGCGGCAAGGAAATCATTTGTTGCCACTTTGTAATCTGTTGTCGGTTCGAGAGGCTTTCCGCCAATTTCGGCCGAAATGACCCGCGATCCGGCGGGCTTCGACGTATCGAATTCCACCTTGAGACCCGAGACCTGAAGGACTTTTTCGGACAGGGCGCTTTTTTCGAGCAGTTCTTTTATCTGTGCTCCGCTGAGATCCATGCTCACGAGCAGGTTATCGAAAGGCAGGGCCGTATAGATCATCTCCAGGGTAATGGGGCCTTTTGAAAGATCGGTCCGGATGCCGCCCGGATTCTGGAAAGCGACCTGAGCATCGGCCGCCTCTCTCATCGCGTCGGCTATCAGATCGCCGAAGGCGGATTCTTTGTCCGATTCCCTCGTGAGATTCACATTGGCCTTGCCCACAACTTTCGAGAACTCGGCCCTGACCTGGACCTCGTAGCTCTCGACGATCCTAGCCACATCCGGGTCGAAAGGTGATTCCGGGCCGCCGGAAACCGGCCTGAGTTCACTGGCTCGGGTGTAGTCCAGGATCTTCTTCCTGGAAGGATCGAAAGTGACATTGAGTTCTCCCAGGTAAAGTCCGTTCGAACCGGCCTGAACGATGATGGTTCCGGATTCGTTTACCGGGTCGCGAACGACCGTGTGGCTGTGTCCGCCCACGATCACGTCAATCCCGCGCACCTTCTTTGCCAGTTCACGGTCGGCTTCCAGACCGAGGTGCGACAGTACCACGATGAAATCCGCTCCCTTCGAGCGGACCTGTCTTATAAGCCCCGGAGTCACTTTTTCGGGCTGGGCGATCGATAGACCTGCGAGGTTGCCTGGTTTGGACGTGTAGAATGCCTCAGGAGTGGTGAGGCCTATTATTGCCACGCGGATATTATGCTTCTTCAGAATCACGTACGGCTGCACGCCATCGAAGCGTTTGCCGCTACGGTCGGTAATATTTGCCGACAGGACCGGAAACGCGGCTTCCGAAATCATTGTGCGGAGCACATCCTGTCCCCAGTCGAATTCATGGTTCCCCAGTACCATGGCGTCGTATTTCAAGTAGTTCATTATCTCTATGACCGGCCGCCCATGAAACAGGTTGGAGATAGGAGTCCCCTGGAACATATCTCCGGCTGAGAGCAGAATAGTGCCTTCAGGATTTTCGGCCCTTGCGCGCTCGACCATTTTTGCAAAGTATTCCGCGCCGCTGACCGGGTGATTTGGATTGATGCTCTTTTCAATGTAGGGGACGATATGGCCGTGGGTGTCGTTCACGTGGAGAATGGTCAGCTTGACAGGTGCCTGGCGGGATGATGCGCTCATCGGGAGCGACAGGAGCAGTGCGAGGACGATCGGCAGAATGACGGCTGCGGTCAGGAAAGCTCGGCGCCTTTTGTTCTGAAGACTTTGCATTACGCTGTTCCTAATTGTCTGGAAGGGATAAATGCGAATGAATTGAAGAGAACTCGGAGGGTATTATACAAAATCGCAGGCATTATTGGGTGATTTTTCCCCACAGATGTGAAGAAAAGCTTGCCGGCCGGCTTTATCTCAGTTCACCGTTCACCGTTCACTGCTCACTGAAGTATTTCAATAACCACTCGATACTTGCATCCATCGCCGCCCTGCGCCATGACTCGTCCGTAATCTTATGGTCCGCGGTGCGCATGAGCAGGAGTTTCTTGGGGTCCTTGAGGCGACTGTAAATCTGAACGGCGTGTTTCCAGTCGACGATTTCATCCTGCTGCCCATGTATCAGGAGTGTGCGCGAAATATTTTCGACAGCTTCGAGATTTTGAGGTTCGCCGAGTTCGAGGCCGTCGGGAAGTATATGGCTGAATTCGGGCGCTACTTCATCTGCTGAAATTATCCGGCTGATATCGAATGGAGCCGCCCAGGCAACGATTGCGTGAATTCTCTCCGGATTTGCGTTTGCGGCGAGGATCGAGAGATATCCGCCAAGGCTCGACCCCAGGAGGCCGATCCTTCCGTCGGACCATTGTTGTCCGGGGACAAAATCCAGCACCGACTCCAGGTCCATGCGCCTGGCACCAACGAGGCTTTGACCCGGTCGCGGAGGGCTTTCACCGCATGCGGAAAAGTCGAAGCGCAGGGCGCAAAAGCCGTTCCGGCTCAATTCTTCTCCGAGGGCTATGAACTTGGGGCTTTCCTTCAGACTGAGGAGGCCGTGACAGAGAACCATCACCGGCGCTGGTATCTTCTGGGGCAAATGAACAACGGCAGAGAGCGTGATTTCGCCGCTTCTTATCTGCAGTCTTCTTTGTTCTTCCACCTTCAATCCCCGGGAGCGTCTTTGAATTGGATGGCAAACAGGCTTACCTCCTGAGTCTCTCCGCCGGAGCGAACCTTTTGCACCGTTTGCTTGAATTTGAAATATTTGGTCAGTTCCTCGAAAAAAGTCGGCGCGTGGAGGCTCGTACTTTTCGCAATGAAGATCGTTCCGCCCGGAGCCAGCGCTTTCCTCAGAAAAGCAACGAGAAGCGGATAGGTCCTGCGGTCGTAAATCACTTCGGACCCGAAAATCACTTCATATGGTTCCTTAATTTCCGGGGTGTTCCAGTCCAGTTTTCGAACGGATGCCTTTGCGTTGTTGAGCAGGACGTTTGCCCGGGCGAAAAGCAGGGCGTCCTCTTCTATGTCGGTGATCGTGACGTTATGCCCGCAAAGCGAAGCATACAAACCTACGACGCCCATGCCGGCGCCGATTTCGAGCATCCGCTGCCACGGTACTATGGGCTGTCGGGCCAGAAAGAGGGCAAGCAGAAAGCTCGATTCCCACAGTTTTGCCCAGTAGGGCAGATCCATGGCGCCCACGGGCTTTGTTTCGATCAGTTCTTCCAGGTAGGCCTCGAAATCCGCGAACTGAAGTACCTTGAGTTCTTTTTGCCCCAGCCTGAGAGGTACGGTTTCGACCTTGTATTTGCTGCCGATCTGTTCGATCAGCCCTTCCAGTTCCGTCACTATAAATCTCCGGTATCAGTCAATTGCGACTTTGGACTGGTGCGCCTCATGCGCGAGATCTTTCCTGCCCAACCGGCAGAAAACCGACGTGCATCTCGAAATGAAAGCTTCCATATAAATATAAATCACGGGGGTGATGTAGAGGGTCAAAACCTGTGAAAGGAGAAGTCCTCCTACAACAGCCAGGCCGAGGGGGCGCCGTGCTTCAGCGCCCGCGCCCATGCCGAGCGCGATCGGCAATGTACCCATTAGCGCGGCCATCGTGGTCATCATGATCGGCCGGAACCTGAGAATACAGCCTTCATAAATGGCCTCGGCAGGAGACTTGCCGTCATTTCTCTGTGCGTTCAAAGCGAAGTCGATCATCATGATCGCATTCTTTTTGACGATACCGACCAGCATGATAATCCCTACAAACGCATAGATGCTGAGATCGACATTGGCGAGAAGCAGAGTGAGCAGCGCTCCGACACCCGCCGAAGGCAGTCCGGACAGGATCGTGATCGGGTGGATGAAACTCTCGTAGAGAATTCCCAGAACCATGTAGATGACCAGTATGGCGATTATCAGCAGAACCCACAGCCCTCTCATGGAAGACTGGAACTGTTGTGCCGTACCCTGGAAATTAGCCGAAAGGGTCTGGGGCAGGCGGAGGTCGCGCGTGACCTTTTCAATCTCATTGACGGCGTCCCCGAGAGCAACTCCCGGTTTCAGGTTAAAGGAGAGGGTCACGGAGGCGAACTGACCGGTGTGGTTGACCGTGAGTGGTCCCGCCCTGTTGACGACCTTGGCTATCGTATCGCAGGGAACGAGTTTGCCGGTCGCGGAGCGGATATAAAGGGACGAAAGCGAGGTCGGGTCTTTCTGAAATTGCGGTTCAACCTCCAGGATAACCTGGTACTGGTTGATGGCTGTGTAAATCGTGGATATCTGGTGCGTTCCGTAGGCGTTGTAAAGTGTCTGCTCTATCT
>JAEZHY010000204.1 GCA_023416335.1 Pseudomonadota bacterium | reverse complement strand
GAGGGTGTTGAGGCCAGTTCCCGGCCGTTCTCCGATCAGATGTATTACCAGTTCGGCGCCTAACAGTTTTCCGACCTGGTATCCGGCGCGCACGCGGCCGTTCTTTATCACTACATCGACATCCCCGACCCGGGGTCCTTTCTCTTTCAAAATGCCCCTCAGCCGGGGGAGCAGTTGCCGAAGATTGTCGTTTACGGCATTGGCATTGAGCCCGTCGGAGATCACGATCTGGATTTCCGGCCGCCGTGCTCCCGCATACAGAGCAGCCACGCGGGCCTCATCCACCCGGCGAAGGCATTCCCCATCCTGCGGATGGGAAATGTAGTCATCCCTGGATGTCGCTTTTGTATGGACACGCAGATTGTGGGGGGACGAATCTCTTAAAACGGATTCGTCAATAGACGCGTAAAGGGCCAACCGGGCCTGTTCATAGATTTTCCTCATTCGCGAACCGACACCTTCCGGCGGCGCATAGTCCCGACCGTCACCGTAGCCCAGATCGAAACCCCGCTCGCGGAGCTTTGCCAGCTTTTTTATTCCTTCGGTGCGCAAAGCCTCAAATCCCCCCTTGCCGCCTCCTGCAGACAAGTATGCCGCGTATAGATCCTCCGCACGCGGTCGTTCAGGTCGCAACCCACCACGCCTGTCCATTATGCCGAGTCCCACAAACCTGGCCTGCATTGCCGCAGTGACGTGCTTCTTTGTTTTATCCCGGATGCGCGGGTGTTCCCGAAAAGAGGTCGTCATGTATCCCAGCATGGGATCGGCATTGCCTGCCACAGCCATCAGGTATGCCGGCGCGGCAAGAACGGCAACATCCAGGGTGAGTTGCCGGAGCGTATCCGGATCTATGCCCATATGGAATGTGGAACATATATCCAGCCCCATGGTGATTCCATGCAGCTTTGCCATCACTGTATCTTCCAGGCAAGCCCGCAAAAGCTGATCGGGGGTGCGGAAAACCTCCGGGCCGATGAATCCGGCAACATCGTTGACTATCATCCAGTATCCGGTCTGCCGCCGGATGTACCTGGCCAGCCCATAGTTCCGGGACTCCAGGGTTACTATATCCACGCCTTCATCGGCATGATTGGTGAGTGTAGATCCCTGACCTGTTTCGAAGTAGAGCCCCTCGAAGCCTTTAGCCAGATCGAGTAACCCATCGACATCGGTTCCAAGCATTCCTTTGAGCCCCTTCGAGGTGCCGGCAAGGCTCTGAAAACCGACATCCACCCGAGTGCGCGCCCGCGCAGCAGTTTGTTTCAGCATGTCGGACAGGACACAATAGCGGGTTGGAAGGGCCAGTCTTTCCGTCACGCTCTGCAGAAGTTTTTCGAGACCGATAATCGTTTCGGTGTCGTCGTTTGCCGGATTGATGCCCAGGATTATGTCGCCGCAACCGTATGACAATCCTTCGAGAACAGAGAAGAGTATCTCGTCCGGATCATCGGCGGGGCTGTTAGGCTGAATGCGGGATCCGAAATGTCCGGGTGAACCTATGGTGACCCCGGCGCCGGGCAGCGGATTAAAAACCGCGCATGCGACGGTGGAAAGCTCGTCGTTGCTCATCACCTTCACAACGGAAGCGATTTGCTCGCTTGAAAGTCCATCGGCGAATCGATTTACCCACTCGCCTGCATTTCCGCCCAGTAGAATCTTTTTCAGACCGCTTATCGTCAATCCGGCTATTTCGCTTGCGAGCTGCACATTTAAAGATCTTTCGAGGGTCTCGCTGACGGCATCCTCAACGACTCTCACCCGGGAGATTTCTCCGAGTTGCAACCCGGAAAGAGCCATCCGCGCCTCTTTGCGTTCGATCCCGTCCCGGGTTCCTCCGACAAGGAGATCGCCCTCTTTGAACTCACTTGCTTTGACAAGCATTTCGAGCAGGTTTTCTTTATTCACGACACGCCTCCGACCGGCATTTCCGCTTCTTTATCGCGGCATGCAATCAGGTACCGATATCCGTACTCAATGACCGGCTCTCCCTTCTGGTTTGCAACCCTGCATCTTATACGCGCAAATCCCCGGTCCGGCTTGCTGCGGGATCTTTTGAGGTCAACCCATCCGGCATTGATGATAAGCACATCTCCGGGCCTGACGGGATTGAACATCTTTGCATCCATCCCGATTCCGCTCACGATCGCGGTATCGCCCTGCGCATCGACAACCGCCCGCGTGCAGGCTGAAAGGGTATGAAGCAAGGAGGCGATAAGGCCGCCGAAGACCGAAGACGTCGCCGCCTTCTCATCGACGTGGAACGGCCGCGGATCGAACTCACTCGCGAAACCGACAATCGGCTCTTCCGAAAAGGGTACAGTACGGCAATCGAGCTTCTCGCCTCGGCAATATCTTCAAAGAATCGTTTCGTCATGGCAGCTCCACTGTTCAGATGGTCAGCGGAAATGAACCACATAGAAGTACTTTACCTGCTTAAATCATTGCGGCACAAATATCAAATATTCCCGAATATCCGGCTATTGTTGACAACTTAGACATGAACGGCTAGGATTTTTGAACCAATCTCCACTTTCAGGTGAAAAGCAAAATCAGATCAACGAAGCGGAAGGTAAGGCGACGCAAGTGACTCTAATCGCCGAAGCCGATGCAAAACGCTTCGAACTCATCGCAAAGGCCACAGTCGAGGGCATCAGCAAAGTTGCGGGGGTCATCAAGGGTGAGGTGAGGGAGGTCTTCAAGCGCTCAACATGAGATTGGCCGAGCAGTATATTACAATTCGGAAATCTCGCAAAGGCAACCAACACGGTGATCATACCGAACAATGTTGCCGACATTGCCGGCATCATCGCCGCACCTATGTCCACCGTCAAAGGAGTCAAGTAGACGGGCTGAGGAACCCATGTCTCGAACTTGATGCCCCGAAGTTCTTATGCGCTTAGTTGCGTTCAAGTTAGTGTCCAATTCCCAAATCGGAGCAGGGGTTGTGGGGGCCGCGGGTCCCCAACGTTTTGAAACCTCCTTGAACGCAACTCCGTAGGTACTACGCGGGCATTTTCGGCTCAAAAAGCGCAAATGCCGCCCCGGTCGGGTCGAGAAACATACTGAACCGACCGATATCGGGAATTTCGGTGACATCCATGAGGACCTTCGCACCGAGGGACTTGGCCTTAGCGGTAGAGGCGTCAACATCTTCCACCAGGATGTAGGGCACCCATTGGGGGTGGCCTTCCTGCGGCATGGGGGTTTGCATCATGCCTCCACCCGTCCCCTCTCCCACCTTGATAAGGGTGTAGTCCATATCGGGCACATCCTCGAGTGTCCAGTCAAACAGCTCTCCATAGAACTTCTTTGCCTTCTCAGGCTGATGCGTATGCAGCTCAATATGCACGAACGGATTTGCCATAAGTTCCTCCCTGTTGGAAATAGAAAATCCGTTTGATTGTTCAATCACATCCAGTGTGATGCAGTCTATGAAACCATATTTCAGTTTAGTACGCACTTGATGAATGTAAAGGCGCAGAGAGGCGAATCGATAAAGTTGGCAGCCAAGGCAGATACAGGCCCTGCCCCGATGATGATTCCAGCACACCAACTCACTTCACCGTCCGTCGCTCGATTTGGACCCGGCCATGCTCACAAAGCGGCCGCTTTGAAGCGATTCCGGCGGATTCACTATTACACGGGAGTCCGGCCCAAGGCCGTCGACAACCTCTATAACCCGTCCCAAGTCCCGTCCGAGCTTAAGTTTTCGAAGCTCGACTATGCCGCCTGAGAGCACAATCCCAGCCTGAGGCCCATCGGCCCGGAACATCACGGCATTCGCAGGCACAGTCAGCGCCGCTTGAATCCCGACATCGGCAAAGCGCACCAGCGCATAACCGCCTGCAAGGATTTCGTCTTTCGAATTGTCCAGTTCGAGTTCGACAGGCAGGGTCCGTGATTCCGGAGCGATCACGCCGGCTGTTCGGACGACCTTCGCCCTTTTTATTTTCCCGGGCAGATCCTGAAACGTGATTTCGGCCCACTGTCCGCACTCGATGCCGCGGGCCATCGTCTGAGGAACTCGCGTACAGACCCGCAGCATTTCTGTCTGTGCCAGGTGAAAAAGTTCCCTGCCTCCTCCGGCAACAATGAGGTCCCCCGCTTCCACGTTGCGAACAGTAACTGTACCGTCAAAAGGGGCCGACACGTTAGCAAACGACTTTAACCTCTCCAGTCTGCGGACCTCAGCGCGTGCGGACTGCGTAATCGCGGTTTTGAGCTTGAAATCGGCCTGCTTTTCGGCGGTTTCCTGTTGACTTACCCCGGCACTCTTCAAAAGACCGGTCCATCTTTTGGCAGTGATTCCGGCAATTTCCAGAGAAGCTTCAGCCTGTGCCAGTTGGGCGCGTGCACGCTCGACTTCCTCGTCCAGCTCCGGCGTATCGATCTCGGCGAGAACTCGGCCTGCTTTGACGCGGTCGCCGATATCGACGAACCTGCGCTTCAGAAAGCCGCTTGCGCGCGCATGGATTGGTGCTTCGATCCATGGCTTGATTTCAGCAGGCAGTGACGCTTCAGCCGCCGCCTTTCCAGGCTGGGGCACGACCACGGCAACAGTGGGAGTATTCGAATCCGGCATCTCGGCGCCGGGGTCGGGATTTATCGCCCGTTGCGGAGAAATTGCAGCAAACGCGGCAACTGCGAGCACGAATACGAACACGGCCGCAAGAGGCAATTTAACTTTCCGACGCAAGAATTTTTCCATTACGGTTTCCGCCGGTTCAAGACTGTTTTGACTTGATTTCATGTGCAATCCATGTCCTATAGCGAAACTTCAATAAGAGTGGAAGGTGAGTCGCGGCCGGCACGGTCGGGAGACAGTACCTCAAACTCAACGGGAATGGAGGTCTTCATTTCGGTCAAACCACATCTGGAGACTTTGCTGCCCTTCCGGATTCCTTGGCGTGGTCCATATGTTCCACCGGAACCGCCCTTTGACGACGATGAACAAAGCTGAAAACCACAGGCACAAAAAACAGCGTGGCGAGGGTGGCGCAGGTGAGCCCGCCGATTACGGCACGGCCGAGGGGCGCGTTTTGTTCCCCTCCTTTGCCGAGGGCGAGCGACATCGGGAGCATGCCGGCTATCATGGCAAGGGCAGTCATAAGCACCGGGCGCAGGCGGCCGATACCCGCCTTCCAGGCTGCGGCTGAGGGACTGTCGCCCTGCAGGATATTATCCCGCGCAAAGCTCACGACCAGCACCGAGTTCGCGGTTGCTACCCCCATGCTCATGATTGCGCCCATCATGGCCGGCACGCTCAGGGTGGTGCTCGTGAGATACAATCCCCAGACCACACCGGCAAATGCTCCCGGCAGGGCGGAGATGATGATGACGGGATCAAGCCAGCTCTGGAAGTTAACTACAAGCAGAAGATAAATGAGCGCCACCGCAAGCAGCAGCCCTGTTCCGAGTCCTGCAAAGCTCGAACGCATCGTATCTGCCTGCCCGCGAAGAATTAAGAAGCTGCCCCGGGGCAATTTCCTTTCCGCTTCAGCGATAAGTGGCTTCAAATCGTCTACCACGCCTCCGAGGTCGCGGCCGCTCACACCGCCAAAAACGTCTATCACGGGCATCACGTTGTAATGACTGTATATCGGAGAGCCGCTCCGGCGCTCGAATGAAGCCAGGTTCGCGAGGATCTGGGTTTCGCCTCCGCTGGGTTGACCTCCACCGATTGCAATGGAATTGAGAGCCTCTATAGAATCCATCGGATATTCCGGGATCCTGACATTTACCGGATATTGGACGCCGACCCGCGGATTGAGCCAGTAATTGGGCTGAACCTGGCTGCTCCCGCTGAGGC
>JAEZHY010000187.1 GCA_023416335.1 Pseudomonadota bacterium | reverse complement strand
ATCCGGCTGATCCTTGGCTTTTCCGGTTCCTTTTCCCCGATGAACATGATCCTGCCGATAACGTTGGTATCCATGCCCGTCCCGCTGATTTCCTTGCCCATCTCGTCTATTACGAGGACATCGATTTGATCGAATGGGAGCCTTGCCATCAGGGACTTTGCCAGGATCAGCAACTGCTCTTCTTCAGCCCGCAGGTTTTCCGGCGTGACCGCCCTGATTTCGGCGATTTCGTCCCGCGCATTTTCGACGATGCCTACCCCGCACAGTATTGGAAGGCGATTTAAAACAGTTTCACCGTATTCGGCGATCACCGGACCGTAGCCGAAGCTCACAGTCTGCCTGTGAATGTGCGTGCAGCCGTTCCATTTTCCCATGCCGATGGCCATCATTTTCATTAGGCCGCTTTCGATGGGTCCGCTGAAATCCGTATGCGGCTTCACGCGGTTGACTACGACGATTCCATCGGCCTCTGCGGCACATTTGTCTACATGGACCGGGAACCCATGCGAAGAACGCGCAATTTCCACAGTCTCCATGGATGCCAGTATTGGAGCGCCCATGGACTGCTCCGTGATATTGAGGCTTCTCAAAACTTTCAGCTGCCCCTCGGCCGTTCCGCCGCCGTGGCTGCCCATAGCAGGGAACAAAAAGGGTTTTGCTCCACGGTTTTTTAAGAATTGAACAATGTGACGCAGGACCCGGTCGATATCCCTGACACCGCGACTGCCGGCGGTTATGGCGACCCTCGATCCCGGGCAAATCCTTGAATCGACTGTGCGAGCCAGTTCACGATCCAGATGGGCTTCGATTTCCTCGACCCGCGAAGTATTGAACGACTGCCGAATGCGGTACATATCAGGGAAATTCAAACTCGTATCCTCTCCGGGTTGACGCAGCGCGTCTTCCGGTCGATCACACTCAATTTACGAGGAGCACGGGGGAAGTTCCCCCGCACCCCATGCGGCCGGTGTGCCGCTTCCACGGACGTTTCGCCTCCCCCCAAGAGGACCCCGCCCGCGGATCAGAAATCACAGTCCCAGGTACTTCTGCCGGATCTCGTCGTTCGCGAGCATCCTTTGCGCATCCCCTTCCATCGTGACCTCGCCTACCTCCAGGACATAAGCCCGGTGTGCAATGGACAGGGCCGCGGATGCGTTTTGTTCGACCAGAAGAATTGTCGTTCCCTTTCGATTTATATCCCGGATAATTCTAAATACTTGCTGGACCAGGTTGGGAGCGAGGCCAAGAGAGGGTTCATCGAGCATCATGAGCTGCGGCTGGGCCATGAGTCCGCGACCGATAGTGAGCATCTGCTGCTCGCCGCCGCTGAGGCTCCACCCGAGCTGATCCTGCCTTTCCTGCAGCCTCGGGAAAAGCGCGAAAACCTCTTCGAGTATCTCGTTCATGCGCTTCCTGGGCAGTTTCAGAGCGGCCGCGACTACGGTCAGGTTCTGCAGGACGGTCAGACTGCGAAAAATTCTTCTTCCTTCGGGGACATGAGTCACCCCGAGCCTCACGACCTGCTCGGATCTCAAGGTCTTGAGAGAATTGTCATTGAAGAGGATGTCCCCGTCGCGCGGCCGAACCAGCGCGGATATGGATTTCAGTGTAGTACTCTTCCCCGAGCCGTTGGAGCCGATAAGGGTGACAATTTCACCCTTGTTTACCTTGATGGAGACATTGCGTATCGCCTGGATGTTTCCATAGAAGACGCTGATGTTATTGACCTCTAACAATGGAATCCTCCTCCCCAAGGTAGGCCTTGATCACTTCGGGATTTTGGGAAATGCTTTGCGGACTCCCTTCTGCGATCTTCTTTCCGAAATTCAGCACGACCACGTGCCGGCAGAGTCTCATGACCATCTTCATGTCGTGCTCGACCATGAGGACCGTGATCCCCCTGGAATTGATATTGGCGATGAGCTTTTCGAGTTCGAGTTTTTCGAACGGGTTCAGTCCGGCGGCGGGTTCATCGAGAAGCATAAGCTTCGGGGATCCTATGAGTGCCCTGGCGATTTCGACCTGCTTTTGCTGACCGTATGCCAGGCTGTCGACCATTTTGGACTCGAGGTGAGCAAGTCCGAGGAAGTCGAGCAGTTCTCTTGCCTTCAGTTCGGTCTCGCGCTCCTCCTTTCTCGCGTAGGAAAACCCGAAAACGGGGGAGAAGACCGATGAGTGCATGCAATGGTGGTATCCGACCATTACGTTTTCCAGCACACTCATTGACTTGAAAACCTGGTTGTTCTGGAATGTCCTGCCGATCCCGATCTTCGCCACCTGGTGGGGTTTTTTGCCGCCGATCTGCCTGTCATAAAAGAAGATGTTTCCACTGGTGGGCCTGTATATTCCTGAAATGCTATTGAGGACGGTCGTCTTGCCGGAACCGTTAGGCCCTATGAGACCGGCAAGAGAGCCTTCTTTTATCTGGAAGCGCAGTTCATTGACTGCGACCAACCCTCCAAACCTGATGGTCAATCCGTCGATCTTGAGCATATCCTGCATAGGAGCACCCCCATCCATTGAGGCAGTTTTCAGTTAACGGCCTGCGGTTTCAGCTTCAAAGCCGCCGAGCCGACTTTCCGAAAGAGGAAGCCGATTCCCATGAGTCCCTTGGGGAAGAAAATCATCATGAGAGCGACACCCAGCCCATAGATGGCCATGTAAATCTCCTGCATGAACCGCAGCCACTCGGGAAGCATTGCCAGCAGGAAGGACCCGAGGATCGGCCCCAGCACTGTGCCGGCTCCTCCTATGAACAGCATGCACATGACCTTGACGGATTCGCTGAATACAAAGATGCTGGGATTGATGTAATGGTAGTAATGAGCATAGAGACTGCCGGCGATTCCCGCCCAGAAGGCGCTGAGCATGAACGCCAATACCTTGTAAAGGTGAGTGTTTATGCCCATTGATGCAGCTATAACTTCCCGGTCGCTGATCGCGATAAATGCCCTGCCCATCCGGGATTTGCGCATTCGGTGGCAGAAGAGGACCGCAATCGCGGTTACGGCCAGAACCAGGTAATAGTAGCGAAATGAATTTGAGAGAACGAAACCCCCGATCGAGACGGACGGTATATTGCTGATGCCGTTTGGACCTCCGGTCAGCGCGGTGAAGTTTTTCATGACGAGGTGGGTAATCTCGCCGAAGCCGATTGTGACCATGGCGAGGTAGTGGCCTTTAACTTTAAGGGAGGGAAAGCCGAGGAGCACTCCGAAAAGAGCCGCCACCAATCCGGAGGCGGGGAAAGCGATCCAGAAACTGACGCCGGCTTTGACGGTCAGAAGCGCAGACGTATATGCTCCAATGCCCCAAAAAGCCGCCGTAGCCAGAGACATCTGTCCGGCCGTTCCCAAAACGATATTCAGGCCAAGCGTCATTATGGTAAAGATCAGCGCCTGGTTCAGCAGGCCCATGTCATAATCGGAAGTTATTACAAGGGGCACGCCCAGCAGTGCCAAGAAAATTGCCGCTCCGTAAAATCTTTTTCGATTCAAGAGATCACTCCCGGCGTTTGGGGACCTGTCCAGAAAATCAGCAGCGCAAAGCTGAAGCCTGCTGTTATTTCAGCAGGTGTTTATTAGCTATTGACCTGGGGGGGCGGTTGTGAAGCACATCGGCGACCGATTGTGCCACCTTTACCCTCAGTTCTTTGTACGATTCATCGGAGTACCACGCTATGTGCGGCGTAACGATCGCCCTCGGATGATTTACGATCTCGTGATCCTGCGCCGGAGGTTCCTGCCCCAGTACATCGAGAGCCGCACCCGCTATTCGGGATTCATTGAGCGCCAGGAGCAACGCCTTCTCATCCACCAAACCTCCCCGGGAGACATTGATGAGGTAGGCGGTGGGTTTCATTAGACCGATAAGCCCGGTCGAAACCATGTCCCTGGTCTGGTCGGTCAAGGGCATATGGAGGGTGATGAAATCGGATTCTTTGAAAAGTTCCTCCATTGAGCATTTGGTTATACCCAGGGAGGCCATAGCTTCGGCAGAGACGTAAGGATCGTAGCCGATCAGATTCACGTCGAATCCGGCAAGTTTTTTGGCTACTGATTTGCCGATCGCGCCCAACCCCATGATCCCTACGGTGCTGGAGCAGAACCGGTGGAGCTTGAGCCTCATATATGCCCAATCACCTGCTTTGACCAGGGCGCCGTAGTCCGAAACCGCACGTGCACAGTTGAGGATCAACGCCAGAGCGTGAGTCGCCACTTCGTCTATGCAGTAATCGGGAACATTGACGACCATAATTCCCTTCTCGGAAGCGGCATGCATGTCGATCTGATTCGTGCCGATGCCGTACACAGCAATGACCCTGCACTTTTCGAGGTTCTCTATTGCCCGCCGTGTGATGGGGAAGAACTGGTCTATAACCCCGTCAGCCAGCCGGATATGCTCTATCAGCTCATCCTCGGACCGGCAGTTTCGCGGGCACAGCTCGATATTCTCTTTACCCAGTATTTCCGTTTCTATATCCAGCGTGGGAAAGTTGTAGTCGGTGAGTGCAACCTTCAGCTTGTCATTCATTTGGTTTGCCCCCTTTGATAATTCCGGTAAAGAATCCGTTAGACCTTATCTGCAACTTTTTCTCCAAGGAATCCCTGGGGCCTGATGCAGAGTACGAGTATCAGAACAGCGAATGCGAAGACGTCCTTGTAGGTTGATGAAACGTATGATGCGCCCAGCATTTCCGTGATGCCCAGGACGAGGCCGCCGAGGATCGCACCCGGGATGCTTCCGAATCCGCCGATTATATTCGCGGCGAAAGCCTTGAGTCCGACAAGATAGCCCATCTCGAGGGTTATGAAGAAAATGGGGGCAAGAAGAATACCGCCTATGCCTGCCAAGATGGTCGCAACGACAAAGGCAAGTGATATCATGCGTTCTACACGTATTCCCATGAGGGAAGCCGCTTCCTGATCTTCGGAGGCTGCTTTGAGCATATGTCCGAGCGAACTGCGTTCCAGGAAAACAAAGAGCCCCAGCACGAGAAGCAGCGTGACCATAATTATGAAAAGATACTGGGTGGGGATGGAATAGTTGCCCATCCTCAGAACCGAGCCCCCAAACGGCTGATCGTAAAACTGCGGCAGCGGCCCCCAGATGAATTGCGCTATGTTTTTGAAGAAGATCGACATACCGAGCGTGCTCACAAGAACCGTAACGTAGCTGGCCCTACGCAGCGGCGCGCAGAATATCTTCTCGAAGAAATAGCCGAGCACTCCCATTGCACCCAGCATGATAAAAAACTCGAGCACATAGGGGAGCTTTAACGCACCGGAAACTGTCAGGACAAAATATGCCCCCAGCATGAGGAACTCACCCTGGGCAAAATTTAGGCTCTGGATCGCATTGAAGATCAGGACCACCCCCAGGGCAACCAGAGCGTATATGCTGCCCATTGCAACTCCCATGATTGCGAGCTGAAAAAAATGCTCCATCGAGCTGCTCCATTCTTATGAATCGGGAGGAGAGAAGACCCTTTATCCTGCTCCAGTCTCTCCTCCCGGTTTGTGAACTATTTGCTCGGCATTTCGACTTTATCTATGACTTCGGGAGTGCCCTTGTTGATTTTTACGATTACCGCTTTCCGGAAACCCTCGTGTTCGGAATCGAACCCGAAGTTACCGCATACCCCCTGATAGCTGGTGACCTTTTCCAGGGCGGCCTGCATTTCCTTTGGATTGGCGGGTTTGTATTTCTGAATGACTTCGAGGATGAGATTCATGCCGTCATAGTAGGTGGCGGCATTGAATTCCGACACCTGCTTGAATTTCTCCTGATAACGGGCCGCCCAGTCCTTGACCTTCGGGTCCTTGTCGAAAGCACAGTATTCCTGGGCATAGATGACGCCTTCGGCCGCATCTTTTGCCAGGTTCAGCGCTACCGGGTGTCCGTATGGAGCGGCGCCGATGAGTTGGATATTGATTCCCAACTCTTTTAGCTGCTTCATGATGAGTCCGTTTTCAAGCGGATGTCCCCAGCCCAGCAGAACCTTCGCGCCGGATTTCTGGATGTTCAGCAACTGTGCCGTAAAATTCTTGTCTCCGGTGTTATACCCTTCGGTGATAAGCGGGGTCACCTTGCTGGCGGCCAGGGTCTCTTTGAGCGAATCGGCCCCGCCTCGTCCGAACTCGTTGGTGTCGTGTATAATGGCTATCTTGTCGGACTGTTTCAAAGCATACTGCGCAATGAGCTGAGCCATTATCGCGTCACTGGTCCTGAACCTGAAGATCAGTTTATTGCCCTGCTTTGTGATTTTGGGGTTGGTTGCACCAGTGAGGGAAGGGATCCCTGCATCGTTAAGGTACGGCATTATAGCCATGACCATGACGCTGTAGTTGGGCAGCAGAACCGCCATGGGTTTGGAGTTTCTGATGAGCTTATTAAAGGCATTGACGGCGCCGGCAGCCTGGCCGGTATCGTCTTGGGTTATCAGCTTTATCTTCTGTCCGTTTACTCCACCTTTCGCATTCCATTCCGCTACAGCCATCTCCACGCCGTGTTGCACGTAGATTCCGGTTGATGCGGCTTCACCGGTTACCGAGTTGACGAGTCCGATTTCCAGATCGGCTGCGGCATGCACGAATCCTGATTGGGCAAAACATATCGAGAACAAGAGACTCAAGAGGCACAGGAGAGAGATTTTGATCGTTTTCATATTCGTCCTTTTTGCTCGGATTCAGTGTTTCGGGCCAAGAACGCTGCTAGATTTTACCGATGAACTTTAAAGCTCCTTTCAATTCACGCTGCATTGTTGCATCCAGTTGGAGCAGAGGACTTCTCACAGTGGGTGTGTCGATAACCCCCATCCAGTAAAGCGACAGTTTGTATGCGGCTATGTAGTCGAGAACACTGAAGAATGCCATCGCGTTCAGGGGGCAGACCTTCGAAAGATATATCTCCCGTGCTTCGTCGAGCTTCCCCTCCCTTACCAAGTTGAACATGTCCGTGTTTTCTCTCGGGATGACGCAACTGGCCGCTGAGGTCATTCCGTATGCGCCGTAGAGGAGCATGAGATAGGTCAGGCGGTCGTGCCCGGCCCAGGGAACAATGCGACCGTTTGTGCGCTTGTGGATCTGGTCGATCTTTTCGGGTTTTTCCAGGTAGATCTTGCAGTATTTGATGTTGGGCAGTTCCAGGCTTATTCTTTCCAGCATATCCAGCGGAAGTTCGATTCCCGCCCCTCCGTCATAAATTGCGATCGGCAGATCCGTACAGTCATTGAGAGCCTTGAAGTAATCGAAAATCCCCGGCCCTTTATGAGGGTGCCGGTATGGAGGCGTTGTGAAAAGATAGTCCACTCCGGCTGTCTTTGCGTAACGGCACAGGTCAATGGAGACGGCCGAAGAGGGCGATTCGACGCAAAATCCCACAGGGACCCTGCCCTTGACGCTATCCACGACCAGGTCAGCGAAATCTTTGCGCTCCTCGGGCGAAAAAAGGAACCCTTCTCCGGTGCTGCCGTGAGCCAGTACACCGTTTACTCCCCGGTCGACTATGTAGTCGATGAGAGACCGCGTGCTCTTTTCATCAACGCTCCCGTCTTCCTTGAGGGGTGTTACGATTAGACACTGATTGCCTTCGATCTTTCCGGTCATGCCTTTCCCCCTTTTCTGGTCTCATCCGAAATGTTCAACTGAGCTAACAACCTGGGCAACTCTCCTTCGACCATTTTGTAGGTATGTTTGTCTTCCGGAAACCGCTCGGTTTTAACATCTTCGACATAGGCTTTGAGCGCGCTGAGGGTGGCCCCTCCGAGATCGGCATATTTCTTGACGAACTTTGGCGTAAATGCCTGGAAGATTCCCAGCACATCGCTCACGATCATCAGTTGCCCGTCGGCATGTAGCCCGGCTCCGATGCTGTATACGGGTATCTTCAACTCGTCCCGAATGATTCGGCAGACTTCCGGAGGAACGGCTTCAACCAGCAGCGCGAACGCGCCTGCCTTCTCGATTGCACGAGCGTCCTCCAGGACATCCAGAGCGGTTTCGCAGGTCCGCCCCTGAGCCTTGAAACCTCCAAGCTGGCCCGAGCTCTGGGGCGTCAGCCCTATGTGCCCCATGACCAGCATGCCGCCATCGGCTATAGCGCGAATCTGAGGAACGACCCGCACGCCGCCTTCGAGTTTGACCGCGTCGACCCTTGCTTCTTTAAAAAAGCGGCCGGCGTTCCTGACTGCTTCCTCGGTACTCACCTGGTAGGACAAAAAGGGCATATCGCCGATGATGAAGGTATTGGGCGCTCCTCTGCGTACTGCCTCGGAGTGATAGATGCATTGGTCCATCGTAACGGGCACTGTGCCTTCGTATCCGTATATGCACATTCCCAGGGAGTCTCCCACGAGGATCATCTCCATTCCGGCCTGCTCCGCAAAGCTGGCGGTCCAGTAATCATAGGAGGTGACCCACACCACTTTTTCCCGTCTTTCTTTTGCAAGTTGTAGATCGATCCGGCTGAGCTTTTTAGGCATGTACTGTTCTCCTCTTTTCAATAAAAAAAGGCGGAAACACACCATGTGATTCCGCCTCTTTGATCATGCCTTTGGGAACTGGCTCGCGTAATAATCTGTAATCGCGCGTTGTGCCTGCGAAATATGCTTTTCCATACGCGATTTGGCTTTCGTCGCATTACGAGCCTTAATTGCCTCGACGATGCCCTCGTGATGCTTGAAAGTCAGGTCGAGCATCCAGGGAAATACCTTGAAGGATTCCCGGATGTATTGATCGAGGGTTCCAAGCATTCCGACAAAAACATGGATTATGAAACGGTTATGCGAAATTTTGGCTATTTCATAGTGAAGGGTTGCGTCGCAGTCGGTGTATTCGGTGATGTCCTTTTCCTTTACCGCATTTTTCATTCGTTCGATCAGCTTCTCCAAACCATCGATTTCTTCGTCAGTTGCGTTCTTAACAGCCAGTTCGACAACGCCGAGTTCAATGAAGCGGCGTGCTTCGATCAGCTCCATGGTTGTCTGCTGGTCGGAGATGAGTGGCGGAGTCAGGTAATCGGAATAGCAGGAGTGCACCTGAGATTTGACTATGGTACCCATCCTTGGCTTCTGCTCGATAACGCCGAGTCGGGCAAGAGTACTGAAGGCCTCACGCAGGGAGGTGCGGCTGACACCGAGGAGGGAAGAAAATTCATGCTGGTTGGGGAGTTTCTGTCCCGGCTTGATCTCTCCCGAACCGATCATCCTCTTGATCTCATCGACAACGTAGTCGGCAGTCTTTTTTCTTACGACGCTCATGCGTTCCTCTCCTTAATTGTCATATCATAGTACGATAATACCAATGGAAAAATGCAAGTCAAGAACTTTTTGCAGGCCTCACTTATTAGTTCTAAGTATCAGTTATTATTTGATATTAGCTGAGACCCAAAAAGAATACACTTTCTAAACGTTCCGGATCTCAATGTCGAAAATTTGAAAAATCTCGATATTTTGAACCTTTCCCAAGTTGGTATTCTTCAATGTGGGGATGTGCTGATCTGGATTTCAAAAGAGTGAACCGGGTCGGCATTGGTCCAGCTGTTCAACAGACAGGGAGAGAGTAAAGTGGAACGGTGGGTCAACTCCCGCCGCATTAACTAAATGATTGATAACATTGAAGTTATTCTCACTGAGATGCCCATTTCCAGCAGGGTAACACAAGCCCTGACACAAATCCTGGTACACATGGGGGTGGAAACGGGATCGAGAGCACTACTCGAAAGAAATACGTCCGTGCCGGTTCCCTGTTTCATTACGCCGTCCGGCGTGGATTTATAGACAAGAATCCTGCTGAGAGAATGCAGATTAAAGATATCCGGAAAGACCACCAGAAGAGGAAGAGGTTTCAGCGGCGAGGACTTGAATCGCCTGTTTCGCTCAAAGGAATACCTGGCCGACTCTCACAAGCATTCGTATGCTTACCGGCTTCCGACCTGGGAGCGTTCGCCGGTTGCCCTGTCGAGGAACTCTGCCGGCTTCACCTTGACGACATCAGGCAGGAAGAAGGGGTGGATACTTGACATCGACGGACAGACGAAAAAGGGATCAAGACAGGGGTGAACAGGCGACATGTGCCGATTCACCCCTTCATCATGGTCTTCGCAAGCCCGGGTTCACTCGCCGGATGCACAAATCCTGAACTCCGGCCCGGATCTTATCCCGTCAGCTTATTCAGACGAATTCCCGGGTTTTGTGGAAAGCTTCTCCTGCTATTTCGAGTAGATGAGTCCCCATGCCCTGAAGTGTTTTCATATTTTGACCTGTTCTCGGGTATCTGCACCCACTCAGGTTGATCGGGCGTGGCTTTTCCATTCGATGAGGTTATTCGATCGTCAATTATATGCAGATCCCGCTGAGGGAATGGGATTTCGATGCCCTTCTCCTGAAAGGCTTCGAAAATACTTGTATTTATTTCATGGGTGGCCGGAGTCCGGTCACTGGGCGTATGAACGAATACCTCAATCCTGAAATCCAGGGAACTGTCGCCATATGCCTTGAAAAATACCTGCGGCGCGGGGTTCTTCATCACCCGCGGATTGGCACTGCATATATCCTGCAGCACCCGGGTCACCATTTTCACGTCTGACCTGTAAGAAACCCCGACGTTAAAAGCCAGGCGATTGGGGCCGATTCCAAAATGAGTCCAGTTGACTATCTTCCCGGAGAGGAGGTCCGAATTGGGGATGATCAGTACGGAGCGATCGAAGGTTTGGAAAACCGTACTTCGTATTTTGATCGCTTTTACTTCGCCCCACTGGCCGTCTACTACGAGCATATCCCCCACCTTGACCGGCCGTTCGAACAGGAGCACCAGACCGCTTACAAAATTGGCTATCACGTTCTGCAGTCCGAGTCCCGCTCCGATACCCATGGCGCCGGCGAGCAGTGCAAGACTTGCAAGCGGAAACCCCAGAATATTCATCGCCAGCAGCACCCCGGCGATGATGATCATGTACTGTATGATCGTAGCTATGGAATATTGCACCCCCAGGTCCCAGCCGGTGCGCGGAAAAACCCGATGCCGCAGAAGTGTTCTGCAGAAACTGGAGCCTCGGAATACCACATAGAGGATGAGAGCTGAGGCGCAAATGGTAAAGGGGCTCAGGTGGAATGAGCCCAGATTGACCCCCTTGCCCAGGTGCCCAAGGAAGACAGCCATGGATGTTATCCCGACTCCCCATGCCCACAGAAGACCCGCTATCGAGCCGGCAATGAGAGTTGCTGAAAGGACCAGGCGCGCCGGAAAGTAGAATTGCCTGAGTTGGATCTGCACCGAACCAAAACCTGCGAGCAACACATTTTCCCGCTCGAAGAACTCTTTCAAAAGGTCTTTCCCTGTTAAGGCCAGGAGAAGAACTCCGAAAACGATTGCCTCCGTCAGGACCGCCGCATGGATTGTATAGATTGAAAGCGATTGAAATCCCAGCAGTCTCATAAACAATGCCGAAATCATCAGGAGCGGCAACGCTGTCCACAACGACCGCAACCATTTGCTCGATATCCAGCCGGGGGGATGGGCAATCGTCTTTCTCAGGTAATCGGGACGCAATAGAAGGCAGGTCCAGGCCAGCACGCCGACTTCGTACAGGTGGTTGAAAAATAGTTTCACTGTTATGGGAAACTTGTTCAGGCCGAGGATTCCCGTGAGAACAAATCCCATGACCACGTACGTCGAAAAGGCTACCAGGCGATGATGAAAGGAGCCTGCCTTTTCCTTGTTGATTTGAATAATGCCGTGCTTATCCGTTCCGATCCCCAAGAGGTTTCTTATCATCCGAATCGCCATGGCAAGGACAAGCAGCCCCGCCAGGGCGAAATACACAATAAGGGCCGCAACGACGCCAAACAACCCGAGAACGGCATAGGCCACCGTCAGCCAGGTTAGAAATGCGATGGGATGCACCAGGGAAATCAGACAGCAAGCCAGGTTGATCAGCAAACGCAGGCCGATCTTCATGTTGCCTGAAGCAACAGGCATCATCATCGATTCCAGGTTACGCTTTAAACGGCTCGAGCCCCAGCCAAGGAAAGGAATGAGCAGCAAAAGCCCGGCGAGGGCCGCCAAATTCTGAAGGAGGAAAGCCTGGATACGCCCCGAGGAAAGCAGCCCCGTAAACCAATGCCATCCCTGGCCGGGCAACGCGCCCAAGTTGTTCTGGAGATCCGCAAACTGCTGCCGGAACGACTTTGTTTCGCCACGTTCCAGGATTTTGGCCATAAAGTCTTCCTGCAGGCTTTTCAATCGCGGCAGTATTCCGTCGAGCAGTTCCTTTTCCTCTTTTACTAAATTCAGTTTTCCGGTCAGCGCATTAACGAGTCCGCTCGAAGAGCCTGCCAATTTGGATCCTGCATTTTTGTACTTTTCATAAGCCAGTTCCATTTCCTCCGACCATATGCCCGATTCTTTGGAACTCCTGATGATCAGGGTTTGTTCTTCGATCTGGGACGCGGAAGCGTCTCTTTTCGCCCTGCGCTGGTCAAGCTCTTTGATTTCGTCCGTTATTGCGTTTGCCTCGGAGGACAACTCCGCATTCTTTGCCGAAAAGCTCTTCAGGAGTTCGTCAACCATGGCCGGGGAAATGGTTCTAATTTCCATGGCGGTCTTCATCATGGCAATTCTAAGTTGCAGTGCCTGCAAATCTCCGGTCGTTTTGGCCAGAGTGGACTGCACCTCACCCGCGCGATTCGTCTCCGCCTGCATTTCTTTTTCCAGAGCCTCTGCACCTTTATTGAAAACATCAATTAGCCAATGCGAAGGAGCAGGCGCGGCCGGTGCGTTAACGGTCGATTGGGCGAAAGCACCCGAAAGCATTGAAAAAAGAAGTATCAAAGAGAGTGAAATGAAAACGAAGCCTTGCTTGTAATGCACCAACAACAAACTACCTCCTTACTTTCCCGGGATTTTGATTAAGCCTTTGCGATCAAGGCAGCATCAAAGACCTGAATTCCGATCGCCAAGTAAGCCGCAGAGCGGCGCAGGGGGTGTGGGGGCCACCGGTCCCCACGCTATTTGGATCCTTCTTGAACGC
>JAEZHY010000111.1 GCA_023416335.1 Pseudomonadota bacterium | reverse complement strand
CTTTCGAACCTTCTCGGGTATACGTCCTCCCGTCCTTTGAAGAGGCTCCGAAACAGGGCAATTTTGACTTCGGCCGGGGATTCTTTCGTGATCGATTCGTTGGGGATTTCAGGTGCCGTCTCCCGGCTGATGGAATGGATTGGACAGTCTCGCCCGGCAAGTTCCTTTTCCCGCTTCAGCCCTTCTATCTGTTTCAGGACATCGGCCCGCCTGGCATCGAGTTCGGCCAGTTCCTTTTCGGAAGCGGCCAGCAGCTTGTCCAACTCCGATGTCGTTCTCACAAGCGGTCTCCGTTGAGGAGGTGCGGGTGAACGGTAAAGGCAGCCAAGGGTGACAGGGTATCTGCCGCAGGGGATTGTATTCATATTCTCGATGTAAATTCAAGTTCTCGGATGGAGGACAGTTCTGAGAAGTGTTGAAGAGGCAGGGTGGATTTTTGGGTTCGGGGCAGAAAATTGCAGACTTAGAACACTAACTGATTCTGTCTCCATAATGCTCAGGGTCTCTTATGGAGATGCGCTGTTGCTGAGATAATCGTCCAATTCGGTAGCTGCCGGGGAGAGAAACCTGACTCTCAACGATCATACCTTTTCTTGATGTCTTCCCAATCCGCCGCACCGATTTCTCCTCGCTTATACGCCTGATATCGAGCTTCCGATTCGGCAATCCAACTCTGCTCGATGCCATGGTCCGGCTTGTCCAGACTGTTAAGAATTGCTTCGAAGCACACTCCCGATCTAATCACTTGCCTAATCTCCGTCGGGGTGGTTTCTCATTCCCTGAAAAACCTGAGCTTTGTTCCCTTAATAGCTATCCGATATTCCTTGATAAAGCCTATGTCATTCGTTCGTCTCAGTCAAGGCTGTCGCTTCAGCAGGTATTTTCCACGAAGAATCCTTCTGCACTGCCGGCAACTGTTCTTACCATCTCCAAGGCTGCGCTGCTTTTAATCATTGGCGCAGCCTCGCTCGGATCTCATTCACGGCGATCTCTCTTTCCCTTGCCCGACTGTCCCGGATAGCATCCACCAGCACAAGCAGTTCGTAGAGCTTGAAATCCTTGGCAGCAGCTTTCGGTACAGATCTATACAATGGGGAGAATTCATACCCTTGTGCCTCGCCTTCAGGATCGGGCCATACCGGCGGGAGTTGGTCGGAGGCAGCAATGAGATCCCGCAGGGGAGGCCCCGCAAAGCTGGTCGGCATACCGCGCGTCAGTCCGCCTCTTGAAGGTGGGAACGCATATTTGACTCCATGAATCAGGAATTCCTCCAGAGCTTTCTTGACAGGTTTCCGCCGTTGTTCATCGAAAAGACGGGCTATTACAGCCCGTTTTAGCCCCGAGTGCACCTCAGAGGGGCTCATGCAAAGCTCCAACCCCAGGGAAGCATACGACCACTCGGATTCCCCCGGCGTGACAAGCTTCATCAGGATCAATATGTCTTGTGGTTTTAGAATCATGATCATTCTTTATTCGCGATTCGCGAATTGGGCAAGAGAAAAATCGTATTTATTTGGGCTTGGCTGGAATCCGGCCTTCGGCACTTTTGCCCTCAAATACAAGCGCAGCAAGCATTTAGCCGATTTTTCCTCTTTCTGTCCCAATTTGTCGTACGCTCACCCTAGTTAAATCATCGGTTTATGATCTCTACGCCTAGGATGGACTTCGGCATTAGCACAGCGAAGCGTTTTTGTCTCAAAGACCTAAATTCTCGGCGAGGTCCCTGTAGTGGAATTAGTCTGTTTATGCTGGCTATTCAGAAGGTTAGGTTCCTGAAAAGTGGCTTAAAACCCCATGTTAATATTGATAAAGTTACCAAGAACTTCGTATAATGCAAAAACTATCCGAAAATATGGGGGACTCGCTCGCAAAGGGCACTGATATTCATATCCTTCTTTTCGTCCGACCAGGCATAAAATCACCCTTTCGCGTGCTGTTTCAGTTTCTTCAAACCCAACCTAAGCTGGAGGACAGTTCTTAATGTCCGACTCCGACCACACAGCAATTGGCCAGGCATTAGGCTACCTGTATCAGTTTGACCGAGCCATCTATCGTCTCCTCGAATCCGACAACCTTGTTATATCAGTGGGAATAGAGCATGTTGATGATGTGAGCGTGCATCGAGCGGATGGAACCAGTATCCGTGAACAGGATAAAGCGACCACCGGTGACGGAGGACAACTTGTCGACAGGAGTGTTGCGCTATGGAAAACCATAGCGATTTGGGCAGAGGCGGTGCTTGCTGGCCCTGAAATGCTTAACTCGACAGAATTTCACCTGGTAACAAATGGCAGAGTTCGCCCAGGCAGCTTGGCTGCCCGTATCCACGAGGCAAACACAGATACGGATACCCTGCTTATGGCCACAGAACTATTGTCAATGTCGGACGGATTGAGAGAGGATCTTCAGCCTTATGCTCACAAAATCCGCCGATTGCCTCCCGCCCTGCTCGCCATCTTGATCGGCAGAATCTATGTATTTGACAGTGTTTCGTCAGCCTTCGGAGGCAGTCTGGACAACCTCCCGGTATTCCGTCTCCTGGGAGAACTGCAGAGAATTGCTATCTATGATCAGGCACACGGCTGGGTGCGCCGAAAAGTTTTAACTGCAGCAAAAAATTCAGAACCTACATTGATCGACCGAGAGGGTTTCAACAAGGAATTAAAGGCACTGTTTCGACGAGTTGCTGTCGCACCACTTGCGGTCATTTTCGAGACATTAGAATCAGCAGACCCTGTGAACTACCGGTCCTGTGGTTTTTTCCAGCAGCTTGACTGGATCGATACTGAACCGGAATTTGTCCGTGATTGTGTCATCCACTATGTCCAAGCGCGTGCGGCTAGGATTAAGTGGACAGACACTGATGCCGTTTCGGAAGCGTCGCTCCTGGCTTATGAAGAAGATTTAAGAGCACGATGGAGATTGCAACAACGCAGGCAATCTCACCGAACGTACCAATCGCTCGTTCAACAGGGACAGGAACTACTCACAGAAACCCTTTCGGAGGAGACAGTCCTCGACGGTCAGCCGATGCCCAAGGCGATCACATGCGGAAATTTCCATGCCTTGGCGGATTTTGACGCCCGGACCGATCCTAAGATTGGCTGGCATCCAGATTACGAGAAAATGGCCCAGGATTCTAAGGATAGTCCATGAGCAGTAGCAGTCTGCTGAATGAATACGAAGTTATGCTGAATGTGGGGCTGGGAGCCGAGGCTCTTTATTCTTTCGTTTCCGGATTCCACAAAGCCATGGGAAATAGCGAAGAAGCGGTAACGCTCTGGCATTTGGCCACCGTGCTTCCTCTGGTCTATCATGAAGTTTCAAGGCGGGCTATTTCCAAGCGTCAGTTAAGGTCTGGACTTCGTTCCATACTGACTCGCGATCCGAGTAATGACATTGCCCAGAACGAGGTCATTTTCCACCTCAACGAAAGAATAAGGGCGATGTTTCCAAGAACAATGAGGTCTCTTAATTGTGCTGTCGGCTGGGGTCTTCTTGGCATCCGGAACGGAGAGATCATCCCGACTTCCCTCAAGCATAAATCATCGTTATCGGGCGAGACGCGGGAGATCGTGAAGGCCGCCGAGAAACTCGGTTCCTGGGCCGGAAAGCTCTCATCATTTGAGTATCTTACAGTACTCGGAGTGGAGTTTACTCAATGAAATTCTCGCTTATCAACCTGATCTTATGGCCGCGAGACGAAACGAAGAGCCCTAGGGTGGTTTCTTTCTCAGAAAATGGGATCAACCTGATCACAGGAGCGGGGAAAAGCGGAAAATCCGCAATAATTAAAATCATCGATTATTGCCTCGGCTCCCGATCGTGCAGCATCCCTAAATTGGGGCCGATCAGGAGAAGTTCGGAGTGGTATGGGATCGTCGTCAACACTGAGGAAGGATACAAGCTGCTTGCCCGTCGAGACCCGGGCGGACAGGATTCCACTGATGATTACATGTTGCTGGAAAGCGCTACCCCGCTTATCCCTGACCGTCCGGTACACAACACCAACCGATCAGCGGTTAAGGGGATGCTCGCCCGTCTGGCCCGATTGCCACAGGCCACTTCTGATTTCCATGAGACCGGTAGTGGCTATAAGGGGCATGCGTCATTCGGGGACATGGCCGCATTTATGTTTCAGCCGCAATCAATTGTCGCTAATGAAAAAGTGCTTTTTTACGAAACCGAGGATGAAGAACACGCCAGAAAGCTGAGAGAAATCTTTCCGCTGGTCCTCGGCGCTGTCGATGCGGAAACGCTGGTCAAGCAACACAGATTATCGGAAGTCCGACGGCTACTGGAGCGAAAGCGACGACAGTACGAGGCACTCAAAAATTCGATCAGCGATTTCGCTGGCGAAATTCGAGGACGCTTTGTTAGTGCTATTGACCTGGGATTTCTCCAAGCTGACATGGGCATGATAGACAGTGCGGATATCAGAGTACTAATGGCACATCTTCGTGAAATCGTTACGGATTGGTTTAACGGCAAACGACCTCAGATTGAAGGAATACCATTCAATGTTGCTCCGCGACTTGCGGATCTTCGGCAGCGAGAGACGTTTTCGGAACAAGAACTCGCCTCTCTTCGCCTGCGCCGAATCCAATTAAGGGAGTTGGCCCAAGCACGCAATCTTTCGGAAGCCGCAGTTGCCCGTGAGCGTGACCGTCTTTCCCCCGCTTCGTGGCTAGTCGAGGAAATCTCTAATACCGCGAATTGCCCCTTATGCGGTTCTGAGAATCATGTCGCCACCGATGAACTGAAGAAATTAAGCGAGCGGGCTGTTGCTGTGGAGGCGCAATGGCATGGAATTGCCACCATTCCCCCTATGCTCGATGCCGAAGAAGTGGAGATCCGTCGGGCCATTTCCCAAGAAGAGGAGCGGTTACGCCAGATCCGGGCAGAGAAGGCACAAATCGAGCACTTGACGGACGCTATCCATAAAGCTGATGAGGAAAGGGCCGTTTTTATCGGCAAGCTGGTCGAGTTCCTTGCCGTACAGCGGACGCTCTCCGGTGATGCCAGTCTAATCCAGGAGATTAGAGATTTGGAAGGTGAGGAGTTTGACTTACGTGCTCAAGTCAACGCCGATGTAATCGCACAGCGCAAGGAAGATGCTTTATTGCTCATTTCGAATCATGCCCAACACTATGGCCGGATAGTTGAACTGGAAAACAACGATGCGATGATCAAACTCGAACCGAAAGAGCTAAGCATCAGAGTCCTCAATCAACGTGGAGAATCGGCGTGGCTTGAGCAAATCGGCAGCGGCGCCAATCACCTCGGCTACCATGTAGCGATTATGCTCGCACTTCACGAATTCTTTATCACCAAACCGATTCCTTATGTGCCCAGTCTGCTTATTCTGGACCAGCCGAGCCAGACTCAGTTCCCGGATGATGAGGATGAGGAAGCTGAACGGGAAGAGCTGCTTGCGGTACGCAAAGCCTTTGAGGCGTTTGATGAGGCAATTGTCCGAACTGACGGCATGCTTCAGGTGATAGTGAGCGAGCACGCAGGAAAGGCTGTGTACGACGGGATCAGGCACGTGACCGTTGTCGAGCGATGGCGCCGCGGCCGTAAACTTATCCCTTGGCACTGGGATGCAGAAGCACTCCAGGCTTTGGAGGGGCGGGCGGCTGATAATGCGCTCCAGGACTTGATGAAAGATATCATTATTCCGGCTATTGTGATTGATTTGAGGCTTCCCGGACCGAATGTAGTAATGGAACCATTGATTAAAAAGGCAGTCTTTCTGCGCTTGAGCATTGTTTTCCAGCTGGAGGTTTCTGTGCTTCGCATCAGCGAAGATGAAAAAATCCCCCACTCAGAACATAAATTTTTGGTTGATGGATCAATAGAGCAAGATCTATCAGTCAATTTCAGAAATTACACCTTATTGACGTGAGACATCACTCCTGGAGAAGAATGGGGGGAAAGAAATTATGCCTGATTTCTCATATCCACTTCGTCATGTGTCCATCCGAGTGCCGTGGCATGACAACGGATGGAACGGATGCGTATGCAGGGACCCTAAGTCCAATACCGCGTGCCTAAGGTTGAAAGGGATTTCGAAAACCAAGGACGAGAAAACGGAACAAAATGTCAGTGGATTGTCAATTCCAGACCTATTGACCAAGAAAGCCCCCCTGCCGCCATGTGTTGCTGAACGAGCGACATTCATGGCCGATTTTGATTTTTTCAGAGATAGAGAGCATCCATATACAAAGGGAAATCCAAAGACGCATGGACACTTTCGACCAACTTCCCTTCATTATCCCGCCTACTCGGCTGCTGCGATTCCATTCCGGTGGATGATGCGGGATGAGGTATTTGGGAAGCCTGAAAAAGGCATCACTGGTCTCGTCAATACCTTCCCGCTGGAGGAAGTTAACGAAGATTTCGAGCCGAAACTGTCATTTGAAACAAATTGGATTCAGGACCACCGCAATCACCGGGCACTACTGGACTGTTTCTGGAATCACATCCGGCCCAAAGAGTCTTTGGTCTTTTTTTACGCCAAGCAGGTGCCATTAATTGAAGACACGGGTCGCAGGGTACTCATCGGCGTTGGCCGCGTGAGAGAACCCCTCAGTGAACCGGTGGAGTATAAGTACGACGGCACACCGAAAGGCAAACTTCGGAGCTTGTTGTGGGAGCAGATGGTAATACATTCGATAAGGGCCGGATACCCGGATGGCTTCTTGATGCCGTATTATGAGGCATTGGAGAAGAGCGACGAAGGTCGCGCGTTCGATCCCGCTGAGGCCGTTGCTTTCGCACCTGAAGAGCACTTCATTGAGTTCTCGTATGCCACTGAGCACGTTGGGAATGATGCGGCTATTAGCGCCCTGCTTTCAATGCGAGATGCGCTAGACCGGTGCTCAGAATTATTTGGATATGCAGCTGACCCTTACCACCATTGGATTGATCGTGAGTTGGGACAACTTTGGATAAAACGAGGCCCATTTCCAGGGCTCGGCTCTGTCCTATCTTCCACCGGCCTTGCCATGGGTAACTTTATTGCCCAAACCCTCATAGATAAGGTGGGTGACCTCGGCAATTCGTGGGCGGCATGGTTTAAAACCCTCGAAAACCCTGACAAATCTCTCCCCCCCGAGCTTGCCCGACACATTGATAAAACCATTGCAAAGGCGTGGAAACGCATGAGCAACGAACGGCGAGGCTTTTTTGAATTACTGAGCCGCATGGATCTGACTCAAAACCAGGCGAACCTACTGGTTTCACCGGAAGAACGCGAAGAAGGGGGTATCCATCTTTCTGACAATGATATTATTGCAAATCCATATCTTATCTATGAGGCAACGAGGTTGTCGGACGATCCCGTCTCAATCGGAGTAGTTGATCGAGGCATGTTTCCAAACGTCATAATCCGTAAGGAATTTCCAGTTCTCGAACCATCGCTGATCAAGACCCCCGTTGATGTCAGAAGGCTACGGGCTCTCTCTATTCGCAGCCTTGAAATTGCAGCTGCGAAAGGCGATACCCTTCGTCCACGCAATGATGTTATCCGCGATCTTCGCGGCGGGTCAGATGATAAGCAAGAAGAACAAGCACAGATCACGGCTGACCTAATCGGTGTTGCCGAGGACGAGATATTTGAGGGCGAAATACGGCTCGTGAAGATGGCTGATGACCGACCCGCTTACCAACTCGAACGTCTGGGGGCAGCCGGTGACTTAATCCGCGCGACCGTTGAAAAACGCATTTCTGGGAAGCGCCACACTCTTACTCTGGACTGGCGGAAAGCTCTCGACAGCTTCCTGGATAAAAATAATGTTAAATGGCCCCAAGATCCTGAAGAACGAAAACGTGAGGAGACCGCACGAATTGAGAAGACTGCCGCGCTCGAGGAACTGGCTGCTTCACGGTTCAGCGTTTTAATAGGCAGGGCTGGCACTGGAAAGACCACCCTGCTCTCGGTTTTCTGCGCCCAGCCCGAAATCAGTAAAGACGGTGTGCTTATGTTGGCGCCAACCGGCAAGGCTCGTGTCCGCATGGAGGACTTTGCTCGGAAAGCAGGCATTGAGAACTGCCGCGCATATACTCTTGCCCAACACCTGAGCACTACTGGCCGCTACGATGGATTGACGAGACGATACATTATGACCGGCGAACGAGGCGACAGGATTGCCAAGACCGTTATCGTCGATGAATGCTCTATGCTCACCGAAGAGATGATGGCAGCCCTTTTAGAATCGCTGAGCAAGGTGGAGCGGTTCATTTTGGTCGGCGACTATCGTCAGTTGCCGCCAATAGGTGCTGGGCGACCTTTTGTCGACATAGTGGCACGCCTGACTCCCGAAAACCTCGATGGTAGTAAACCTCACGTCGGTCCAGGATGTGCCGAGTTAAAGGTGCCGGTAAGACAAGGCACTGGCGAGCGTGATGATTTGCTCCTGGCTTCGTGGTTCGGCGACGGAGAAACTGGCGCCGGTGACGATCAGGTATTCGAGATTCTCTCTGGCAAACGGGGGAGTGATACCGTTCAGTTTGTTTGTTGGGAAACACCTGAAGAATTGGAAGAACTGCTGCCGGAAGTACTTCGTAAGGCGCTCAACTTCAACCCAGATATGGACGAGTGGAAGGCATTCGGACTGAGCCTTGGTGCCAGCGAGTTTAATGGCTCAATCTGGTACAACATCAAGTATGAGGATAGACCGGGCTCAGGGATTGCCGCCGAAGCGTGGCAGATTCTCAGCCCTGTACGTCAGAAACCTTGGGGCACCGATAAGCTCAACCGCTTCATCCAAAGCCACTATAAGAATGAGTTGCTCGAGATTGCCCGCACCGCCCCGTACTATAGCCGGAGCATTCCGACACCGAAAGGGAATGAACAAATCATTTACGGCGACAAGGTAATCAACATCCGAAACTGGAAGGTATGGAATAAACGCATATTCCCACTTCCCACCCAGGCAGACTACCTGGCGAATGGTGAGATTGGAATTGTGGTTGGTCATCGCAGGACAAAGAAGCGTGACTGGTTTCCAAGAAATCTTGAGATCGAGTTCTCCACGCAACGCGGTAAGTGGTTTACCTTCTGGGATAGTGATTTCAAAGAGGAAGGAGAGGCAAGTCTTGAACTCGCTTACGCACTTACCGTCCACAAAGCCCAAGGCAGTGAATTCAATAAAGTGATTCTTGTGCTGCCTCGCTCGCCACTTATGGTTACACGCGAACTACTTTATACGGCGCTCACAAGGCAGAAAGAGAAGATCGTTGTCCTGCTTCAGGGGGCAGCTAATGACCTGCACCGTTTCAGTTCGGAGCGCTACTCCGCCACTGCTTGCCGGTTGACAAATCTATTCGGCCCACCGAAACCGATTGAAATCAAGGGCCGATTTCTGGAAGAGCGACTCATTCACAATACCGTACGCGGAGATCTGGTCCGCTCCAAGTCTGAGGTCATTATAGCCAACCTGTTGCATTCAAAAAAAATTGATTATGAATACGAGCAAGAACTGGTGATTGACGGCATCCCTCAGGACAAGTTCCCGGATTTCACAATTGAAGACGATGATGCCGATGTGAAGTACATTTGGGAACACCTCGGCATCTTGGGAGACCCAGGCTACAAACGTCGCTGGGTCGAAAAGGAACAATGGTACCGGGATAATGGTATCCTGCCATTTCAAGAAGATGGCGGGCCTAATGGTACTCTGATTATCACTCGTGATGATTCCAAAGGCGGCATCGACTCCGCACTCATAAGTCGGCTAATAGATGAAGTCCTTAAGCCATAATAGAAGTTAAGCAAAGGCCCGAAGAAATCCAAATTCTACAGCTCGCTTGGAGCAGTTGCGAACTGTGCGGTATTTCTCTTCAGGTGGAGCTTTACCGGAATTAGGTCCTGCTACACGTTTGCTAAACATTTCAAAATTTCAAGCGGGTTGTGCGACACGCAATGACCACTCCGTATCGCTCTATAACGCTCAGTAACTTCAAATTGGGACAGGCAGGTCGGCAAACCTAGTAAAATCAGGGCTTGGCTTGAATCCGGCCTTCGGCATCCATTTAGGTTTTTCAAAAGCGTAAATGCCTTGTGCACTTCTTCTACTTTTCCGCACTTAGAATAGACCAATCCCGAACCACTGGATAATAAAATATGTTCTTGTTTTGAGGCCGGATTTGAGCGACTCGCGACAGGCGATTTTACATAAATCGATAGACTATCTTTTCGGTAGAGTAATGTCACGCTGTTCAAAGCTGGTTAACCGGCAGTTTTAGAATGAATGCTGTAAATTTTTCGGGCTCACTCACACATTCGATAGTACCCCGGTGGGCCTCGACGATCGTCTTGCATATCGGCAGCCCCAACCCCGTGCCGTTTCTTCCCTTTGTCGTATAGAAGGGAGTGAATATCTGCTCCCGGACATCCTGGCTCATTCCCGGCCCCGTGTCCCTGACCGTGATTTGCAGGTACTCTCCATCGACCATGCCTTCAATCCTGATGGCTCCGGGCCCGGACATGGCATCCAGGCTGTTTTTCACAAGATTGGTGAAAACCTGGTGCATGAGCCCCGGATCTACGTCCACCAGGGGCAGGCCGGGTGCCCATTCGATCTCGAAGAGCACACCCCGCTGTTCGGCTTCCCGGCCGTACACGGCCAGAATGTCCTGAATCGTGGTTTCAAGTGAGATTTTCATGAGCCGCAGTTCCGGCTTTTTTGCAAACTGGAGAAAGGTTTTTATGAATGTCCCTACGCGTTGGGATTCCTTCTCAAGGATTTGTACGGCTTCTTCCGCGCCCGGGCTTAACTTGTGAGTCCTGAGGTTCAACACGATCAGGGAGATATTGCTCAGAAGGTTTCCCACTTCATGCGTGACCTTGCTTGCAGTGGCGCCCAGAGTGGCAAGGTTTCTGGAGTGCAGCAACTCCTTTGCAAGTTCGACCTCACGATGAATAAGGCCTTTCAGAGAGTCGGCCATCGTATTGAAGGCGGAACTGAGTTCACCGATCTCATCCGATGATGTCACCTCGATCCTCAAGTCCAACTCACCTTCCCCGATCCTCAAAGCCTGCCGATGCATCCTTTCAATGGGCCTCAGCAGGCGTTTGACCATGACCCACAAAAGCAGCGGCCCAATTGCGCATATGAAGAGCGTTACAAGGGCGGTCCATATTATGTTTCCATACAGGTAGGCATAGGTTTCGCCTTCATCCTGTGTCAGCACGAGCACCCAATCGAGGCAGCCGATTACAGCCCCGAGACAGTAGGACTTTTGGCCGTCCCCATCCAGGTCCCATAAAACAGTTTTGTTGTCAGCCCTGATGAATTCAGCCAGGGCAGCGGGGTCCGTGGATTTGCCGCGTACGACATTGTCCATGTCCGGATGGACGACAAATCTCCCAGCCGAATCAAGAATATAAACTCTGCCGGTCTTTCCCAGGCGGATTCTGTCGATCACGTTCCAGACCGATTTCAGGCTCAATTCGCCCCAGAGCACTGCAACCACCTTGCCCCTGCTCTGAAGAGGCGCGGCAACGCACGCGTAGGGAAGGTTCTCCCTGGTGAACAGTGTGCCGGTGTAGCCGATACTGCCCGCCAGGGCCTTTTTGAATGCTTCCTCCCCGGCGACATCAACGGGACGGCCGGCCAGCTCGGTGGACAGGATTTGTTCGCCCTGTGGGGTAAGGAGTCTGATGGCTACGAACTCGGGATTGGTGAGCTGATAAGCAACAATGGCCATTTCCTGCTGGTAACCGTCCGCCTTGCCGGCAACCAGCACCCTTGCCAGGCTCTCCAAACCCTTCATGGAACTGAGCATATACTGGTGAATTTCACCTGCCGAGGCGGTGAGCATATCGGAATAGTCCCTTCGGATATTGCTCCTGAAAAAACCGAAGTTGACCGATGAGAGGACGATGCTTGTGGCAATGATTGCAAAAATGAGGAAGGGAAGGAGGAAACACAAAAATTTGGGGAAAATCTTGAGGCGCTTGAAAAATCCCATGTTGGAAGGGTATCCCCTATAGTATCGTATTTCGGAGCATCTTCAGAATGCTTCGTATCCGACCTCCGGCAAATACTTGCGAAGGCAATCCGAAGACTCGAAAACCAGGACAGACTGTAAAATAATTCAGGGCAAAAGGCCAGAGCATTGCACTTCATATAGTTTGCCTATCCCTCCCTCTCTTTGCGGCGCTGCCGGGTGTCCCTCCGACGAATTGTCGGGAGTATGGCGAAGGAGGTATTGCACCCGGACCGTCCGCTTCCTGCTCAATTCCCGGCTGCCTCCTTCACTTGAGATGCGAGGGCCTTCTCTGCCTGCTCCCTGATGTAGGACTCGAGAAACAAACGCAGCGAGTCATGGCGGCAATCGATCCCGTTGAAATCGCCCTGTGCCGTGAGCGCCTGCTGCCTGCATCCTCCCATGCAAAGCGGCAGCAGAGCACAGTCATTGGAACACTTGTCCGGGAGTTTGCGCATGAGGAGCTTCGATTCCGCCGCGAAGTCGACTCCTTTGCACACGTCGCCGTAGGTTAGTTCATCGGCCTGCAGGCCGGGGCAGGGGATAATTTTCCCGCTTACATCAAAAACCCAATGATTACGGAAATTAGCCGCGCACCGGTTCGACGGGGGAGCGTCGAACCCGGAGTAACCTCGCTTGCGCGCCTCTGCCGTCAGGCGGAGGTAAATATCCGGACTCCCCAGCCCCGACTGAAATGGAGAATTTGTACGGGTAGGAAGGATCGGGCAAAAGCGCACTTTATCAACGGCTATCCCGCAGCGGCCAAAATCGTCGAACATCTCCGGGATAATGGCTGCTAGATCCGGACGGGAACCGTCGTACTGGCATTCGATCGTAATGGGAACCAGGCCCGAAATCGATGCCAGGTTTCTCATGATGATCTCATATGTCCCACCGCCTCCTTTAAAAGGCCTCAGCGTGTCGTGAATCCGGGCCGGACCCGCAAGGCTCACGCGAATCTGTTTAAGCCCCACGGTCTTGAGGCATTCAATGGTGTGCCGGTCGATAAGAGTCCCGTTTGTCACCATGCTCAGGCTATAGGGGATTCCCAGACCCTCGCAGAAGTAAAATCGCCTGGTGGCGCTCTCTATGAGCACCTCCACGTTGAGCATCGTTTCGGCCCCGCCGGCTTCATCTGAGACTGCCAGGGGACGTGCTTCTTTTATGATCCCGAGGTAGAAATCATCGACCTTTCGTGCGGTCTCGGAACTCATGTCGAGCGGTTCCTTTTCGATCAAACAGTACTTACAGGCCATATTGCACTTTCTTGTGGCGATCACCCTGGACTTGATCGCGGACCCACTATAGACATGCTGGAGCCGCCAGTTTTCATAAACCAGATTCTCGTCCGTCCCGCTTTCTACTAAGATTCCCTGTTCAGACAGGTGGTCCATCGCTGCAGGATCGCACCCGATGCCGCCGTTATCGATCAAGGCCGACCAGTCCTTTAGGGAACAGAGCAGGAAGGCGCTTGAGAGGGTGTTGTATACGGCCGCCAGTTCTTTGCCTTCGTGAATAATCGGAACCTCTATGGTGAAGCGGCTTTTTTTATATTGCATTGGAATCTCCCTGGAAAAAACCCCCGAGGGGGCGGTGCCGCTCGGGGGCCTGGTCCGGAAAAGGGCCGGAAAGTTGTGAACCGATTAGAGTGCCGACATCGGGACGCCGAAGCAGCAATAATCCTCCGAATGCACTCCGAAATTTCCACTTTTCAAGGTAATGAACTTCATTTTTTGTCTCCTTTCCTTAAAGATTGATGTTTTTGATGGCTTACCATGGCGCGCCGTGTTGACTATTACTAAAGGCAAATCCCGGACCATCCGGCTTAAGGGAGATTTATTATTTTTAAGATATTGAAATAAATAATTATATATTGGTGTAAATATTGAGGTGTCATTTAGTGTATGCGGAAAAGTATGAACATAACCCTGATGTGTTCAATCACTATAATAGAAGTTGGAACTTCTTATACCAAGTTTCGTTCTAGATGATAGAGAGCCAAAGCCGTCATCCCGACCCTTCTCTTCGATCAGGACAAGCTCACTCCGGGAGCCGGATGCTTTTGAAAGACTGGACTCCGGCTTGCGCCGGAATGACGCAGGTGTGTGTTGATCGGCAGAAACTTGAACAATTCCGTATCAGATAAGAGAAGGAGCGCCGTTTATCCGGAAACAGGAGAAACTTGCCAGAGCTTGAAGAGGTAGGCTCTATTCGAAAGGCTGCATGGTAGAACAAATCGTTTGGAGAGGGCTTCCAGGGAAGTCTTTTGGACCAGCAATGCCGCGGGTTGAAAGGTGCCAAGCAGCGAATTCAATTCTTCCAGAAGTGCTCTTCGCTTCGACGGATCGGTCTCTCGATCGAGTTGATAGGCGATTCCGGAGATCCGGGGATTAGCCAGGCACCCCCTGCCTGCCTGCTTCTCATCCCAGAACAGCAGGTTGCTGAGATAGCCGGAAACACTCGGGGTATCGGAGAACTCAGTAATGGCCGCCTGGAAGTCGGCTTTAGGCCGATATCTTTGCTCGAACTCATTGAAAGGGAGAGGTTGAACATGGACTTTGATACCGAGATCGTTCAAGCCAAGCTGAATGAATCGGGCGATCGACCTGTGGAGCCTGTTCTCCTCATTCAAGAGGATCGTGAGTTCGAAAGGCTTGCCGTCTCTTTGAAGATAGAGACCCTGGCGATCGTATGTCCAGCCGGCTTGTCGCAGGAGTTCCATGCTTTTCGAGGGATCATATTCGGCAGGCTTCAACTCCGGATCGGAGGAGGAGGCGTTGCGTCCCAGGTTGTCGGGCGGGACCACGCCCATTCCCCTCAGAATGGAGCGAACGATGTTTTGCCTGTCTATAGCAAGGGAAAGGGCGTTCCGGACCCTCGAATCGCTCAGGCAAACATCTTCCGCGTTAAAAAGCAGCACAACAATGAAAGGATCGATCGTGGTTTTGAAATAGAACCTGTCTTCATAATGCTTCGTTATTTGATAATCTTGAGGCTCAAGTCCCAGTACTACATCCGTCTTGCCGGCCAGGAGCCTCGCCCAGGACCTTTCTTTATCCGGCTGGTAGTGGAAAACCACCCTGTCTATTCCGGGGCGGCCGCGATAGTAATGTTCGTTTGCAGTCAGGCCTACTTCGGAGTTTCCGATTCGGTAGTCAAACTTGAACGGCCCCGACCCGACGGGTGGCGTTGATGAATCATTGTTATCTTTTGTTTTTGGCTGCTTTCGGATTCCAAAACCGAATATTTTCTGAAGAAATTCAGGGTCGTCTTTCTTCAGATGCACGAGGATCGTCCCCTCGCCTGTGACATCCATGCGATCGATTTGTAGATATTCGGAGAAATGAGGTGCGCCGCTTGTGAATCGCAACGTATATTCGACATCGGAGGCCGTTACCGGGCTTCCGTCGTGGAACTGCGCACCTTTCCGAATTTGAAGAGTCCACGTGAAGCTGCCTCGATCATAGCTCCACGCAGTTGCCAGGTCGGGTTCCAGTTGTCCGTCATCGTTCATTGCAAAGAGGTGGGCGTAAAGGAAATGATCGACAAAATGGGCGCCGCCGCCTTCATGCGGTTTCGGGTTAAGTGACCCTATGGGGGCGAAAACGTCAAACCGGAGGACCCTCCCGTCCGGGGCGTTCGCCCCGGCGGGATCGGCCTCCTGTTTTGAGCAGGCAAGCGAGATGCCCGCCAGGATCGCAATGAGGATGGCCAAAAAAATACGGCTACTTATCCGCGAGACAGTCCTCCATGAGCCGGAAGCGCCTTCTGTTCGATTTTTCAGCATTATGCTTCAGAACTCCAGCCTCGATCAAAGCGTGTAAATAACGACCCGCCGTCGCATAGGCGCTCATGGTCATATCATGCCTCCCACGCCTTCTCAAGAAAAGTTCGAAATCCTTCCGGCTGAACTCGTGCCCTTCGGTCTCGCTGAGATACAAGGCAATGTCTTCCACCTTAACAACCCTGATTGAACCTGGCTGTCGGAGATTTCGCCGAGGTCCCGCAGATCCGGAGAACAGTGCTTCCAACGCTTCGAGCAACCGGGCGGAAGGCCGGCAGTGAGGATTGACGACGGCAATCTTCCTCGCTCCTTCTCGAATGGTGTCGGGAAGATTCTCGACTCCGATCAGCTTTCCATCGGAGAGAAGGATCGACCTCTCGAGCGCGTTTTCCAGTTCGCGTATGTTTCCGGGAAAAGAATAGCGCATGACGGCATCCATGGCCTCATCGGATATCCGGGGCGCAGGACGGCCCGGTCCATACATTCGTAGCGTGAGCTTTTCGAGGAAGTGATCGACAAGGAGCGGAATGTCTTCGGTGCGCTCGCTGAGGGGTGGGACCTTTATTATTGCAACTGCCAGTCTATAATACAGGTCCTCCCGAAATGTACCGTTTTCACAGGCTTTTTCCAGATCCCTGCTTGTCGCGGCGATCACCCTGCAGTCGATGGGCCGGTCCTGGTTCTCGCCGAGCCTCTGAATCGATCTTTCCTGGAGAGGTCTCAAAAGTTTGACCTGAACGGCGAGGGGCATATCGCCTATTTCATCGAGAAAGATTGTTCCTCCTTTTGCAGCTTCGAAGCGCCCCATCCTGTCTTCCGAGGCATGAGTGAAAGAACCTTTTTTCCAGCCAAACAACTCGCTTTCTACAAGAGTGTCCGGCAATGCAGCGCAATTGAGCGCGACAAAAGGTCCTCTCGATCGGCCGCTTAGATTATGGAGCAGTTTTGCGACAACTTCTTTTCCCGTTCCACTGTGTCCGCGTATCAGTACATTGGAATCGGCTTTGGCAAATTTCTCAATATAATCCATGACGTGCGTTATCGCAGGGCTTTTGCCGATAAGGTAAATTCCCAATAAATTCCGGTCCTTCATTTCCCACCTCTCATCCACCTGTAGTAAGCCGAAACAGCATTACAAATCGATTTCAAAGGATATAGTCGTGTAATTATCGAGTTTTGGAGCACGAGGACGAAGGAGTGAGGTCCCAGGCCGTGCGGGCGCTGGAAAAGGCAGTGGAAAACGAAGCAACTCGCGAGCAGATCGATGCACCGAGAGCCCGATGTTCCCAGTGACGAAGGGGAGCCGGAAATGGACGGGGCAAAACGGGTAGCCGGGCCTGCTGCTGCATGAGGCCGGCCTTACTGCAGGAAACGCTCTTCTCCGGCTCTCCGCAAAAACCGGAAGCCTCGTCTTCCGGGATCATACCCCGGACACGAGGAGGCGGGCGAAAAGCCGGTTGCGGTGTTTCAGAACTCGCACCGCAACCCTCCCTCGACCCAACGCCCCGGCTGTGGAAAGACTTCGCGGTAAATGTAGGGGGCGTTCGTGAGATTATGGACGGCGAAAAAGACGCTGGGGCTCAGACGCATGCCCGGGGAGGAAAGCTTCAGCCTGGCGAGATAGTCGAAGACGAAAATCTGGTCCCGTGTTTCCAGGAAGCTCGAATTATTGTCGATATACTTTCCGGTAATGGACTGAGTGAACTGCTTAAAGCTGTGCGAGGCTGAAATATCCAGAATCTGCCGGGGAACGTCTTTAATAACCCGTCCGGTTTCTTCGTTGCGCACGTCGATAAAGGTCGCTCCAGAAGAAAGTCCCAGGCTGCCCCATGGGCCAGCGGGCAGGTTGGCGCTTATTCGACCCTCAACCCCCTGCCTTCTGACTCTTTCGATATTACCCCACTTAAACGTTGCATAGTCGAAATCGATGAAGTTGTCGATGTCCGCCTCGAAGAAGTTGACCTCCAGTTTCAAGGCCTTCACGGGGTGGATTTCACTCCCCAGTTGAAAATTGACGGCGGTCTCGGGCTTCAAGTCTTCGTTGCCATAGTTGGGATCGTGTATCAATCCGGGTGGGGGGGCGGCGAACCCCTTCGATACCTGCATCCGAATAAGTGCTTCGTACCAGGGCAGGTGATAGACCACTCCGCCCATGGGACTCACCTCTGCCCCAAAATCGATGTTATTGTCGCAGCGAATTCCGCCGAGGAATGCAAAGGGGCCTGCTGTCAGGGTATCGTTGGCGTACACGGCCCAGTTGCCGGTGGAAAAGTCACGAGTGTAGAGACTGTAGGCGTAGTTGCCCCAATCTCCGTCGAAGCCCAGGACAAAGCGGTTCCTGTCCTGGAGATTGTGGCTAAGCCTGGAACTGATTCCATAAAGCTCCTCGGCGTAGTTGTACCCTGGCTGTCTTGTTCTTGGATCGAATACATAGTCGTCGGTAAGGCCGAATTCCTGGTGTCGCCCTTCGATGGTATAGGTGATATTGTTTGAAAGACCGATTTCATAGAGGAGGCGTTCGTAGGTGCGGCTCTGATGAAAGTCTTCCCAGTAATTGTAGAGGCGGGAAAGGAGTGCGGTCGGGTCCTCGTTTCTCCCCTCGTCATGGTTCACAACGAAATTGAGGCGGCCGGAGTCGCCGAGAGAGTAATTGAATTTACCGTAGACGGCATCCTGCCGGTAGTTCGTGTGAGGGACGAAGCCGTCGCTTGTATCGTGATTCAAAGAGACGAAGTAGCCAAAACGATCCACTGTCCCGCTGAATGATCCGGTGTCCCTGAAGGTATTGAAATTCCCGTAAGAACTCTGAACCGTTCCGCCGAAAGGTCTGGCGGGATCGGGATCGCGGGTGATTATGTTGATTACGCCTCCCATTGCCGTCCCCCAGGCTGAAGATGCGGCCCCTTTGTACACCTCGATTCGTTCGATATTGGAAACGGGGATAAAGGAGAGGTTCGTTATGGGATTGGCGAGCATATTGAGCGGTACGCCGTCCTGATAGACGGCCACCTCGGGAACGGGCCCGAATGAGCTTCCCTGGATGCTCGCTACTGCCTGGCTGCCCAGACCTCCGTTGAACTCTATATAGACTCCAGGGGTAAACTGCAGCACTTCCGCCGCATTTGAGGCCGGAATCTTCTCTATCTGCTCTCTGGTCACCACAGTTATGTTTGCGGCAACGTTCTCCTTCGGCGCCTCTTCCCTGGTGTAATGCGAGACCGGGATCTCGATACTTCCGTCCTCATTTATTCGATAGGAAGGCGCATCTTCAGCGGAGGAGATCGATATAAAGAAAATCAAGGTTAAGAGAAGAACTGCCAGATTTACTGCGAAGCATTCAATTGCCGGGAGTCGTTTCACGTTCTCGCTTTCCTATGATCCAAGAAAAAATCACACCACTCCCGCGCCGGGTAGACAGGCAAAGCCTGGTAATACGCATGCACCATGCATTATCTCACTGGTGCAGCGCCTCAAGATTTATTTTTTTGCGGGAGTTCCTGCCGAATAGTACAGATTCAATTTCCCGTCAAGTGAGGGATGAAGATTGTGGGAACTATATTTCCGACAGCTCGTCGATTCCGTAGGCTTTCATCTTCTGCCCCAGGGTCTTTCGGTTGATGCCCAACAGCTCTGCGGCAGTGGTCTTATTCCCTTCTGAGTGCTTGAGCGCCATCCGGATAAGAATTCTCTCCCCGTCCTCCAGGCTGAGACATCCTCCATGATGGTTCCATCCGTTACCGCCGTCGGGCAGTGCAACATGCCGTAGTCCAATATAGGGCTCTTTGCATGTGATGACCGCCCTTTCTATTATATTGACCAATTCGCGCACATTGCCGGGCCAATCGTAGTCCGTTAAGAAAAAGGCGGCCTCGGCGGATATGCCCGCGATAGGACGGTTATATCTCTTCCTGAACTTGTCAAAGTAGTATTCAGCCAGGAGGGGAATGTCTTCCCTTCGCGTTCGAAGAGGTGGAATGTGGATGGGATAAATATTGAGTCGATAAAACAAGTCCTGCCTAAAGCGGCCGGCCGCAGCCTCTTCCGTCAAGTCCCGGTTTGTTGCCGTAATGATGCGAAAGTCCGAGTGTATGGGCGTGGTACCCCCAACCCGCGTCACCGTTTTAGTTTCCAGAACCCGTAGTAGTTTGGTCTGGAGCATGTGAGACGCCTCGCCGATTTCGTCCAGGAAGAGTGTTCCGCGATCTGCCAGTTCGAAAAGTCCAGGCTTTCGATCAATTGCTCCGGTAAAGGCACCCTTTTCATGGACGAAGAGTTCGCTTTCCAGTACCCCTTCCGCGAATGCGCCGCAGTTGACCGCCACAAAACTGCATTCCTCCCTGCAACTGAGATCGTGGATGGCCTGGGCAACGAGTTCTTTTCCCGTGCCGGTTTCTCCAGTTATGAGTACCGTGACCGGCAACTCGGCTACTTCCCGCACCGAATCGATCACGGCTTTAATCCCCCTGGACTTTCCAACGATCGTGGCTAACGATGACCTTGCCAGAAATTTCTCTTTGTGAAGAAGCGATAATTCTTTGAGCATCCGTCGCTTGGCAAGGGCCTCCCGCACTGTTGCCCGGAAGAGTTCAATCCTGTCAATCACCGGCTTCTCGAAGTAGTGGAAGGCTCCCTTCTTGACAAGATCAACCGCCTGAGCCGTGGAACCGAAAGCGGTGATGAAAATTACGGGTATGTCGGGGTATATTCCCTGAATACGGCCGAAGAACTCCAGGCCGTTCATTCCCGGCATTTGGATGTCGGAGATGATGAGATCTACGGAACGCTTGTCCAGTACTTCAAAGGCTTGCTGCGGAGAATTGAGGGCAATTACCTCTATTTCCCCGGCGGCCGCTAAGATCGGGGAGAACTGTTTTAGAAAGACCTCATTGTCGTCGATGAGCAAGGATACAAAACGAGAAGCCACTCAGCAGAATCCTTCCAAAATGAAGCGATACAATTCCTCCCGATTACCTGATCGCATTTAGATACTATACCGCCACGATATGCGAAAGCCTAAAAAGATCGCTTTGAGTTGGGAACCCAATTAACCAGAGTCAATAAAACAAGGTGAGCCCACAGCCCGGGAATGCCGGACAGAATTGAGATCCGGGATCATGCCTGGAGCTTTCGGGCATTACGATCGCATGGTTCTGACAATTTTTCGAATACAGGTGCGGGCAAAACCTCGGAATTCGAGTGGGAGACCCAATGGTGAATTCAAGGGGTGGGAGAAAATACCCCACTCTAATTGCTGTTTATTTAGCGATAAGAGTATTTTTGCCGCGCTTCTTTTGTAGGACGACCGGTTGAGATTCTGTTCTATTTGTTAATTCCACTACATAGACATAATTGAAATAAGAGTATTTGTTGGCACAAAGTTTGCTCTGATATATCGACTGTATCAATTGATATATGTGGCGCTTTGCAAAATTAATTTATGAAAAGCTATTCTTTCTTAAGTTTGGAATGGTCAAGATCGGAGTGGTTAATAGATATATATCGTCGCAATGCTTTATGGATAACATAGCTAATATAATCTAAGAGAAGCCAAATTTTGTTTTTGATACGATGTTAAAGAGAACCCAAAAGGAGAAGGAATGTCCACAAGCAACGAAATCGAAGCGCCATCCAATAAAAAGGCAGAGCTTTTTAGCAGCAAAGTAGATGACCTCATGTGGAAAAGAAGGGTGAGGGTTACTGAACTCATCAGAAAGACGGGGCTCTCGCCTGAAACCATCAATCGTGCGAGGAGGTCCGCGACATTGTCTTCCTGCACCCTCAAGACATTAAGGGTGATTGCAAATGCACTCGAAGTAAAGACAAAGGATCTCTACGAAGAATAACCGGCTCCCTTTTTCTGTGGGAGGCCGTTTCATCGTTGATGAGACCGGGGAGAACCGCCATATTCCGGGGTTGCTTAATGGACCTGTTGAAAGATCTTGCAGGAATCGTCATCGATTGCGTAGGGATGCTGCGAACTGACGCCCCATCGGCATTCCGTTACACCTTGATCATCGGATTTCTTCTTGCTGCCTGTTGCTGGATAGTCTGCAGCTGCTACTCTCGTCTGTGGAACAAACAGTTTAGAATAACTTTAATGCACCACATCTTGTGCGGAGCGGCTTCTATTTGTACTTTGATCTTGGTTTTAGTGTTCTCCGGCTTGAGGTTTGTCCCTCAAATAGTAGATAGACTAATTGATAATTGGCAGGGAACGATTTTAAAAGACAACGTTTGGAGAAAGAGCACCTTCCTGAAAGCATACGATGAGGTTAGTTCTCTCGGGATCGAAGACTTCCGGGAGTGTTCACCTTACCGGTGCATTCCGGTCGCAAAAAAAGAGTCAAGACGGATTGCCGCGACCGTTTTTGCGATGCAGGCGGTGCATCATTTCCAAAATGTGCATCCGTATCTCGGTATACTCTTACGAGCCAGGTCTGAGATTCCTGTCAAAGTTATCGATGACGACATCGATAACTTTTTCGCTGCCCGTCCAAACCTGAGAACGTATGAAGGAGGCGCGGATAACGCAGTCGTCCTTGCTGCTGCGCACATCAGGAATGTGCTTCAAGAACGTCTGCCGCCGCTCATACCCAAATCGCGTGCGGTGACCGCCGCGTTTTTTCTATTTGTTCAAATAATTCCCTTCGGTCTGACGGGCCTTTCGGCATACAGAGATTTGAAAGCAACAGTGTAGCTCCCGCAAGCTTGACATGCCTGCGCCGAGCCGGTAAATTGGCGTAATTGTATTTATATTGCGAAGTTCGGTAACGGAACACGGTGCGAATCCGTGGCGGTCCCGCCGCTGTGACCGGGGAGGCGAATCACTGGTGTTTACCACTGTATCGGGCGCAATGCGTACCGGTATGGGAAGGTGATGATTCCGCTGATAATCCGGAAGTCAGAAGACGACTGAACATTCTGCTCCAGGGAACCTGATGGCAAAGGGTTTCGTCAGCCATTTTCGGCTGTCGAGACCTTTTTTTATTTGAGGTGGATGGATCTATGGAGATGCAGGCGATACTCGTCAAGAGAATCGGGGATTTTGAACTGACCCGGGTATCCGTGCGTGAACCGGAAGCCGATGAGGTGCTCATCGAAGTTGAGGTAACCGGGCTTTGCCGGACGGACCTCAAGTTGATCCGCGTCGGACATCGCGATCTCACTCTCCCCAGGATACCGGGTGAAGAGGTTGTGGGAGTGGTCCGCAGGAGGGGCCGAAATGTGGCCGGTCTTCGGGAAGGCTGCCGGGTATACGTGTATCCGGGGGTGTGGTGCGGAGAATGTGCGGCCTGCAAAAGAGGGGCGGAAAATCTGTGCCGGGGAATGCAAATCATGGGCTTTCACAGGGATGGTGGATTTGCCCGGTATGTTTTGGCATCGGCAAAGAGCGTTATTCCCGTTCCGGAAGGACTTGACGCCGAACGGGCGGTGTTTGCTGAACCGCTTTCCTGCTGCCTCAATGCTCTTGAACTGGCCGGCCTTGGCAAGGGCGACGCAATCGGCATCTGGGGAGCCGGTCCTGCGGGGACCTTGCTTGCAAGAGCATCCAAAGCCATGGGTGCCGAGCCGGTTTCCATTGAACCTGATGGGCGAAGAAGGGAGATCATCGGGGGAAGGGAAAGCAGCGGGGGCAGGAAGTTCGATGTGTGCATCGTTGCGGTTGGAACAAGACGGGCATACGAGGAAGCCCTGGGGGCGCTGAACCCGCGCGGCCGCCTCGTTGTCTTTTCCGGGTTGCATCCATCGGAAGACGAACTGCCCGTGAGCTTCAACCGGCTGCATTATCACGAGCAGACCATTGTGGGTGCCTACGGCTGCAGTTTCAGGCATGGAGTGCAGGCTCTGGAGTTCATCGCCTCCGGCCGGATCGCGGTTGAAGACATGATTTCTCACCGGATGGCTCTGAGCGAACTCGGCGAAGCACTGCAACTGGTTGAAGACCGCCGGGGAATGAAAATCCTTCTCTACCCGCAAAGAGACTGAACTCGGGTGCTGAGAGCGGACATAAAGGAGATGGCCGGATGACATGGTCGGAAGAAGGGTTAAGGGAATTCGGGGCGAATATCCAGCGGCTTATCTGCAAAGGAGACCTCAGCCGGGAGGAAAGCTACGGAATGTTTCGCCAGGTCCTGCTAAACCGGCAACCGGACCTGCACCAGGGGGCTTTCCTTTCCGCCCTGGTGTCAAAGGGAGAAACGAGCAGGGAGATTGCCGGCGCCTGGCAGGCGATCGTCGAACTCGATACGGCTACCGTCACCGATGATCTGGAGCGCCCTCTGGTTGAGAATTGCGGAACTGGGATGGATCAGCTCAAGACATTCAATGTGAGCACGGCTGCATCGGTGGTTGCTGCGGCCGGAGGCGCAAGGATGGCCCGGCACGGCGCAAGGGCGCTTACCTCCTCCTGCGGTACGGTGGACCTGCTCGAAAGAATCGGAATCGATGTGGAATGCCCGGTGGATACAGTTGTCGAATCCATCAGGAAAGAGGGGATCGGCATTTTCAACGGGATGAGTCCCCGGGTCCACCCGCGGTCCCTCGGAAGGATTCTCAGTCAGATCCGGTTTGGGTCCACGCTTAACATCGCTGCTTCGTTGGCGAGCCCCTGCCGCCCCACCCACGCGCTCAGAGGCGTCTATGCCAGGGAACTGGTGCCGAAGGTCAGGGAAGTAATGGAGGAAATCGGCTACGAGCGAGCTCTGATCGTGCACGGGTTCGATTCGAAAAAAGAAAAGGGAATGGACGAGATTTCAATCCTCGGGGAAACCCTGATCCACGAGTTCTTCCCTGACGGGGAGGAGCGGACGTTTCTTCTCGTACCCGAGGACGTTGGCCTCAAACGTGCCGACTATTCGGCCGTGGCCGCGACCGGGGACGTTCGCAAGGAAGCCGTTCGATTCCTTAAAATCATCAGCGGGACCGGACACCCCGAGTGCATTGACATGACGTGCCTGAACGCCGGTGCCATTCTCTACCTGGTGGGTGAGGCCGAAGACATCCGCGCGGGCGTTGAGAAAAGCCGCGAGATTATAGATAAGGGTGACGCCCTGGCTAAACTCTCCCGATGGATCAGGGTCCAGGCCGACCCAAGGGGAGAGGGCCTCAAAAAGTATCTGGACGCAGCTACGGAGGCAGGCATAAGGACGCAAGTCGCTGCGCTTCTTTAGAGCCGTGGTAGTCCCGGGTCGGTATTCAGAAGCGTAGCGATTCAGGTAAGAAATGAGCAGGGTTGCGGGTAATCAGAAAAGGCGCAGGGGGACGTCTACGGCATTCTTACCTGTAACTGCCTGAAATAATGATGCAACTTGCTTGAAAAACGGGATTTGTCACACGGTATGTTTTGATAAATTAGCGGTATTATGGACACTTTGTGGCGCCGAAGGCCGGTTGTCTGAGGCACCGTAGGGACTTGATTTTACTGGACCGCTCTCCTCCAAAATCTTCATTTTCCTTCCGCAATCCGCAACCTATACGCAACCCGCTGCACTCCCCTGCCACAACTTTTAATACCGTTCTATTCTTCACTTTTGGAAAATGACCAACACCGCACTTCACTCGACCCGGGCGAGCACACATCTCTGACAGGTAGCTGAGAACTAAAGCCTGCCCGTTCCGGTTTCTACCGGGCCTGCAATGATTAATTCTAATTATGCGTATTAAATGCGGCCTTTGCCCAAAGAACAAATATTTAGAACAGGGCCTTTTCCTCAAACGCTGTGAAGACACCACTCCAGCCTTCGTAAGGACCAGACCGGCTGTAACCTTCTGGAAACCTCTTTCTTGTACAAAGAATCAAATAGAATCAAGAATTACCGTCTCTCGACAGTAATGGGAGATTGGGGTCAGGAAATACCAAGGTGGTCTAGACCCCATAACGACCCCATAACACTGATAGGGAGCCGAAAGGTGGTGATGCACGCAAAACATGCTAGATGGAATTTGGTCACGGCACCAAGAGGAGAAAAATATCTTTTGTTATGTGAAATTACTGGAAGGGCTACATCGCTCAACTACCTAGAGTCATTTTTCTAAGGTTTTTGAAAGGAGTAACATATGGCCATGAAGTCATTCGGAACACCTCTACAGAATATTCGTGATAACAATGGAAATACGCATCCATGGTATATGAGCGGAACAGCTTCAATAGACGACCGCGGAACTATTAAAACATCAACTCATCTCGAGAGTCATATTGCTCTTAGCGGTTTTACAGGTGGGATGGTCGCAGCTTTTCTAAATAGCGAAGGCCAATCGATTTATACTACTCCTATCTTGCAATATGGGGTTGATGGTTATGATGTGCCATCTTGGCTTGGCGGAACACCATCACCGCGTACGGTAAGCGCCGAATTTCATGTAGATCCCAGCATCTATCCTCAAGTGGATAAAATCAACATTTTTCTATTTCATGATGGCAAGAATCGCGCTGGAGCCGATCTTGAAGTGGCTTGGGCTATAGTTCTAGTCATAATTAAATGGATAGCTTCTGAGGAAGGAACCTCGGATACTTCTACTATAACCAGCAATCTAAGTTCCGGATTCCTCCCAGTCAACGCTTCCTCCTGTGGTCCAGCATGCATATTCGAGCACAATAACTACGCAGGGCGCTCTTCACAGCTTTGGCCAGGGCGTTACGACATTTCGCAGCTAACAATCGGTAATGACTGCATCAGCTCCGTAAAGGTGCCACATGGGTGGAAAGTCACGCTATATGAGCACGCTGGCTTCACCGGTAGAACAAAAATATTAACTCGGGACACGGCATCCCTCCCCGATTTCAATGACATGACCTCCAGCATTGTTGTTGACGGTCCCGCTTGCGTATTCGAACACAATAACTATGGAGGCCGCTCTCAGGTGCTTACGCCAGGACGTTACGACATTTCGCAGCTAACAATCGGTAATGACTGCGTCAGCTCCGTTAAGGTGCCACATGGGTGGAAAGTCACGCTATATGAGCACGCTGGCTTCACCGGTAGAACAAAAATATTAACTCAGGACACAGCATCCCTCCCCGATTTCAATGACATGACCTCCAGCATTGTTGTTGAAGGAATGTAGGTTTACGGTGCGCGGTGGGAAGAATCACTGCCGCGCACTGGAGATATTCTCAGCATAAGCGGATAGTTATACCACTTTCAAAGTGCAGGACAGGGGGACAGAATCAAGGAAAAGATCTCTCTGTATCCATCAACATCAACCTATATGTTTTCCTTTTTCAATCGGGGAAAGTCGAGACTATCAGCATGATGAGGCTTCACATACAAAAAACGGAAGGATAAGGGAATGTCTACAAAAATTTATCTTAGAGCTAATAATGGGAATTGGGTATGTGCTGAAAATGGAGGTGGGCGTGAAGTAGTGGCCAACAGGCCATCACCACATCAATGGGAAACGTTCCAAATAATAAATGCCAGCGATTCTGCTAAAGCTCCGAATTATGGGCAATCAATTTATCTAAAAGCATGTAATGGTCAGTATGTCTGTGCCGAAGGCGGAGGTGGGCGTGAAGTAGTGGCCAACAGGCCATCACCACATCAATGGGAAACGTTCGTTCTTACACTACCTCCAGGACTTTCAGCTACCGTGGCAATCGTACCAGGAAAGTCTACGCCAGTGGCATTCCGTGCGTGGAATGGTCAATTTGTCTGTGCTGAAAGTGGAGGTGGGCGTGAAGTAGTGGCCAATCGAGGTGCAGTCGGACCTTGGGAAACCTTCTCATTAGAAGTCGCTGGCATTGGAGACACATTTGTGCCGGTATTTCCAATCAAAGCATCAAAAGATGGTGACGTTCAGAATGGTTCCAACGGCAATCACATGCACACTGATATATCGATTGATAAAGCAGGTCTACTTTCTGGTACTACACATACATGGACAGATAATACGTGGCAAGGAATGCATGCAGTTTCAAATGTAGCCTTGCTTGATGATGGCAATAATCTCATCTGGCACTCGGAAGACTGTATATGCGGAGTAGCGGGTAAGATCGATCCTACAGGGCCGCATAATAGATATTGTCAGTTTTCAACTAACATTCCTTTCAACATTCTAAATAATATTCGAAGAGTTGCTATAATCCACCGAGCAGAACCTCACAGCTTATTTTTAGATTGGCTAGATCAAAATTGGCCTAAGGTAATTGCAACGGCGGTGACTGTTATCGTAATAATTGCAAGTTCGTGAACGGCTTTGCCAAGAAGCAGAGTGTTGCATAAAAATGTGCTATTCACAGACATCATTTTAATATTGCGAATCATTATCTCTCCAATGAGCCAAGCCGCAAGGGCCGCCGAGAATGGGTTCGGCCGTGACTCGTCGGAGGCGGCCCTCGGCAAGCCGCGACTCATGTGCTCATTAGCCTGGATTTGGCCCGCAAGATTGCCAGGCAACAAAAAACATTCGTTTGTCCAAAAAGCCACCTATTGGAGAATGGTTTTATTTACCGAAAAGCTTAATTAAAATTAAAAAGAGGCAATGACGTTTCTCGACAATATGGAAGATGTCACTTGCAAGCAAATCTGTGGAGACGACTGGGTTCGAACCAGCGTTCCTTCTTTACCGGCAGCTGTCCGGACATAGGGTGGAACACATCTGGAAAACACGATGGGAAGGAGTACCGGCAAAACCGTGTACTCTTTTTCTAATTGGGGAGTCGAACCCGTAGCAATAGACACAAAGCCATTGAGGTCGGTTACGTTGTCAAGTGAAACATACTGAGAGGATCTGCCAAAGCCGCGACACGCAATGATTATTGAAACATTCAGAGCGATCTGTCGGAAAGTAGCAGATCCTCCAGCTTCGATCAGCGCTTTTATGAGCAGGGGCTGATAGACATGACTCATCTTCATCCGTTTCTCGACGAAATTGGAAAGCTCTTCAAATGTCATGCTTTTCGTCCAATTTTTGTGGGATTCCTGTCTAAGTCCTGTCCAAGCGGGTTATAATCTACTTGCAATCTTGAACTTACGGAAGTTTCAAATGTCTGTTACGACGTTCAGCCCGATTCTTGCGTCCGTTGCTGTTAGCTTCGATGCCGCCTAAGCGAATTGGTTAACTCGCTGTTGACATTGACACTCTTTGAAATCGTGCTATCCTGCCAGGCCTAAACCCCGCCCTGGAGGATGCCATGAAAAAATTTCTCTTTGTCGGTATTGTCTTTACGCTTTTTGGTTGTGCCGTTGCGCCCGAAAATATTCAACCCAACTACGTGAGTGAAATGTCTTATTCGAACTGGACATGTGATCAGCTCGAAAAAGAACAGGCCAGATTGGTCCCGGCTCTTCAGTCCGCCTATGAAAACCAGCGAAGATGCCGACAAAACGATGTGGCTGGCGTTCTATTTTTAGGATTCCCGGTTTCTCCTATGTCCGGCTGTAATGACCCAGCCAAGCTTGCAAAATTAAAAGGTGAACTTGACTCCGTTCAACGGGCTGCCGCCCTCAACAGGTGCAATCTTCCACCCGTTCCTCAAAGCATATTTGAAGAGAAAATTGATTCTCAAAAATTGGAGGAAAGGACCACGTCAATGGGGCACAAGTAAGTACTTCCTAATCAAGCAACCGCGACCGGAATCGTAAAACATATGGGAATATCTCGTGAGTACACTCGAATATCATTATCACGGGAGTGAAAACAATCGAGCGATACGGAGACATGCTCCGACTGCATGTTTGTCCGACACCGGGGAAGCTTCGGATGGACGAGATAGCAAAGAAGAGACATTCGCGAGCTTTTGCTCGTACGTGAAAGAGCAGCTAGGCCATAGCAGCATCCAGATGACTGTGGATGTCTACGGACATCTGATTCCGAGGAAATGACTGTCTAAATCAATAGCTTTTATGCCGCTTCATGGTCTCTTTTACAAGTCTCTGGAGGGGAGATTTTCGGCAAAGTCGATACATCCTCCCAATACATGTGGAAGACGGTCAGAATTTGAATCAATTTATCCAGAGAGACTGGCTTGATGATGTACGAATTTGCCCCCAGCCCATAGCACTGGTTTATGGTGAACTCCTCCCGCGAGGTCGTCAAAATGATAATAGGGGTTGCTTTAAGCAGCGGGTCGGACTTGATCTCACGAAGTGCTTGGAGTCCATCTTTTTTGGGCATGTTTAGATCGAGGATGATCAGGTCAGGCCGCGGGTAGTCTTTTCCATTTCGGTATTTCCCCTGACAATACAGATAATCGGTAAGCTCCAGGCCATCTTCCACAAACAACAACGTAATAGGATGCCCTTGAACAGCATGGCGCATGAACATGCGATCATCCACGTCGTCGTCGGCCATCAAAATCACGAGTTTCTCTTCCATTTTCTCTTCGGGACCTCAAAAAATAACCCCGCCTGCCCGTGGACGAAGGTTTGAAGAATATTTCATGAGGAATTGACTTTGCCGATCCGTAAGGGTTTGGCAATTTAAAGCTGCTCACAGCCGGTACCCGCGCATTTTTACCACCTCCAAGAGCCTCTAAGATTTTAATATAATTATATAAGTGCCTTTGCGCCCAAGCTATATCTCGGCTTAAAGGCAACAGAGAAAAAGAGCCCCAAACTTGGCCGGCATCTGAGTATTCTTCAAGAGGCCCGAGATTACTATGAATATTTAGGAGCTAAGCCAGAAAGAATAGAATGATGGTTGGGCTATGTTCGGAGATACCATGAGGTCGTCGAAACGCGGTTTCGTTGCCGCAGTAATAGTTGTCGTAGCAGCTGCAGTTCTGCGTGCTGCCATCGGGAAATTGGGTGTTCGCATACCGTTTGTGACTTTCTATCCTGCCGTAATGATCGCAGGCATCTATGGAGGCATGCGGGCAGGCTTGTTAGCGACTGCACTTTCCGCCTTCCTTTCCACGTTCTGGATGGAACCGGTCGGTTCCCCCTGGGTCACACATGTCGAAGACTGGATAATTCTGACTATCTTTATTTCAACCTGTATTCTGCTCTCCTATTCCTCCAAGGTGATGTATCGCGCACTTGCACGCGCAAAAGAGGCAGAGGCGAAGACGGCACTCGCCTGTGAGAGGGAAAAAGCGGCTGTAGCCATTCAGAAGGGTGAAGAGCGCTTCCGGATTCTTGCCGACAATATCGCCCAGCTCGCCTGGATGGCTGACGAAAATGGCCGGATCTTCTGGTTCAACAAGCGATGGTATGACTTCACGGGAACAACCCTCGAAGAGATGGAAGGATTGGGTTGGAAGAAGGTCCACCATCCGGAGCATGTCGATCGGGTTTTCGACAGGATCCAAAAATCGTGGGATACCGGGGAACCCTGGGAGGACACTTTCCCCCTGCGCGGAAAAGATGGCCGGTATCGCTGGTTTCTATCCCGTGCTTTGCCTATCCGGGACGAGAGCGGCGGAATCACGCGCTGGTTCGGGACCAATACGGACATTACCGACCAGCTTGAGGCGGAGGCTAAACTTCGCGAGAGCAGGGAAAAATATCGCAGGCTCGTTAACCTGATCCCGGCAGCCATTTTTTCTTGCGATGCAGATGGGGAAATAACCTTCTTCAACAAACGCGCAGTAGAGCTTTGGGGACGCGAACCAAATATGCCTACTGACAGATATTGCGGGTCATGGCGAATATATCGGCCCAGCGGTTCCCTCCTTCCTCACAACGAATGTCCAATGGCTATCGCCGTCACCCAGGCGAAGCCTTTCAGAAACGAGGAAATCGTAATCGAACGGCCAAATGGCTCCAGGGTGATTGCGTCGGTCAACATTGATCCATTTGTTGATGAATCAGGGGATGTCGCCGGAGCGGTCAACATCCTGATGGATGTTACTGAACGAAAGCGCATTGAGGAAGAACTCCGAAAAAATGAGGAAAAACTCCGTCTGGCCCTGGATGCTGCGCAAATGGGTACCTGGGACTGGAACATTGTAACAGGCGAGATGGTCTGGTCCGAGCGTTGCAGGAGTTTTTTTGCATTCGCGCCTGAAGATGAACTGTCCTATGTGAAATTCCTTAATTCCGTCCACCTTGACGACAGGGATCGGGTCGAGCTTGCCGTTCGTGAATCAATTGAAAAGAGAACGGTCTACCAGACCGAAATGCGCGTTGTTTGGCCGGACGGATCACTGCACTGGTTTCTGGCAAAAGGCCGTACTTTTTATGATTCTTCGGGCAAACCGGCACGCATGAGCGGCATCGGAATGGACATAACGACAAGAAAGCAAATCGAGGAGGAACTCCGTACGGCCAAGGATGAGGCAGAGAAACGTGCAAGGGAACTTGAAGCCCTGATGGATGCAGTCCCTGCCCTGACCTGGATCAGCCGCAATCCCGATTGCCGGTTTATGTCCGGAAGTCGAGCAACATACGAACTTCTTAAAATGCCGTTTCGAGCAAATCTTTCCAAAACGGCAGAAGATGCTGCCAATTGGCCTGCCTATTTGAGAAGAACAATAAACCATACCGAAATAATTCCTCCGAAGGAACTTCCTATGCAGCTTGCAGCAAGTGGTCAGGAGGTGAGGGACTATGAAATGGAAGTGGCCTTTGAAAACGGAGAATCGAGGGTCATTTTTGGGAATGCCAATCCGCTCATCGATGATTCCGGGAATCCATATGGGGCGGTTGGCGCGTTCGTGGATATTACCGAACGCAAGCGCCTGGAGGAAGCACTCGAAAAACGGATTGTAGCTCTGACCCGTCCTTTGGATACGACCGAAGGGATTGCTTTCGAGGACCTGTTCAACCTTGAAGAAATCCAGGAAGTGCAGGACAGGTTTGCGAAGGCATGTGGGGTGGCTTCCATCATTACCCGGATTGATGGGACTCCCATAACGAAGCCAAGCAACTTCTGCCAGCTTTGCAGGGATATCATCCGCAAGACGAAAAAAGGCCGTGAGAATTGCCATTGCTCCGATGCGGTGATAGGCAGGCATAATGTTTCAGGCCCAAACATCCAGCCCTGCCTGAGCGGAGGCTTATGGGATGCCGGGGCAAGCATTTCAGTTGGCGGCCGGCACATTGCCAACTGGCTTGTAGGCCAGGTGCGAAACGAAACTCAGAGCGAGTCGAAGATGCGGCGCTATGCCCGGGAGATCGGCGCAGATGAGGAAAAGCTCGTTGAGGCTTTTCGCGAAGTCCCATCCATGCCGCTCGACCAGTTCGAGAAGGTTGCCCAGGCGCTGTTCACTCTTGCCGGCGAACTGTCGTCAATGGCCTATCAAAACGTTCAACAGGCAAGGTTCATAAGAGAACGGGAACTGATGGAGAAAGAACTTCGGGCAGCGCGAGACGAGCTTGAGTTGCGCGTGAAAGAACGAACGGCGGAGTTGGAGAAAGCCAATAAAATACTGCGTGACCAGGCAGATCTCATCGATCTGGCTCATGATGCCATTTTTGTTCGCGACATGAACAGTGCTGTCACATTCTGGAACAAAGGCGCCACCGAAACATACGGGTTCACACTGGAGAAAGCTCTCGGAAAGGTTACTCACGATCTCTTGCGAACAAAGTTCCCCCAACCTCTGGATATGATCATGGAGAAATTCTTTAAGCATAAAAGGTGGGAAGGCGAACTGCGGCATACGACATCGACCGGAAAGGAAATTGTTGCCGAGAGCCGGTGGGCTCTGAAGTCCGACGAAAGCGGCAACCCGGAAAGTATTCTGGAAATCAATCGTGACGTTACGGGAAGGAAAAAGGCCGAGGAAATGCTGAAAGCGAATTTGGCAAGATTGGAGTTGATTAACTCGGAGCTGCAGGAGTTTGCTTTCGTTGCCGCCCATGACCTTCAGGAACCGCTTCGGAAAATAATGACCTTTGGTGACCTGCTGAAAACTCGGTATTCGACAGCATTGGACGAATCCGGTGTCATCTATTTGGAAAGGATAATCAACTCGGTCGCCAGGATGCGGGACCAGCTTTACGATTTGATGGAGTATTCACGAGTGGCAACCAGGCCAGAGCCGCGTAAACAGGCAGACCTCGGGAAAATTGCACGGGAAGTGCTGAAATCCTTTGAGGAGAAGATCAGGGAAACCGGTGCGGGAATCGAAATCGGCACACTCCCAATAATGGAAGTGGGTGAACATCAAATTAGTCGCCTTTTCCAGAACCTGATCGGAAACGCACTTAAATTCCGAAGCGAGGCTCCTCCTGTTATCAAAATAGATTCAGACTGCAGGAATGGAGAATACTGCGAAATCTTTGTGAGGGATAACGGAATCGGTTTCGAGCAAGAATATGCCGAACTCATTTTCAAACCCTTCCAGCGACTGCACGGACGGGGAGAATATGAAGGGACGGGCATGGGTCTGGCTATCTGCCGAAAAATAGCCGAACGACATGGGGGGAGCATCAGGGCGGAAAGCAAACCGGGCAGAGGCTCCAAATTTATTGTGAAATTGCCTGTCAAACAATAGGCGGTCCAACAGAGCTAAGCTGTCGCTAATAATTAAACATCGTTTGGAGTAACAAATGGCTGACCAACTTAAACGAAGAACGGTATTACTTATGGCCGATGATGATAGCGATGATTGCATGCTTATGCAGAATGCAGTTCATCAGGTATTTGCATCACATAATTTTCAATGCCTGCCCGATGGCCAGGAGCTGATGGATTATCTGCTTCGTCGCGGAATTTACGAGGACACGAAAAAATATCCGGCTCCGGATCTCGTATTCCTCGATATTAATATGCCCCGGAAAGACGGCCTTGCCGCCCTGAAAGAAATCCGAGAGCACCCGGATTTAAGAGGCATTCCTGTATTAATCTACACGACATCGGACGCACAGGAATACATCGACAGATGTTACAAGCTCGGCGCCAACTCATACATCACCAAGCCTATGTCATTCGATGACCTGGTAAAATCTGTAAAATGCCTGGCTGAATACTGGTTCACCGTGGCTGATCTACCGCTCCCAAAGAGGATATGCGGGTGCCTGCCATGCCAGGATACTCCAAATGAGCAATGTAAAATCTAATTTTATTCTGCCTTGCTCTGTCTTCTCTCAGCTATGAGTTTTTGAAGATTCTCCGGTAAACTTTGTGAAAACACCTGCCAAACCGACCGCGTAGAAACTGATGGAGCAAAAAAGTCAGGCGCCGGTAGGAGCTACCATGTTCATCCACATTTTTTCAACTTGTTTTTCGGTAACCCGCACTGTATGGCCGACACCATGCGACTCACTTCGGCCTTCAAGGTCGAAGAGGACCTTCAGCGTATATGGCTGGAAGAGAGGGAATCGGAAATCATGGAGGGGGTCGAACGCATGGGGTGGCAAGCATGAAACCGAAGAATAATTCCTGCTTGGAATTGGTTGACTCCTTGGGCAAATGGTATAATTAACAAAACACGCCATTCGGCGTAACGCCGATAAAATCAAAGAAAGCAGGTTGCCGTGATGGCGAAAAAGAGCAGCACTGCGCAATCGAGCGGGTTAGAAGAGCAGAAGGAATGTGCTCCTGATCTTTGGAAGAACCACATTCAGTTCCGTTCTTTTACACAAGAGATTCGCGACTACGCCATTTTCATCGTCGACACGAAGGGGACGGTTATAAATTGGAATGTCGGCGCTGAGCGGATTAAAGGTTATCGTGCCGATGAAATCATAGGCCGCAACATGGAATGTTTCTATACACCCGAAGACAGGGCACTCGGGCTGCCACTTCAGCTCCTTCAGAAAGCGGCAGCCGAGGGGCGGATGGAGAACGAGGGGTGGCGGGTTCGTAAAGACGGCTCTCGCTTTTGGGGCGATGTATTTATAACCGCAGTGCATGGTGAAGATGGAAATCTGATAGGGTTCACTAAAATTACCCGCGACATGACGGAACGCAAAAAGATGGAGCAGGAACTTCGGGCGTCAAAGGAGGAGTTGGAAGCCGCCAATGCCGAACTGACCGGCTATTCCAAAAAGCTCCAAGCCGCGAACACGGAACTGCAAGAGTTTGCATTCATTGCGTCGCACGACCTTCAGGAGCCGATTAGGAAGGTTCTGACCTTTTCCAAAATGGTGATGAGTGAACATGCACATGGTCTCGGTGAAGCTGGTATTGTTTACCTCGAACGGGTCCAAGGCGCGGCCGCAAGGATGCAGGAGTTGCTTGAGGCTCTGCTGAGGTACTCCCGCCTAACCTCGAAGGCAGAACCATTCAGTGAATGCAAACTTTCCGATGCTGCTAATGAAGTAGTCAGCGATTTAACTATGTTGATAAACAGAACAGGCGGAAAGGTTGAGCTTTCGGAATTGCCCGTGATTCAAGGCGACCCCCCGCAGATTCGGCAACTTTTCCAGAACCTTATAGCCAATGCACTCAAGTTTCACAAAGATAACATTCCACCGGTTGTTAAGGTGTACTCTAAACCAACTGAAAATGGTTTTTGCCAGATTGCCGTAGAGGACAACGGGATCGGCTTCGATCCTGAGTACGCAGAGAAAATCTTTTTTCCATTCCAACGTCTGCACGGCCGGAGTAGTAAATACGAGGGAACTGGAATGGGTCTTGCCATATGTCGGAAGGTAGTCGAACGACATGGCGGGAGCATAACCGCCAAGAGTGAGTTGGGAAAAGGTTCCATATTCATCGTCAGTTTGCCTTGCAATCAAAGTGCATAGGAATGCGACTGTACGGGCAACTGAGCAGTGTTCCCTGTTTCTCTTCTGACAAAAGCGGGGCTCTTATAGTTCGACTCTATCGAGGGGGTCGCCGATCGCCGACCGGCTGCGGCGCATCTGTCTTACATCGTCCCATCCGGACCGAGGAGCGCAACGACCATCCACCTCTTCACAAGCGCAGCTCCAGTCCGCATGGGCAACAATGTCAGGGAGCATCGTATTTTTGACGGAAAGGAACAGACCAACCTAAGTTTCGTCCAGGTAAAATGATGACAGCAAGGTTTGCCGGCGTGCTAATACTCCAAAGAGCGGAATTTCCCGGCGCGGGATTTTAGACTCTGGGGTGCTGGTGGCAAATAGAGGTTGAAGCGAAGGTAAGCTGTTGAATTTGCGAGATTGGTGCCGAAGGCCGGATTACCAGACCGTATGAAATTATTAGCTTTTTCGGTTTAAATGCCCCAACTGCTTACTTCTGAGTTGTACAGAATTGTTATGGAAGAGTTTCAACTGCCATTAGAATAGGATTATCTACAAGGTCCAATTAGCCAAACGACCGAGTTCGTGACTCGGATTGAGTCTTTTTCATCGATTCCCCGCTGCAGACTACCATTCAGCAATTTCACAGGTTCAATGCTTTCGCTTGTATGAGTCGCTGGCGTGAAAGGGCTAGCAGCCAATCCTATCTACCCCAAAAGACGTTGATATTACGAGATCTTTGGTGAGCGACGATCTTTAAAAATGAACCAAAAAGACCCCCAAAAGAACCCTCCGAAATGACACTTTTATTGTCCCCGGAGTGCCTTTCGGTTCGCTGCTTTGAATTTGCTCCTTTCGATATGAATCCATATCTTGAGATTTGTTGGATGAGTTCATGAATTACAAGCAAGGTTGACTTTTGTTTAACCAAGTTTTGATTAATGAAATATCGATCCGACCCAGGCATTTGGTATTCCTACACATAAAAGGGCCGGCTTTTCGAACCTGTCGTTGCGAGTGGAAATGATCTCGAAAATGACCGAGGCCGAAAGGAGGATTTCCGACAGGAGATGATTCACAGATGCACGCTCTGCGACACGATCAGCAGCCCGACGCGCTTACATTAAGTTTCCGAAGTATTGGTAAACTCCTCATCATTGCCGATAAGTCCAATCGATATAAAGCGCTGGACGCGATCAATCGCTGCCACTATCCTGCTGCAACGATCCGACAGGGGGGAGCATGCAGGATTACAGGCATATCGCCAGGAAGATTACGCTGGTTCTGTTTACATCTCAGAGTCTTAGTTCGTCGGCCTTCATCTCTGCTTTCACGGTTAATGCCCTGGTAGGGGTTGACCTCACGGGGCAGACCGCCATGGCTGGCGTACCCGGAGCGATTTACGTCACCGGACAGGGGTGTGGCGCGATGATCTGGGGCATTGCGATGGAGAAATTCGGGCGGCGGAGAAGCCTTGCGTTCGGCCAGATGCTTGGGGTGACAGGATCTGTGGTTGCAGCGACGGCCGTTATCAGCCGTTGCTTTCTGCTCTTTCTGGGCGGCCTGGTTCTGGTTGGAATGGCACGTTCCGCCGTCGACCTCGGGCGCTTTGTCGCGGCTGAAGTTCACCTGCCGGCTGAGCGCGGACGGGCCATCGCCAACGTTTTACTGGGCAGCACGGTAGGGGCGGTTCTTGGACCGCTTCTGGTAGGTCCTTTAGGCCGCCTGGCCCTGGCAGCAGGCCTGCCGGAACTGGCAGGCGCCTACGGGATCGGATTTGCTGTCCTGTTCCTTGCCGCTCTCATCATCTTTTTAGGCCTCAGACCCGAACCCCGAGACATTGCCCGGGAACTTGCCCACTTCACTGAAGAATCCCCCCGACCGGAAGCTGCGCACGCTCTCGGTAAGATCTTGCACCGGCCCGGAGTGATCGTCGCGATGGTCAGCCTGATTTTTGCTCAGCTTGTGATGGTGGTGCCCATGTCGATCACATCAGTGCACATGAAAATGCATAATCACCCGCTGACGTCCCTGTCGCTGGTAATCTCTGTGCACACGCTGGGGATGTTTGCCTTTTCGCTCATCTCTGGCAAATTGACCGACCGATGGGGGCGCGGTCCCGTTATCGCACTCGGGTCTTTTGCAATGATGATCTCCTGCTTCATGGCGGCGCCCTCCGTCAGTCTGCTGCCCTTGATGTGCGCTCTTTTCCTCCTGGGCCTCGGGTGGAATTTTGCTTATGTGGCAGGCTCCACGCTGCTTGCCGACCAGCTCTTTCCGCAGGAGCGGGCCAAGACGCAAGGGATTAACGACCTGCTGCTGAACCTGGCATCGGGAGGCGGGCAGGTCATCAGTGGAGTGATGTTTGCCGCCGGGGGCTACGGCCTCATGTCGCTGGCAGCAGCGGCGGCAGCCGCCGTACCTCTGGTCCTGACGGTGTGGTGGGAAAGGTCGCGCAGAAATTGCCTTGGCTTGACCAGCGCCGACACTAAATAACGGAGCGCCATTCCCAGGATGCTCCACTCCGCCCTCAGGCAGGATTCAGGGGTAGTATTTCACGCGAGGCTTGCTCTCCTTTAACACGACTTTTTGTCACTGAAGAGCTCGGCTGCTCCCTTGGAAGCAGCGAGGAGACAAGGGGCACCCCTTGGTATAGATCTGCTCGTGGCTGGCTTGGAACCTGGCATGGTTCCGGTCTCTTCCAATACGGGTGAGAACGATTCGGAACGCCTGTAAGTTCCTTCAATGCACGCTTTTTTTGGGGTGCCGAGTCACCCGAAAGAACATCCTTGACGATTTTGCTGCAATGTAGTTAAGAGAACTCGCCGGATAGGAATTCAGGTCGGAATCGAATCTTCTCGGTGGGCGCATTTGCGTTCATTATGTACAATATTTTGCCCGATGGCGGTCCTGTTTCGCGGCGTTCTACCGTAATGGGCATTGGGCATTTCCTGTCTGTCGAGATATCGACTATGCTCAACTCCTTCTACCCTGAAGAAAAACATTGCTGTCCCAAAGGGAAAGGCGAAGCTCCAAGTGATCACGATGCACAATGACTCTACCTATAAATTTGCGCTTTTGACATATTTGGACCTTGTGTCAAATATTATATCTGAATTTATCGAGAAAGATAAATATAGCGTTGATTTCTTCAAAATACCGTATGGTTCAGCGGTAGAAGAAGTCACTAACCTTATCGACAGTGGTTATGATGTCGTCCTAATATACACCGGGTTTGGAATTTCAATACTAAATGAAATAGGCCATTCAATCGTTCTTATACCAAGAACTGACATCGATATAATTAAGCCGCTCGAACGTGCGAAGTCGGTTTCAAACACAATCGCTATCAACGTACATGAAGACGAGAATATAGACACCCAGTATCTTGAAAAATTGCTTTCCATTAAAATCCACTCCATACACTACAGTTCATTTTCTGAGGTTCGCAAGGGACTCGAGGATGCAGTCAAAGCCGGTGTGACGACTTTTGTTGGCGGCGGAGTAACTGAATCCTTCTGCAAGCAGCATGGACTTAACCACTTCCTGGTCGCCCCCACTGAATCCAGCATCCGATCGGCACTGGAGCATGCAAAGAGCATGGCAAAGGCAAAACGCGAGGAGGTTACCCGGCGCAAGCAGTTGATGGCTATTCTCAAATGCTTTGAAGATGGTGTAGTCTGCGCCGACAAGGAAGGGAATCTCATCTTTTGTAACGAAACGGCCAGAAAAATACTCAAAATTGAGAGCGAGAATTCACTCGGCAGTGCAGTTGCTCAATATTACTCAACGCTCATGATCAACGATGTGATCGCCGATGGGAAAGCCCGAATAGAACACATTATAACGATCGGAAGAGAGCAGATGCTTGTTACGACCCTGCCAATTTCAATTCAATTCTCGTTGCAGGGTGCCGTGACTTTTATCCGGGATATAAAATCTCTGCAGGACATTCCCGGAAGAATCCGGGAAAAGCAGCGCAACCAGACTTTTTTCGCTCACTACCGGATAGATGATATAAAGGGAAAAGATCCCGCGGTCTTGCGAATGAAGAAGATAATGCAACTCTATGCGCCCCAAACTGCGTCGGTTTTCATTCACGGCGAAAGCGGCTCAGGGAAAGAGTTAGTGGCCCAGTCCATACACAACGCCAGTCCACGACGAAGTAACCCCTTTGTTGCGATCAACTGCGCTGCCTTACCTGAGAGCCTTTTGGAAAGCGAGTTGTTCGGCTATGAAGAGGGAGCATTTACGGGGGCCCGCCGTGGGGGCAAGGTGGGCGTATTTGAAATGGCCCACCAGGGAACACTTTTTCTGGATGAGATCGGCGATATGGGCGCCAGCGCGCAGTTGCGCCTGCTGCGTGTGCTGGAAACCCGGGAACTGGTCAGGGTAGGAGGCGCGCACGCGATCCCTGTGGATATCCGGGTGATCAGCGCTTCACATAAACCACTCATGGAACTCGTGTCCAATGGAACTTTTCGTCATGACCTGTTCTACAGGCTTGCCGTGCTGCGCATTCAGATACCGCCCCTGCGCCATCGGCTGCAGGATCTTTCGCTTGTGCTCGAAGATTTGTTACGGACTTATGGTCAAAGTCCCGCCAATCTGACCCAGCCCATGATCAGAACCATGGAAAGATACCCTTGGCCCGGGAATATCCGCGAGCTGCAATCTTTCATGGAAAGCTACCTTGTGCTTTTGGACGGAAAGGCCATTGATGAGAAGCTCTTTTTGGAGATGTTTGATGAGTGGACCGCTTTGGGCAGAGAAGAAAACAATGTAGCGCAGGATCTTCCATCCTTACAGGAAAGAGGCTCCAGCCTGAAGTTGAAATTAGCTGATGCCCGTCGTTGGATCTGTATGGAAACGGTCAGGCAATGCGCGTGGAACAAGCAACAGGCGGCTAAGCGTTTGGGCATCAGCTACAACACTCTGTGGCGCATCCTCACGGAGACTTCATTCATGGAAGATACAGAAGCGAAAGAACTGGAAGGGGAACTGAAGAAAGGCTTGCGTTCAAAGTAAGCGTTGCTAGACCCTCGCGCCAAAACGGAAGCTTTAAACCACACTGCCAATCGATTGCCGTTGCAAATACCTGGCATATCCTCCTCGAAGCCAAAATCGGGCCGGGTTCTCTTCTTTTAATAGCTGGCATGCGTGTTTGTTATCATCACAGTTCCGTGCTCTGCAGAGACACCATGCCGTAGCTGGCTTCGGACTACTATGCTATTTCTGAGAGGAAAACTCTCGTTTTTGAGATGGTACCCTCGGGGTATCCCTTCCAGTAGCAGTCAAATATCAGTAATTTCAATCAGATAAAAATCTACAAGACTACGGCACATTTAATGCACACTTGACTGATTGGCTAGGCGGTCCCGAAGATTTGAATCCTGAGTTGACAAATTCAATTGCACCACCGGGACTTGGCTTTGAAAACTTGACTACAAAAACCTATGCAAAAGTGAATAAAACCAAGGGACACCCGCCAAATGGATTCCTGATCGTTTTCAGGGATGGACACCAAAAAAGGAGGCTTCACGTGTGTACAGCTACAGAACAGGTGCAGAAACAAATTGTTGCCGGCAGCATGTCAACCGATATTGACGGGAATCACGCGCTGACCAACGAAATCCGCCGGGAGCGTTACCTTGAAGCCGCGACGTCCATGAAGAAAACGCTGCTGGACGCTCCGCAAACGATCGACACGGAGCGGCTGCAGTTCCTTCTCGAGACCTACCAAGAGTTTGATTATGAATCGGTAATCGTCCTCCGGGCCCGTCTCCTAGAGAAGGTATTGATAAACAAGTCGATCTTTATCGATCAGAATCCAATAGTGGGCACGGTTACGGGAAAGACCGCCGGTGTGTACGTTTATCCCGAATGGGATGCCGATTGGATTCGCAAGGATGTGCAGCAGGCCATGATGAGTCATCTCGGCGCTGTAAACATTTCCGCAGAAGACAAGAAATTGCTGCTGGAAGCCGCCAAGTTTTTCAAGAAACGTTGCGCGACATCGAAAGCGCACGATCTCTCAAAGCAGATTTTGGGCTATGACCCGGCTCCCGATATTGCTGCGGGCTTATTTTACGACGGAGTGACATCGGCTGTCGGGGCTGGAAATGCAAATTATGCTCCTTTCATCGATAAAGGGCTTGCGCAAATAATCCAGGAGACCGAATGCCGTCTTCGGGCACTGCCTTTAACTGTTGAAAACAGCTCGAAAATCGATTTTTATCGCGCCTCGCTGATATGTATGAAGGCGGTTGTTCACTTTGCGAACCGGTATTCGGCCCTGGCCGAGAAGATGGCTTCCGAGGAAGCCGATCCCATTCGGAAACAAGAACTTCTCGAGATAGCCGAGGCCTGTCGCTGGGTGCCGGAAAACCCGCCGAGGACGTTCCGTGAAGCTGTGCAGTCATTCTGGTTCCTCCACATGGGGGTCCAGATTGAACAAGCCGCCTGCGGCTCCTCTCCAGGCCGCATCGGACAGTATCTCAACCAGTATTTCCAGAAGGACAAGCAGCAAAACGGCCTGACAAACGAGGATGCCGTTGCCCTGCTGAAATGCCTTTTTGTCAAAATTCTCGAGTACGGCTATTTCCAGGGGGTCGCTTTTTCCAAACTTGCCTCGGGTCACACCGGACACACCATAAGCGTTGGCGGATTGGACTCAGCCGGCTTTGATGCCACCACCGAACTGGACTACCTGTTGTTGGATACTCAGATAGACATGCGCAACATCCAGCCTACTATCACCGTGCTCTATCATGACGGGTTGAAGGAAGACTTCCTGCTCAAGGCCGTAGAACTGGAAAGAGCGGGCCTGGGCCAGCCGCAATGGCTTAACAACAGGGTTGTGATGGAGCGGCTCCTGACCCGGCACGCAGGTTGCGGCATCACCATTGAAGATGCGCGCGATTGCGTGAATATGAGCTGCGTTGGAACAGGTAGCGCCGGAAAGACCGCTTTTGTCCGGGAGGTCGCCACCTTTAACCTCGCCAAAATGTTCGAATTGGCCATGTACGACGGTGTCGATCCACTAACTCGAAAGCAAATAGGGGCAAAGACCGGAGACCCGGCTAAATTCGCAACGTTTGAAGATTTCTACGCCGCCTATGAAGCTCAGGTCGAATTTATGTTTAAGAAGAGCCGACCATATGGTTCAATTTCCTTCAAAGCACTGGGTGACACTGTTCCCAGTCCTTTCCGTTCGACCATGCTGGGCGGCTGCCTCGAAAACGGAGCGCATGAGTATGCCGGAGGGCCCAAGTACTACCTCTACTACTCGATCAGTACAGCCGGCGTTGACGTAGCCAACTCACTCGCAGCCATTAAGCATCTGGTTTACGATACGGGGCAGGTCACTATGAATGAGTTGAAGGAAGCGCTTGACGCCGATTTCGTGGGGCATGAATTGCTGCTCCAGAAATGTATTAACGTGCCCAAGCATGGAAACGACGACGATGAAATGAACGCCTTGGTCCGGCGCGTTTACGACACTTCCCTGGAAGTCTACCATAAGTCCGGCGAGAGCTACCTTGGCAAGCACATTGCCAACATTGAGGCCTACTCCCTGTCTATCCACAACTACTTCGGACAACTGACCGGCGCTCTACCCTGTGGCCACAGAAAGGGACGCCCGCTGACGGACGGCAGCGTGTCAGCGACCCCTGGCACTGATACAAAGGGTCCTCTGGCTCTGATCAGCAGCGCCGCGAAAGGCCTGGATACCGTAAAATACGGTTCCAATCACTTCAATATGAAATTGCACCCGAGCGCCCTTACAGGCATTTCGGGCGCAAAAAACCTACTTGCGCTCATAAAAGCATACATGGACATGGGCGGCTCTCATGTTCAATTCAATGTGGTCTCTGGCGATTCGCTGAAGGCAGCTCAAAAGTCGCCTGAAGAGTACAAGGATCTAACAGTGCGGGTAGCCGGGTTCAGCGCATATTTCACTCGACTCCATAAAGGTGTCCAGGATGAGATAATCGCTCGGACCGAGCATACAATCTAGCGTCGGTATCGCACACTGTTCCAAGGGGGAACTCCGGGGATCCCTGGATCAAAGAGCTAAACTCAATACGTTACTTCGACCCGGCAGTTGTGCCGGGCACCTTTCCGCCGGTGATAGTCTCCGGGGCCAATTGGCTCCGAGACTATCCCGGCGCACTTTGAAAATCAGCTGAAAGGGGCGGCGCACATTGTCGACCGACGGTCGCACGCTGTCGTTGTCGATCGGCATCCAAGTTTATGATTCAGGAGATTCAGATGAAGGTATCTGCTGCTGCAAAAGAAAGACTTATCGAGATTCTGAAGGAAAACGATGAGGAAAACACCAGCGTTCGAATATCCCAGATAACACTGGGTGGTGGGTGAGCGGCAAAGATCCAGTTGGGCTTGACTCTGGAAGAGTCGGTTGGAGAAGAGGACGAAATATTCGAAGATGACAGCATCACCTTTGTTATTGAACGTTCCCTAAATGAAAATTTGGGCGAAATCTTTGTGGACTTCGCTCCGGATAAAGGGATGGTGGTGCAGGGAGTTGAGAAGTCCTAATAATAATGGGAAAAACTTTTCGGAGGCAGGGGGACAGTCTTTCGGTCAAAGCCAGTCCGAAAAGTGCAAGCAAGCCGAAAATCATCATCCGACAAGAATTAGCTTAACGTTGGTATAGAAGGATTCTTCGAAATCCTTTAGCTATCGGTACGGGCAGACACTTCCATCCAGATCCCGACGTTCTAGCCGTGTGGTTTATTAAAGTATTTCAACATAATATTGATACGATTCTGGAGTCATTGCATGACGAAGAAGAAAATCTATAAGACCCTATATTTCTGGGTTCTGTCCGGCATTTTTGCGGGCATCCTCATAGGCTTGTTCCCCCAGACCAAGCAATTCGCATCCGGGCTTGAACCTCTGGCCAAGACCTTTATCAAAATGGTCAAAATGATCATCGCCCCTATAATCTTCTGCACGGTAGTCACAGGCATCGCCAAGATGGGCGACATGCGCAAGGTGGGCCGTGTGGGCCTGAAGGCCATGATCTACTTCTGGGTCATGACACTATTCGCCTTGGGCATCGGGCTGGCTGTTGTCAACATCACCAAGCCCGGTGCGGGGATGAACGATTATGCCGTCAAGATGCAAACGAACGCCGCGGGATTGCAAAAGGTCGAAGCCTATGCCGGTCAGACCAAGAATCTCTCAACTGTAGAATTCCTCACCAACATCGTTCCCGATTCTGTGGTAGGTGCCTTCTCAAAAGGCGAAATCCTCCAGGTGTTGTTCTTCTCCATACTATTTGGAATCGGCCTGTCCGCCCTGGGAGAACGGGCGAAAATCGTGACATCGTTCATAGAACAATTCTCTCAGGGTATTTTCAAGGTAGTCCACTACATAATGTACTTCGCGCCGCTTGGCGCTTTCGGAGCGATGGCCGTGGTGGTAGCAACCCAGGGGGTGGATGCACTGCTTGCCTTGGGCAGGTTGATGATCGACGTCTATACGACATGCATCTTGTTCATCTTCGTCGTGCTGTGGGCCGTCTGTAAGCTGACCGGATTCTCCCTTTTAAAATACCTCAAGTACATCTCACAGGAAATCCTTCTGGTACTGGGCACATCCTCCTCGGAGGCAGCCCTCCCCCCCATGATGTCCAAGATGGAGAACGCCGGCGCAGACAAATCCGTTGTTGGCCTGTGCCTGCCCATGGGCTACTCCTTCAACCTGGACGGTACATGCATCTACCTGACAATGGCCGCCATATTCCTGGCCCAAGCCACTGACACCCCTCTGACTTTGTCTGACCAGCTCTATATGCTGTTCGTTCTGCTGCTCACTTCCAAAGGCGCGGCAGCGGTCACCGGTGGGGGCTTCATTACACTGGCCGCCACCCTGGGTTCCGTTGGAAACATACCGCTCGCCTCGCTTACTCTGCTTCTGGGCGTTGACCGCTTCATGTCCGAGGCCCGCGCCATTACAAACCTAATCGGCAATGGCATAGCCACACTAGTCATCGCTAAGTGGGAGAGGGCTCGGGACGACAGAAAGCTCCAGTACGCGCTCGCAGGTAACCACGCCGGCAATGATTCGGCTGATTTCTGTGCTGTTGCCACCGAAGGCGTGGTTGGCAGCGAATTGATAGATGGACCGCCTCCTCAATTTCTAAGTCAGAGATGATAGGGTGAGCATTATTAATTCTTCCATCCTATCGCTCATTCATGCTCGGCAAACCAATCGCACGTTGGTGTAGCTATTATTGACTTAATCGCGTTGGAAAAGGAGAAACACAGATGAACAAGCACGTTAAAATCGCCATCCCTCTCCTCGTAGGAATTATCATCTGGTTGATTCCAGTGCCAAGTGGCCTGACGCCCAACGCCTGGTATTACTTTGCTATTTTCGTCGCCGGTATTTTGGCTCTAATGTTTGAGGTCCTGCCAGGAGCCGTCTGCGGGCTTATCGTAGTTGGCTTGGCTGCAACCCTGTCCCTCGTGCCACCTTCCCCACCCCCAGCTCCAGCACCTTCCCCTGCCGCAAAGGTTGTCTCATCCGCGGATGCTCCGAAAGCTGACATGAAGGCGGCCAAACCAGAAAACTCTCCCTCAACTCAAGCTAATCCCAATGTTACCCCAAAGCCCCAGACTGCGGCGCCAGCGACCAAAAAGCCCAGCCCCACGGATGAGATTAAGTGGGCCCTGTCCGGCTTCTCGAATCTTAACGTATGGCTAATCTTCGCGGCTTTTACTTTTGCAGCGGGCTATGAAAAAACAGGTCTGGGCAGACGTATCGCACTGCTAATGGTCAAAATGCTTGGTCGAAGCACTCTGGGACTGGGCTATGCCGTAACTTGTGCGGATCTGGCACTGGCCCCATTTTTACCCTCCCAGACAGCGCGCAGCGGCGGCACAATTTTCCCGATTGTTTCGAATATCCCCCTTCTGTACGGTTCCACTCCCGAGAATGATCCCCGCAAGATCGGTTCTTATCTTATGTGGATAAATGTGGTGGCAGGTACCATCACCAGTGTGGCCTTTCTTACTGCGTCAGCACCCAATCTTTTAGCTGTAACCATGGCGGAAAAAATCACAGGCTTTAGTATCGGCTGGACAGATTGGTTCATATACATGCTTCCCGTTTCAGTTGTACTGCTTCTGACTATTCCATATTTGGTATACCTTATTTATCCACCAGAGTTAAAGTCAAGCCCGGAGGCCCCCGCTTGGGCGGCGGAACAACTCAAAGAGCTTGGTCCAATGCGTGCCAAGGAGATCACTATGGCACTGTTGGCCCTGGTAGCTTTGCTCATGTGGATTTTTGGCGGAAAGTACATGAATCCCACCCTAGTAGCCTTGGTATTGATATCAGTGATGGTCCCGACCAAGGTTGTGAGTTGGGACGATATCCTTGGCAACAAGGCTGCTTGGAACATTTTACTCTGGTACGGCACTCTGCTGAGTATCGCCGAGGGTCTTGAGAGGGTAGGATTCTTGCACTGGTTCTGCCAAAACCTTGCCGCGTCAATATCTGGATACGATGTAACAATCGTCATTATCCTAATGATCGCTTCGTTCTGGTACGCCAGCTACTTCTTCGCCAGTATCAGCGGCATGACCACCGCCTTGCTGCCACCCTATCTGATGGCTGCGCTGTTGGTTCCCGGTCTTCCATTGAAAGCCTTTACCATGATCGCGTGTGGAAGTCTAATGCTGCGCGGGGCTCTTGCCCCATACTGCCTACCTTCCGGCATTATTGTCTTTGGTACGGGTTATATTAAATCAACTACTTTTTGGAGACTGGGATTTATATTCTCAACGATTTGCCTTATAGCATTGTTGGGACTGGAAATCCCGTACCTGTACATGCTCCTGGGTAAGTAAGAAAAAGTTGCCCCGTCCTCCCGACCTAGATGGCTTCCAATAAGCAACGGACAGACAGGGGGGACGGGGTCCACAGCGATCCCATTCCTCTGAATATCCACTATGGTGATAATAGCAGGTCCAATAAAGCAAAACACCAGTTTGCCAGCGCAATCGGGAAGAACGTACCGGATAAGCGAGAAAGAAAACAGCCGAATGTTTGGTGACTCTGGAGAGAACTGAATGGAAAGCATTTCATGCGATGTGATCGTGATCGGGAGTGGGGGTGCCGGGCTTCGAGCGGCTATTTCCGTCCGGGAGGCGGGGCTTAACGCAATGGTCCTGTCCAAGGCGAAACCGGGAAAATCGACCTGCACTGCTGTTAGTGGCGGTGTTATGGCAGGGTCTGAAGGGCCGTCATCGTGGGAGTCGCACCTGGAGAATACCCTCAGGGCGGGCAGGGGCATAAATGAGCAAAGCCTCGCAAGGGTTCTCGTAAAAGAAGCCCCGGTAAGGCATAGGGAATTGGTGGATTGGGGTATCCGTGCTGAATTTCGGAAAGGATATCTCTATGCCAAGGGCCATCCGCCGATGCTGGGAGGTGAAATAACCCGCTGCCTGATTGAAAAGTGTATTGAGCTGGGGACCGGGTTTCTTAGCGGCTGTACGGTGACCGACCTCTCGATTGACGACAGGATCGCGGGCGTAAGCGCCTATTTGCGGGATTCGGGCAAGTACATCAAGGTGACTGCGAAAGCCGTCGTTCTCGCAACCGGTGGCGCTGGGGCACTCTACGCAAGACATGATAATCCCCTGAGCATCATGGGGGATGGGTATCGACTGGCACTGGAAGCAGGGGCAATTCTCCAGGATATGGAATTCGTGCAATTTTATCCCTTATGCGTTGCCGAACCGGGACTTCCTCCCCTGGTTATCCCTCCAAAGCTGGCCGACTGCGGCCGGCTTTCGAACGAAAATGGAGAAGATATTCTCGGAAAGTATGGGATCATTGAAAGACCTGCCGGCGAGCGGGCAAGGGATAAGCTTTCCCGGGCACTCTTCCAGGAGATCAATCGCGAAGGCAGGGCCGTTTACCTCGACCTGCGCCGTGTAGGGGAAGATCCCTGGATGGACCCTTTTGCCGCATCGATACGTCACATTCTCGGGAAACGGTTCGGAGCGTTTGACAGAGCGATACGCATTGCACCGGCTGCGCATCACGTTATGGGAGGAGTGAAAATAGACGAATACGGAAAAACTTCCATTCCCGGGTTGTTCGCGGCAGGAGAAGTCACCGGCGGACTGCACGGAGCAAACAGGATGGGTGGAAACGCTCTCAGCGACATTCTTGTTTTCGGCGCAAGAGCGGGAATCGCAGCTGCCGCATATGTTTCAGAATGGCCAGATACGGAAAATCGGACAAGATCGATTGCAGCCGTTCTGGATGACCGGATGCAAAAGTGGACGAGGCTTACTCACGTAGGAAAGGATTTCCGTCCGCTGCTTCAAAAGATGATGTGGACCGAGGGCGGGATTATCCGGAATGCGGAAGGGCTGAACCGGGCCATGCGGGATGTGAAAATGTTGGAGGAAAAGTTAACGCAGTCTTCCAGCGAAGGCCGAGGCGATTTGGCAGAAACCGTCAGCAACTGTTCAGCGGCAAGGACCGCTGGGTTAATTTTGCAAGCGGCGATAAGAAGGACCGAGAGCCGCGGAGCTCACTATCGTGAGGACTTCCCGGACCAGGATGACGAAAGCTGGCGCGGCCATCTGCAGGTGCGCATGCTGCCCGGCGGAGAGGATCTGGGATTTTCATCCTGAAACGGAATCCGACTGTCGTTGAACAGGTGCAGGCCTGTTTCCTGCTGTGCTGACTTTTGCACGTGAGATAAGGAGGGTAAGGAAGAAAATGTCCATTGCAACTGATCGGCCGGCTGTTGACAAAGGCTGGATCTTCGACATCCAGCGTTACAGTGTCCATGATGGCCCAGGCATTAGAACCACCATCTTTTTTAAAGGTTGCCCCTTATCTTGCCTATGGTGCAGCAACCCGGAATCTCAAAGCCCCAAAGCGCAAATACTATATTTCAAGCAGTTGTGCAAAGGATGTGGGGAATGCATCAAGGCCTGCACCCGACAGGCCATATCCATAGCTGATGGTTTCCTCCATTTCGATAGAGAGAAATGCGTCAGTTGCGGGGCGTGCGCGGAAGCCTGCCTTTATGGGGCGAGGATTCTTTCCGGCCGATTAATGAGTGTGGACGAGATTTGTGAAATTGTGAGCCGGGATTGGCGGATTTACATGCAAAGCGGCGGTGGCGTGACCTGCGGTGGTGGCGAAGCGCTGATGCAGCCTGGTTTTTTGCATAGCTTGCTCATGAAGTTGCATGAAGAGCTTGGTTACAATACCTGCCTTGATACCTCAGGCTATGTTTCCTGGCAGGTATTTGAGACACTGCTGCCCTATCTGGACCTCGTGCTTCTGGATATAAAACATATGGACCCCCATGCGCATAGGGAGCTGACGGGTACAGATAATGCGCTGATATTGAATAATGCACGGGAGCTCGGCAAAAGGACTTTCCCCGTACTGATCAGAGTGCCGCTCATCCCGAATGAAAACGATGATAGTGCCAATTTCCATGCTCTTGGGAACTTTCTGCGCGTTAACTGCCTGAAAGATGTCGAACTAATGCCCTATCATACCTATGGACTAAATAAATATGATGCGCTTGGGAAGGAATATCCTCTCTCTGAGCGCCCGGTGCCTGATACTGGTTCCTGCAAAGAGACTCTAGAGTCATATGGGTTAAGTGTCAGGATACGTCAGTAATGTAGGCCGAATAAAAGGTAAATAGTTCATTCAAAGAATATTTAATGAAAAATAAGCTACTGCTTAAACCGGCGTTTGCCGGCTATCAACGTAAACGGTAAACGCCAGGTAATATGGAGCATCTTTTTAGATGGACCTCTCGATTTATCAACTGTCGCCTGATGACCATAAGGTTGCCGTCACTATTTTGTTTTCCGCATTTGGTTCAAACAAAGCTGGAGCATCAGAAATCCTTAAATATTTTCAACTGCAACCTATTTGCTGGTATGCCGCTAAATATGAAAACGAGCCTGCAGGTGTTGTTGCGACGATAAACTATGGACAATTTACCTACCTGGGAATGATGGCTGTTCGCAAAGAACTGCAGCGCAAAGGAATTGGAGAAGCTTTGCTGCAGCGATGCTTACATTGGTCGGAGGGAATGGGGATTACCTTTTTCCGATTGGACGCCAGTGAAACTGGATTTGGGCTATATGCTAAATTTAACTTCAGAGTGATTGATCAGTCATCACTGTTTCGGCTTTCAAAACGTTCAGAATGGAGAGACTACCCCGACAATGTAAGCCAAATACAGATTTCCGATATCAGGTCACTTGCTGATTTTGATGCTTCGATCTTTGGGGCCAACCGCGCCTTTCTGTTTCATGCGTTACTTGAGCTTTTTCCTTCACGTGGTTTTGTAAAATGGAGTAAATCTGGAGAGATTCTAGGATACATTCGCTCAGCATAAGAGGATAGGCCCTTGGGTGGCTAATTGTCCGGAAGATGCTGAAACACTTCTACAAGCTGCTTTGACTCTCAGTTACGATGAATCTCCAGTAGTAATATCTCCCCAAATCAATACATCGGCTAATGATTTGCTGTATTTTTCTGGGTTTCACAAGGAAATATCCAACCAACATATGCAACGCGGTGTATTTATATT
>JAEZHY010000044.1 GCA_023416335.1 Pseudomonadota bacterium | reverse complement strand
CCATCAGCCTGTGAAGGACGGTTAGAAAGAGAGCCCGCTCAACGTCGAAAAAAAAGAACCTCTCGGAAAGGAGCCCCTGAAGGACCTTTGAAATCCCCAGATCTTTCCACAACCGGTCGAATATCAGAGCAGGGCCTATCGTAGTGCATTCAGCGGTGATGTCGCTCCTGCCCGAAAGGATAAGTAGGGCTTTCTCGGAAAAACGGGCAAGGGAGCGGATCAGGGTTTCAACCTCTCCCTTGGCATGCATTTGATCGAGTCGTCCCAAGGTTGCAATCACCCGCTGGTTAACCTTGGAGCCTTCCCGGTGGTTTTCGACTACTTGAAGGTATTCGTACTTACCGGATTTTTTTGTTCGAGCAAACATGTCGAAGTCTCCTTGCTTAGGACACTTCAACATTACAGGACAACCAAACAGAAAATCAACTTAAAATGGCAAGTTTTGTGGCACTACATTTTTGATGATTTAAAAAATCGACCTAGAGCCCATGCGGGTTTGCGGGCCATGACTAGGTGGTCACTGTAGAAGAAAAGCATGAGTCTTCAGAGTAAACAAAGACTCCAAGGGCTTAGACAAATTCGGAATTATTTCTGAAGATCAAGAAATGAGCCTACTACCGGAGGGTGGTGGGCTTTTTGATCATTTCCCCATCAAGATGGCCAAAGCACTTTCTGCAACTTGATTTTCCCAAATCTTGGAAACCACTCATGCAGCCCCAAGCATCCCACTAGAAAATGTCAGAGCAGCTAAGATGCCTAATTTACTAACACTCAAATCCTTCCATCTCAATGGCCATAGAGCATTGTCCATTTGGAAAGCAAAGGCCAGTAACAAGAAGAGAAACCCTATTCGAGTCTCCACAGCCTGCGCAGCAAGGCTTTTTGCTACCCACGGGCTGACTCCGGCTCCAACTGTGGAAAGCTCAGCAATCTGCATCGGAGACAAACCGAGATTACTCTTGAGCAAGAAGTAGGAAGATATTACCGTGAGAAGAATGGCAGAAAATTGAATGAAAGTGCGAAGCATATTTTATCCTTCACTGGTTTTATCTAAACTGCCTGAAGGTGGTGGGCTTTTTCCTTTTTTTCATTTAGCTATCACCTTAGATGGCCCTTCCATAAGCGAGGCATAAATCTCAATTGTTTTCAAGTCTGGTCCTTGGCGATCTAAAGTCCCATAGGTCTTTAGACTATCAGTTACAGTCCTGATGGTTTGTTCAGCCGTCACTTTATCAGATTGGGAATAGACTATTTTTCGGATTGTATCTCTCCAAAAGTCTAATTCTTTGGAATAATCAGACAATCTTGCAAGCATGAGAATCTTCATTTTGCTTGCTCGGCTATACTGTAATTCTGATTCTTCTCGTAATTTTTCAACATCCTTTCGCAATTCCAAAGCTTGCGCATTTAACCTGTAGTTTAAGGTTACGAAAATCCATAGGCCAATACTATATACAAAAACAGAAATTATGGTAGATAATAATCCTGATTTAATTGCTTTTGTGAGTTGCGACTCTATTTGAATAGTCGGAACTATTGTTAAATGCTTTTCCATCAAATTTGGAATTTCTATTTTAGTGCTTAGGGATTGTACTGGCAATATAATTCGTGTTGTACGGTAAGCTTCTATACCAGATATTGATATGGTTTGCGTAGCACCATTTGATGTTGTATCTAGTTTCTTAATCAAAATTGGATTAGTTGATGAAATATCAGAAACTTGAATCGAAGCTGGCATGACAAGCCTTAGATCACTTATCTCCTTATCCTCGAAGTTACTAATGTCAAATGGTAGGTAATATTTGTCAGCCAATACTATTACATCTCCTATTGTAACACTTCCCTCAGCCCGGAAAATGTAATTAATTATCGAGTTTATTGTAAAACCTGTGATAAATGTAAGTATAGCTGTCAGTAATACTTCTGATATTTTCTTCATGTCTCCCCCTTGCTAATAAAAAGGAAACCTCCTTAGAAAACTTGCGCGGACTCCAGCAAGTGACAGAATACTGAGATTGTTCAAGACCAAGATGGCCCTACCCTCCCTGGGGTGTCCACTCCAACAGCTATTGCATTTCGAGGGTCAAAATCAATCAAAATACTCAGGACAGGTGGAACTATGGGTTCGGTCATGATCTTCGATTCTAGTGTCAAAAAATGCCAACTGAGTTAGTGATTCTACCAAACCTATGCATTCAGAATGCCCTACAATCAATTTTCTCAATGCTGACCATGTTCAGATATGTCGGTAAAGCATCATAGGCCAAATGGCTGATACTGTAAAGGAAAGCTCTTGCCTCAGTTCCATCATCTGAGCGGGTGGCATTCAACTTGGGATATAGCGCATTCTACAGAACCAGCCATGAGCATTCTTGACAAACTGGCAGTGTTGCTGTATTCTGCGACCACATTACATGAAGGAGGGCAGATGAAAGAGCGGGTCAGGGCATTCGGTTATCTGAGAGTATCCGGCAAAGCTCAGGTTGATGGTGATGGCCTTGTTCGCCAGGAAGCAGCTATCAGGCAGTATGCTGAAGCCAATGGCTATGAAATTGCGAAGTTCTACAGAGATGAAGGGGTAAGCGGCACGAAGGAAAGCCGCCCTGCTCTGGCTGAGATGATGGTATCTCTTGAACAGAATGGACATGGAGTCACAACAGCCATTATCGAGAAGGTTGACCGGCTTGCCCGTGATCTTATGGTTCAGGAAGCAATCATCCATGACTTTCAACAGCAAGGTTTCAAACTCATCAGTGTTCATGAAGGACCGGACCTGCTCAGTGATGATCCTACTCGCAAACTGATGAGGCAATTCATGGGGGCAATCGCTGAGTATGACAAGACCATGATTGTATTGAAGCTGAGAGCAGCAAGGGACCGCATTAGGGCAAAGCAGGGTAAATGCGAGGGGCAGAAGGGCTACACTGAAAAACTTCCCGACCTCATCGAAGAAATTAAAAAGCTGAGAAGAAAAACAAAGGGGCAACCCCGAAGAACCTATGTTCAGGTTGCTGAGGAACTGAACAGACAGGGACTCAAAACCATGAAAGGAGGCTGTTTCACTGGGCAGACTATTCAGGACATCCTGAGAAGGGCAAAAGGCTAGGGGGCAGGAGAAATCTCGGAATGGGTATCAATAGGGTATCACGAAAAGAAAAAGGGCTTAGAAGCAATTACCTCTAAACCCTTATTCCAGTTATATGGAGCTGATCAGAATCGAACTGACGACCTCTTGAATGCCATTCAAGCGCTCTCCCAACTGAGCTACAGCCCCGTTTCGGATTGCCCTGCGCGGTTTCTTTCCGCCGCTCAGTGCAACCATGACTGTTTAGCCAATTTGAGAGAAAGTGTCAAGCCTGTTTTCGAAGGATTCTGATTATCCTTTTCTTGAAAGACTGTCCACCGGTTTTCCGGACCGTCGAAAACTGGAAATGGGGCAGGGGCCGTGACTTGATTGCCTCACATGGTCGCATTTGCCTTGACACCGACGAACGAGGTTGTTTAGAATCCAAAAGATCGCCGGAGTGGTGGAACTGGTAGACGCGCTGGACTCAAAATCCAGTGAGGGCAACCTCGTGTGGGTTCGATTCCCACCTCCGGCACTCACTTTGCGGGCTTTGCCCGCTTTTCTTGTTTTGTACACCCATATCCCCTCAGGAATAAGCCCGATCCCCGGACGTCACCCTTGTTCACCTCCTTCATGAATTCCAATTCACTCGAAGGTCGTGTTCTCCCGTTTCACAATTTGATGGTCCTGCTTTCTCATTTTTGTTGTCGGCAAACGCGAAATGAATGTGGACCCATTCGGTCTGGATGGACTTTGGTTCTCTCAGCTCACCGTCTCTTTTCGCATGAATTGAGGGCTCTTAAACGCGCTGGATCCCGGCTCAAATACACTCAAACACGGGATGACGGGTAAGGATCTCCGGCCATATAATGCCTGCCGGCGAAGTTTGTGTCTATTCGGGCCATGTGGCGTGAGGGGAGGGAACCGCGCGGGTTTCCTGGGTGCAATCCCGATGAGCGCCGGTTCCCCTCTGCCTGATCCGAGGGGGGGCGGTGGGCACGATGAAGCGTTGAGCCCACCCTGCGCTACTCACCGTTCTCTTTTTTTGCATAGATTCGGGCTCTTAAAGTTCTTTCTGAAACTTCATCAAGATCGGAGTGAATTATCACGGGGGCGACGGGCAAGGTCTTTTTGTCGCTCGTGCCGCGGAGGCAGGAGGACTCGGCAGACAGTATCGATTTCGTCCTGCGGTCCTTCCTGGAGAACCCTGATCCATCCCTCCTGTCCTTCGGACCCAGGCAGCAAAAAGACGCTGCCTGGGCCATCCTTCGCAGTTCCCAACCGGCACGGTCAGGAAACCGTGCCTCAACTGTCGGGGATGTTACTCCTGCTCAAACCGTGCAGGCGGGGATTTCGCAGTCCCCCTTCTTTTTTACGCGATCGCGGGTTCTTCCTCTCGTTCGGCCTTCGGTTCCTCGGCTTCCTCCTTGCCGTAGTTCTGGACAATTCGGAAAATTTCGCGGAGGCGGTCGTCCACTTTGCGGAATACGGTGCCTTCGGGGTAGGACCCGTCCGGCTTCATCCTGCCGGCTTCGACACCCGTGAGGACTTCGATCCCGTCTTCAATGGTCGTGACGGGCCAGATATGGAATTTGCCGTCCCGAACGGCGTCGACCACTTCCTGGTCGAGCATCAGGTTCCGCATGTTCTTGGACGGGATGAGGACCCCCTGTTTTCCCGTCAGGCCCTTGTATTTGCAGATGTCGAAGAAGCCCTTGATCTTGTGGTTGACTCCGCCTATGGGCTGAATCTCTCCCTTCTGGCTCACCGAACCCGTTACGGCGATGCCCTGGTTGATGGGGACCCCGGAAATCGCGCTGAGCAGAACGTAGAGTTCCGTGCTGGATGCGCTGTCGCCGTCGACCATGCCGTAGCTCTGCTCGAAGGAGAGGGTGGCGGTCAGGGCAATGGGCTTGTTCTGGGCGAAGCGCTCCTTGAGGAAGCTGCCGAGGGTAAGAAGCCCTTTTGTATGCGTGGTGCCGCTCATCTTCGATTCGCGGTCGATGGAAATGGTTCCTTCCTTTCCGACCGAAACGGTCGCGGTGATCCTGTTGGGCTGCCCGAAGACGTGGTCCCCGGTCATGAGGACGGAGAGTCCGTTTACCTGTCCGACTTTCTTTCCTTCGGTTTCGACCCAGAAAATGTCTTTCTTGATGACCTCTTTGATTTTTTCCTCGTAGAGGCTGGACCGGTATTTCCGCTTCTTCACCGCTTCGTCTATGTGAGTCCGGCCGATCGTGGCGGCATTCTGACTGCGCGCGAAGTAGTCTCCCTCGTCCATGAGGTCTCCGACGTCTTCGAGTTCGAGCGTCAGTTTTTCCTGGTCGTCCGTCTGCTCCATTGCGTATTCGATAACCCTGGCAACGCCCGTACGATCGAGCGGCAGCAATTCGTTTTCGTTGCAGTACCGCGCGAGGGCGCCGGCATAGTCGAGTATGGTCTCGTCTCTCCTCTCGATCTGGTTGTCCATGTGGGCCTTGACCTTGAAATGCTTCTGGAACTGGTCGTCGTGAGAGTAGAGGAGCTGATAGATCTGCGCATCCCCGGTCAGGATGATCTTCAGATTGAGCGGAATGGGTTCGGGGCGAAGCGAGCGGGTTCCTAAGAACCCGTATATGTCGCCCATGTCCTCGATCTTGATTTCGCCGTCTCGCAACGCGCGCTGCATTGCTTCATAAGAGATGTTCATGCGGAGCAGGTCGAGGGCCTTCATCATGAGGTATCCGCCGTTGGCCCTGTGCATCGCGCCGGGTTTCAGCATGGTGTGGTCGGTGATGAGCGCTCCGAACCACGCCTGTTTTTCGATGGACCCGAAAAGGTTCGAGTAGGAAGGATTGGATTCGACCACTACCGGCGCCCCTTCGGTTTCGGAGTTGTCGATAAAGACATTGACTTCGTACCTGCGGGCCGCAATCTCCTGGGCGGGTACGGGGGGCTGTTGCGGCTGCATGGGCTGCTGCTGGGCGGCGGCTTCCGGCTTTTTCTTGAAATCATCGAGGTTTTCGAGGATATCCTCCTCGACCTGGGTCAGGTACTCCAATACCCGAGGTTCGTCCTCGAACTGTTCCGCGAGGGTCTCAATCAATTGACCCACGACGAAGAGGGCGACCTCCCGTTCGAGCTTCGTGTGCCTTTCCTTGAAATCCGCTTCGGCCTGTTGGACCTTCTTGATGGTCTCTTTCATCTTGAGCTGGAGTTCTTCGCTCTTGGCCCGGAGGACAGTGATCTGGCCTTCTTCGAGCCCCTGCATTTCTTCCTGGGTCAGAGGCTGGCCCGTCGGACCTTCGGGGACGAGGACCATGCCGAGCTGAGAAAACTGAAGGAGAAAGCCCTGCTGCTTGGCTTCGTTCGAGAGTTCTTCGATCAGCTGCTGCCTTGTTTGCTCGAACTGGTGATGGACTTCCGCGTCCTTAGTCCCGAATTCATGGCTGGTGAAAATTTCCGGGATCTTTTCCTGGAGGGATTTGATGAACGATTCCATCTCTCGCCGGAACTGTTTCCCCCGTCCGGGGGAAAGGCTGATGCCCCTCGGCCTGTCCTTTTCCTTGAAGTTGTAGACGTAGCACCAGTCGGACGGACGGGCTTCCTTCCGTGCCTGCTCGTCCACATAGGTCTTGGCGACATAGGTAATCCCGGCTTTGGCGGGACCGGCGATGAACAGGTTGTAACCCCTCTTTTTCATCCCCACCCCGAACCGTATGGCGTCGATGGCCCGCTCCTGCCCAAGGATTCTGTGATCGAGTGATTCCAGTTGGGAAGTATTCTCGAAAGGCAATGTCTGAGGGTCTATGTGAGCGCGCAGTTGATCGATTGCAAGTTCCGGATGTCGGTGTTTCATGTTCTATCCTCCCTGGGTCGGCATGTGATCGCTACAAAATATTTATCCGCTTAAGAGTTGGTTCTATCGGTTTGGAAAAGCAACTCCATACATGTGTCGCCTGCCTGGAACCGGATTTTCATCGGGACAAATCCAAGGTTGCAAATTTCCGATTCCGCGGCAAATTTATGTCGCCGGGTGCAAAAAACCAAGCGCTCTTTTTTAAAGTTGTACAGATAGTGGAAGGTGTTGAAAAAACTTCTATCAATATAGACTCGAAACCCGGCCCCGTTCTTCAGGGGGGTAATGTAAAGAACGGAAGTCGTTCGGTCCGGGTCGTGAGGGGCGATTATCCTAATTAAACGGCCTCTTGGATGCCTGGACACCTGCGTCAGCTTCCAAGAGGCCTTCATTGCCGGTAGGCATTCTGTAACCTACCTCCTACATTTATGGTTGGCTGCCGCTCAGCGTTCACCCGATGTTCGCCGATTGCCTGCCTGATCGGCGCTCAGCGATTCACCTATATCGAACGGAAACCCCTGTCTCGGGGACCGCGTAGGAACCGGTTGAACGTTGACAATTGAAACATAATACTTCGAATTTGGATGTAAACCGCCCCGGAGCCGTTATTGGACTTATTTTTCCCGCCCGGACAGAGTCCCTATAAAAACACTTCCGAAAGGTGCGATATTTTGGTACGAATATCTCTATGAATAGGAAATAATCGACGAACGTTCCACCGGACCGGCAGATAGCGGCCTTATACGGTCCTTCATGTTTCATAAACATACAAAGTGACGGAACCCGGGGGGCTTTCATGCTTGAGATAAATGAGGGCGAACTCCTGACCCGTGTATCCAGATACGAATTGTACCGGGATGCCGAAGGAAGGCTGTTCATAGACGTACATGAGATCGTGGCGGGCAAGACCCACAGCAAATATACGGCCGTGCCGAACCTGCTGGTGAGCTGTGCAGGCTGTGAAATGCGGGGATTCGGCCAAACGGAAAGAGAAGCCCTGGAAGATTGCCTCAGGAAGATAAAATCTCTGAGCATTTTCGAGATCATGCCGGACCGGGAGAATCAGGCGGAAGACAACGGAAACGGCAATCGAGCAGTCGATGCGGAAAGGCTTCCAGGCGAGCGGGAACATGGAGGACTGGAGGCTGCAGGGGGTTTTGGCGAGTAACGCTGAGTTACATAGCCGCAGCCAAAATGCAAAAACAAAACCCTTAACCACGAAATTCATGGAGCAGCACAGTCGCAACCAGAGTACAAAGACAAAGACTTCTTAACCACAAAAGTCCTGGGGCAGCATAGCCGCAACCAAAATACAAAAACAAAACCTTAACCACGAAATACACGAAAATCACGAAAGAAAACAATAGGATAAGGTCGTAGGCAACTTAAGGGCCCGGGGTGCCGCGCCGCTATTGAAAGATGGGAACCAACCGGAAAGAGCCGTAGGATGGATGGGAGCGGAGCGGGAACCCATCGGTTTTTGAGGCTCGTTCCTCTCTCAGTCGCCGGGAAGCCCAAGGGCTGTCGAATACGATTGTCTTTTTTCGTATGACAACTATCCCGTGTTTCCAGGCACCGATGATTTATGCCTCTCCGGCCAATCGTTCCCCGGCATTCCGAAAAACGATGGGTTGGCACCCATCCTACGCCCACTTCGTGCTGTTGCTTCAAAACTGGCACGCCGCCGGAATGACGACCATGTGGTTCGGAACCTTATTGGTGAAGAAAACAATGATATAGCCAAAAGCACAAGCGTGCTGCAGGCACAAGCTTCATCGTGCCCACGGTCCGGTCATTGGGAAAAATCCTCCTTACGATTATATTGATCCCCCTGTGTTTGTCGGAAAAACTGCGAAAATCACGAAAGTGCCGTCTATTCTCCCGAGTTTCTGTGTCGAAGGGCATAGCTGGAAGCCGGTATTGTCAACTGCCGTTAAATGCGTAGAATAAAATCGGATTTTGGCGGATACTGTGAACGTGACGGGATGGGGGAAATCCAATCAGGTGGAGCCGACATGTCCCGGACGCGGTTTGAAAGCGAAAGCAACCGTGTTTTGACGGAAGCCAATTAAAAGGGGAACGGCAGCGGGGTAGGGTGGGCACCCCCGGTTTTTGGGGGGGGCCCACCATCCGGCCATCCTGGAAGGGGTTTTGCCAAAGGGATGGACGGTGGGCATGGTAAAGCTTGCCCACCCTACTCGGCTCACCGTTCTCCCCTGAATTTCAAAAATACTGATTCCGAAGCGGGAGAAGAGGGCAAATGAAACCGACAGAAGAACTCAGGGCCGAGCATGAGGGGATTCTTACAATCCTGGACGTGCTCGAAAGGATGTCCGAGAAGATAGTCGCCGGTGAGAGCGTCCCGGTCGATCATCTAAAGCAGGTTTTGGAGTTTCTACAGGTTTTTGCCGACAGGTGCCATCACGGCAAGGAGGAGGGAATCCTGTTCCCGGCGCTGGAAGAGGTCGGGGTCCCGAAGACGGGCGGACCTATCGGCGTGATGCTTTCGGAACACGATCGAGGGCGTCAGTTTATCGGGGAAATCTTAAGACTCCTGAAGTCGTATGAAAGTGGAGAAGCCGGTTCCCTGATGGTGCTCACCAACCCGATTCTGCAGTACATCAGCATGCTCAGGAGCCATATCTGGAAGGAGAACGAGGTCCTTTTCCCGATGGCTGAGAAAAATATTCCCGAGCAAAAGCTTGATAAGATCGGAGAGGAATTCGACCGGTTTGAGGAGGAGAAGATTGGAACAGGCAGGCATGAGCAGTTTCACGCCATGATAGAAAAGCTTGCGGGGATATATCTGTGAAATCCCCCCTGGTTTTGGATATCCGGCGTCGCGAACGCGTGTAAACGAAAACGATCGCGGTAACCTCGGGTTGGCCATGGACTGCGATGCTTGTCATCTCGGCCCTTCTCTTCGATCAGGACAAGTTCACACCGGAATACAGAGGGGGCTGCTGCTTCCAGGAAGCTGTCTGAACGAGATTGAAATAATTCCATTCCCCTTGAGTCGAGGCACGGTTTTCTGACCGTGCCGGCCTGGAGCCCTGAAAATAATGCGGTATGGAAACCGCACCATACCAAACTCGAATTAAAGTCTCATAAAAGAGCTTGGGGCGGATTGCTTGTTAAGTGAGACATTGAAAACCCTGGGTCCCGGCTCAAATACACTCAAACACGGGATGACGGCGATGGGAGACTTACGCGCTCGTCGAACGCGCTTGCCTGCATTGGGCAACAGTCCTTTTTGCCCTGGAATGCCGTGTCGGCAGGCCGATGGCAGGTGCGTATGCTCTGTCGCTTATCCGGCACCTTCATCGGCAGCCTCCTGCGCTATGCGCCCGGATTCGAGAATCCGGGCCACTCGGGGCTACCCGACAAGATGGGGTCCGAAAAGGGCGCTGTCGATGCACGCTGTCGGTTAGCGAACCCGCCCTCAGCCGCCTCTGATTCTGGTGGTCACCTGGGCGGGCTGGTTGCGCAGCTTGCGGCGAAGCAATTTCCCCGTAGGGGTACGCGGCAGGCTTTCGACAAACTCGAAGACCCTGGGAAGTTTGTAGATAGCGATATATTTCTTTGAGAAATTCAGTATTTCCGCTGATATGGCCTCGCCTGCCTCAAATCCTGGCTTGAGTACTACGACCGCTTTGATGATCTGACCTTTTTCGAGGTCGGGAATGCCGACAACGCCCACGTCGGCAATGGCCGGATGCCTGGCAAGGGCATGTTCGACTTCGGCGGGGCTGACCCTGTAACCCGAGGTCTTGATCAGGTCGTCCTCCCGGGACACGAAAAAGAGATTTCCTTGCTCGTCCCGGTATACGGCATCGCCGATCCGGTTCCAGCCGTCAACGACCGCCGATTTTTGCGAATCCAGCAGCCTGGAGCCGTTCTTGTACGGTTTCCAGTAGATCGTCCCCGACGGGCACTTCACGACCATACTGCCGATGTCCCAGGGCTTGCACTCCTGCCCCAGACCGTCGACGACCTTTACGTCCACGCCCGGCAGGGCTTTGCCGATCGAGTTCGGGACGGGATCGGAATTCAGCGTGTTGGAAGTCACCAGGTGCAGTACTTCCGTCCCTCCGAGGCCCTCCCAGATAGGTTTGCCGGTCAGGTTGCGCCACAGGTGGAAGGTTTCGGCTCCGAGCGAATCGCCTCCCGATGTGAACAGGCGGACGGAACTGATATCGTATCTTTTGAAGTTCTTGTAGCGGAGAAGCCCTCTGTAGGCCGTCGGCAGCCCTGTGAGGACGGTTACCTTGTGCTTCTGAATCGTGTCGAGCATGTCCGCGGGCGTGAACCTGGGCAAGAGCGATACGGAGGCTCCTCCTTCGAAAGGCAGGAGGGCAAACGTACCGAAGCCCGCGGCAAAAGAAACGGGGGCCGCCCCGCCGAGGGTGTCCTCAGGCCCGAGGCCGTAAACGTACCGGTTTACCATTCTGGCAACGATTGCCGTCGGACGTATGTAGTGTACACACCCCTTGGGCATGCCGGTCGTTCCGGATGTATATAAGATGACGCCGACGTCCCATTCATCGAGCATTTCCGGTTCAAACCCGGGCGGACTCTTCTGGATGATATCCTCGAAGGAGAGATCGTCGGTCTTCCCGATGCGCTCGGGGTCGGCCCCTATTACGATCAGCTGTGTTCCCTGAGTAAAGTTTTCCCTGGCATCTTCGAGCGGGCCCATGAGGGAATAATTCACCACCAGGAACTTCATTTCCGCGTCGTTGACCACGAACGCAAGTTCCTCGGACGACCAGAGCGGGGAAGTCGGGACAGGGATGGCGCCGATCTTTTCGATGGCAAAAATGGTAATGATGGCCTGCGGGGAGTTTACGAGCCGGATGCCGATTCTGTCCTGGGGCAGGGCGCCGGCAGATTTCAGGCCGTTTGCGAATTTATCCGTCAGTTCCTGGAGAAGAGCGTAGGTGAAAACCCGATCCTGAAACTTGATCGCTATGTTGTCGCCCCGCCCCTCGCGGATATGGCGGTCGAGCAGAAAATCCGCAAGGTTCAGCGTTCGCGGGGTGTCGGCAAACTCTTCAGGAACCGTAAACTCCGGCCATGTTTCCCTCGGGGGGAGATAATTCTGCGGTATTTTCGCCATGAGTGCGTCCCTTTCTGCAACTCCTTATCGGGACTGAGACTGGGAATTATCAAAGGACAAGTGCGGACCGATTAAAACTTCTTTCCGGAATCAAAACCGGATCCAGGTGATCAGGAATCCCGTCTCAACGGTCAGAACTGCAACAGGGGGGGAGGGAAACCTCCTCTCTTTTAAGAGGAGGTTTCAAGATAACCCGATTCAAAGATCGAGTAAAGCGCGTTCGATGCGACTGCCCCGGATCTTCCGGCTGGGGTTCCCAGGGTGAACCCTGGGAACCAGCGGAGGGGGCAAAAGCCGCGGAGCAACGTACTACTTGAGCTTCCTCGCGAGAAAGTAGCCGTCCGGATCGCATTCTTCCCTGAGAAGCTTGAGGTCTTTTTCGGTCGGCTCGGCCATTTCTTTCAGGTCGGGCGAGATGAGCAGTTCGAAGCTCACCTTCTTCTGGATGTCTTCGGCCGTTCTGCCCTTCAGAACTTCGAGGAGCATCATGCGGCGGGTTTCTTTATCGAAGCCGAAAAGCGCCTCATTGGTGATGACGCGATAGGGACCGGATCCCATGACGCCCGATTTTTCGCGGTAATCGGGGGAGCCGTCGCCGTATCCGATGCTCGTCAGGAAGTCGAGTTTCGGGGTGAAACGCCGTGGTTCGAGGGCCATGATGATGATGGACTTCTCACAGTTCGCCGCCATGGCGCCTGCGCCGCCGCTTCCGGGAAATCTTGTCTTTGCGGCCTTATAGGTGCCGCCTTCAAAGGTCGAATTGACGTTTCCGTACATATCGATCTGAGCGCCGCCGATGAATGCATAGTCCGCGTGGCCCCTCTGGGTGAGTTCGAATACCGAGCAGAGGCCCTTCAGGTAGCATGCCTTCCGGCAGGCGCGCGTGTCGCCGACCGAAAGCGGCATACCCATTTCAAGGTTCGGGGTCAGCGGACCGGCTTCGAAAATGATCCCGAGGCCGGGCGCGTGGGTCAACTGGGCGTGAATCGACGCTATGATCGGCAGGCCTGTGCCTACGAAGACGATCGTTTCGTCCTCAAGAACTCTCGAACCGGTGTAAGCGATCATTTCGAACGGTGTATATTCAGCCATCTTTCAATCCTCCATAAGATGTATCTTTGCCGCGGGCGAGCCTTCTCAGGACAGAATGATCGGCTGGCAGCCGTCCATATCCCGGATCTTCTTGAGCGACTTGTACGGCAGTTTCGATAGGAAGTCGTCGTACGTTTCACAGCCGAAGATGTACTCGTCATAGTACTTCTTGAGCGCGTCCTTGTTGCCGGATTTCCTGAATTCTTCGGAAGCGCTGCGGAACATGAGTATATGTTCCATGTCGAACCAGTAGTTTCCGTAGGATGCGCCCGGGTAGCTCGCGAACCGCTGTTCGATAACCGCATCGACTGCAGTGTACGGAATTTCAGTCAGGTTCGGGTAGGTGCGGATATTTTCATTGGAAATGAGCGTTTCGGCGGTGACGACCGTGTGTGCGGAAGCCATTGCGATTTCGGGGCAGGTGCAATGGGCTCCGAAGATGCGGCAGTTTCCATGCTGGTCCGCTGCAGTGACGCTGAGGATGCCGAGATCGGGATAGCAGGCGGGTACCAGGTACGTGTTTTTGCCGGTAAAGGGGCTCTGAATCATTTTGCCGCGGTTCACGAGTTCCATGTCCGCGCCGCCGTGGTCGCGCACCGGCAGGAATTCGACTCCCATTGCGGCGGCCTTGAAGCGCGCAGCCATGCCGTAGTTGGTGTAGTCGTCGAGTTCGATCAAGCTGTTGTTGCACAGGTAACGGAAGAGGGGGGCGATTCCGATTACTTCGTATCCCCACCATGCAAGTTCGACGCGCTTGATCGAAAGGTGGTTGGGGTCAATAAGCATGGCGCCTGCCAGGAGTTCCGGGCAGACGGAATTGGACTGGAACGATAGCGTCAGGTCCTTCGCACCCTTGCGGATAATCTCATGGATGAGCGCGACGGGGGGTCTCGTGTTGACGAACCCTCCGATGGCCAGATTCATTCCGTCGTGAACGTATTTGTTCACGGCCTCTTTGAGCGTCGTCCTCTTGTCGCTGAGGGCTTTGGGCTTTTTGACCATTACCTTTCTGGCCTCTTCGGGAGAGAGGCCCCACCAGGAAAAACCCTGGCTGCAGTCCCTGATTTGGCTGCCATCCAGGCTGGAAACATTAGTAATCGGTGATTGTACTTTTTCCTTCATTCTTGCCTCCACAGCAGGTTGATGGGTTTTCTCCACATTTCCACCAGAACGAGTCGAAGAGGAAATCGAAGCCGAAGCGCATATGAGTTATATTTCACAATTACGGTGATTTACAACAATACTCGCTTGACGTCAAGACTCAAACAAATAATGCCTGGCGCGAGAAGGGCGGAGTGCGGCTTTAGGAACGGTTGTGCATAAATCTCTAGAAGCCTGCGAAGAGTTCCACGCAGAGGTAGTCGTAGCAGGCGACCCCAACGCGCTCAAAGCGCGGGTCCAGTATGTTTTTTCGGTGAGTTGGGCTCTGCATGAGCGCCTTGTGAATGTTTTCCGGAGTATTCATCCCTTTTGCAAGGTTCTCCCCGGCGTAAGCGCAGGGAAAACAATGCCTGACCTGCTCCCATACCGGGTTCCTTCGGGTTCGAGGATCTTCGTGATCGAAATAGCCCCGCTTCACCATTTCCTTGGCCCGCCGGAGGGCATTTCTCGCCAGGCAGGGATTCCAGTGCAGTCTCGGATTTTCTCTCTTCAGCAACCGATAGAGTTGGTCGGCCCTTTCCTGTTCGGCAGTATCCGGTCGCCGGGTCTTGCCGGAGGGCGGCGGCGGGGCCGATCCGGCAAGCTCCGGCAGCAGGATGGAAGATAAGAAGAGCAGGGCCAGGAAAAGAGATATGGTTTTCCTCATCAGTGTCTATTCCATATAAAAAGAGTTGTTAACGGTACGAAAAAATCTGGTTTGGATGGGGTGGATACATAACCGGAACCGGGCAGGATTGAAAGTCAAACATGGCAGTGAACCGTGAACTGAAAAAAGGACGGTGAACAGTGAGCTGAAAAAACGTTTCGCCGGTCTCTGGGCTTCAGCGCGGGAAATCTGTCCCCCATCCGTGCTCCGTCCTTCAAACATTACGGGTTCCACGTCGTTCCATCTATCCATGTATGTCTGCGAAATAAATGTAAAAAGTTGTTGACGAGCGTTCCCCGGCTCCCCAACAATTCTGCTCACTGCTCACTGCTCACTGCTCACTGCTCACTGCTCACTGCTCACTG
>JAEZHY010000024.1 GCA_023416335.1 Pseudomonadota bacterium | reverse complement strand
CTGCAGACCCTTGCGGTGACGCTGGTGCTGGCAGATCGGGTTTTCCCCGCCATGGGGATCGAACTGTACAGAAAAGAAATTTCTCATTTCGTGGGGATCTCGGTCCCTATTTTTACCAGCTATATCGGGCATAAATATATTTCGTTCGGAAACAGGCAGGAAAAAGTATGCGACTGAACGGCTGGGGAAGATACCCCGTTATAAACGCAACTGCCTCGCGTCCGGATTCCGAGGCGGGGGTGACATCCTGCCTGGCGGGAGAATCGGACCTCATCGCACACGGTCTGGGCAGGAGCTACGGCGACAGCGCGCTTGGCGATAACGTCGTTTTGATGTCGGGCTTGAATCGGATACTCCATTTCGATGAGGACGCCGGGGTCGTCCGGTGCGAAAGCGGCGTCACGCTGGCCGAAATAATCGAATGCTTCCTGCCTCGCGGATGGTTTCCGGCGGTCACTCCGGGGACCAAGTTCGTCACCCTGGGCGGTGCCGTGGCAAGCGACGTGCACGGGAAAAACCACCATGCGCTTGGTTGCTTCAGCGAATGTGTCCTCTCGCTGGACCTCATGCTACCCTCGGGGGAAACCGTCATCTGCAGCCGAAAGCAGAATCCCGAGCTTTTCCATGCGACCTGCGGCGGCATGGGCCTGACCGGGATAATCCTTCGCGTCGCCTTTCGCCTTGCTCCCGTTCGCAGCGCCTGCATAGACGAGACAATTATCCGGTCGGCAAATCTCGAAGAGACCCTGTACCTTTTCGAGGAAACTTCCGGCGCCACCTATTCGGTGGCCTGGCTCGACTGCCTCGCGCAGGGCGACCAGCTCGGCCGGTCCCTTCTCATGACCGGCGAGCACAGCAATGAAGGAAGCCTCGATCCCGGGACACCGGGGCGGCTTTCCCTGCCTTTCGATATGCCCGGATTCATCCTGAACCGGCACAGCGTAGCCGCTTTCAACAATCTGTACTACGGGCGTGTCCGGAAGCGAGAGACCTCGAGGCGTGTCCACTTCGATCCCTTTTTCTACCCCCTGGATGGAATCGGTCAATGGAACAGGCTCTACGGCCGAAAGGGGTTTACCCAGTACCAGATGGTGATCCCCAAGCAGGCGGGGTCGGACGGCCTGAAGAGAATCATCTCCGAGATCGCCGCATCGGGACTGGGTTCGTTCCTGGTTGTGCTGAAGCTCTTCGGACCCGAGAACAAAAATTACCTCTCGTTCCCGATGGAAGGCTATACCCTCGCCATCGATTTTCGGATTCAGCGGGGGCTGTTTTCCGTTCTTGACCGGCTCGATTCGGTCGTCTCCGACTTTGGCGGCCGGCTCTATCTCACAAAAGACGTGCGCATGTCTCCCCGGATGCTCCGCACCGGCTATCCGAGGCTCGAGGAATTTCTGGCCGTCCGCGAACGTTTCGGGCTTCGCGGCAAATTCAACTCACTCCAGTCCAAAAGGTTGGAACTATAGTCATGTATCTGCTCGTCTTAGGCGCAGCTTCGGACATTGCCAGGGAGACCGCGAAGATGTTCGCGAAAAACGAAGGGGCAAACTGCTATCTGGCAGGCCGGAACCCCGATGCCCTCCGGCTCCTGGCCACAGACCTCCAGATCCGCTACCAGGTCAAGGCAGAACCCGTATTCTTCGATGCCCTGAACTTCGGCTCTCATCAGGCTTTCTATGACGCCCTAGACCCAAAGCCAGACGGCGTAATCCTTGCCTTCGGCCTGCTTGGCAACCAGCGCGAGTGCGAGGCGGATTTCGACCAGGCGCACCGCGTGATCGATTCGAACTTCACGGGAGCCGTCAGCATTTTCGAAGTCATAGCCCGCGACTTCGAAAGCAAAGGGCGCGGATTCATCATCGGCATCAGTTCCGTGGCCGGGATCCGCGGCAGAAAGAAGAATTACTTCTACGGATCGGCCAAAGCGGCGCTGGCGGAATACCTCAGCGGCCTGAGACAGCGGCTGCACAGCCGGAGAGTTCGGGTAATGACGGTACTGCCCGGTTTTGTCCGAACGCACATGACCGAAGGAATGGACCTTCCCGACAAACTGGCCGCCACGCCGGAAGAAGCGGCAAAAGACATTTACTCCGGATGGAAGCGTGGAAGGCACGTTGTCTATACGAAATGGTTCTGGCGCTACATCATGCTCGTGATCAGGCATTTGCCTGAAATTGTTTTCAAACGGATCAGCTTTTAAGCGATGGAGCGAGGCGTGAAATACAGCATCTTATTCGGTTTGTTCGCGGCATGCCCACTGCTTACCGGCTGCGAAAAGTCTTCGATTAAGTGGTCAGCCGGAGAGGTCCTCTGGGCGTCTCTGGCCCTGCTTTGCCTCACGTTTCTGATTCTGCGTGCCGCAAATCCGATCACCGTCGCTTCCGCCGGTTCAGCCTCCAGGGGAAAGGTTAGGCCTTTTCTTTTTTTTTCGGGTCTTTTTCTCTGCATCGCAGGGGCCAAGCTGCACCTGATTGCCGGCTTCGGTTCCGATGTCCCTTACTGGGACCAATGGCCCGCCGAAGGTCTCATGTACCCCCCGCTATTGGCGGGGATGCTCGATCCGGCCCAGTTGATCTCTCCGCATAACGAACACCGAATTCTCCTGACACGCCTGCTTGCCTGCAACCTCCTTGAGTTGAACGGCCAGTGGGACCCGCTGCTCCAGATGGCCGTCAACGCGGTGATTCACGGACTGGTTTTGACAGGTCTGGCCCTGGCGCTCTGGCGCCTTTCGGGGAAAAATTACCTGCCGTTCTACTGCGTGACGATCGCCCTTCTCGGGATAATTCCTTTCGGTTGGGAGAATACGCTGGCGGGTTTCCAATCTCAGTTTTATTTCCTGCTCGGTTTCTCACTTCTCACAATTCTCATTCTGCTCCGCGCAAGTCCGTTTTCTATTCCATGGTTCCTGGGATTAGCGTCTGCGCTGCTTGCACAGTTCTCCATGGCATCCGGCTTCATCGCTCCCGTTGCGGTCGGCTGCGTACTAATACTTTCGATCCTGCTCGACAGGACCTGCCTCAACAGATATCTTCCCACCATTCTCGCGTGTATGGCTCTTGCCGTTATCGGGTTTGAAATTGTCCCACACGTTCCTCGCCACGACGCTATGAAGGTCACTGTTCCTATTTTATTCATGGTCACTTTCGGCAAAACTATGGCATGGCCTTTCAATATCTGGCCTCTTATGCCCCTTATGTGGGCTCCCCTGTCCATCTTGTTGTGGCGCCGGATTCGCTCACGCAAACTCGGCGATTTCGAAGCATTTCTGATTTGCCTGGGAGTATGGGTATTGCTCCAGGGAGCTGCCATGTCCTATTCACGGGGAGCCGTGGGACCCACGGCATCCAGGTACTGTGATCTTCTGTCGATGGGGACGCTTGCGAATTTTTCGGCACTGCTCATTTTGGCCCGCGACTGGCTGGCGGACGAAAAGCGGTACCGTGTTGCGGCAAATCTTTCCGCGCTGCTGCTCCTCCTTTTGGGCGGGCTATCCGTATTCCAGATTCCGATACCCAAACCTGTATTGGAGCGGCATGCGATAATGATGATTGAGGAAGTGAATACGGCCGGATATATCACGAAGGGTGATGCAGCTTTTATTTATAATAAACCGTTTCTGCATATCCCCTGGATTTCAGCTCAATTTCTGGCTTCAACCCTGGCCGATCAAAGCCTCCGCGAAATCCTTCCAACTGGAATTCGCGCCCCGCTTCCACTCAAGGAATCGGAGTGCTCAGGCTTCTCTCCCGGCGCTACTCCCCAAGGTTTCATAATGCTGCCACATCGGATAGTGTACGGGTCCCGAGTGGAAGAACGATTCGATCGAGCCCTGTACCTCAGTCAACCTATTGAAAGCCGCTATCCCTGGCTTGTCTTTGATATTGCCGGAGGCGGCCCCGGGACATCGCTGGAGATAATCCCCGCTCAAGGACCTGCCATTCCGATTTGTTTGGATGAACAGGACGGTTACTGGCAGCAGGTGACGGTTCGAGCCCCTGAAGGAAGTTTTCGCATACGTGCTGCAGATGATAAAGGCGCAGGCTTTGCGTTCAGTTGGCCAAGGGAAATGGCAACGGGCGGGGTTATTACAAGAAGAGTTTGCCAACTGAGCGCAGTCCTCCTCATGATCGGCATGTTAAGCATTCTGGTGGGGCTTAGAACGGCGTCGTTTAAACCGGCCAATCCCGACAACAAGTAAGCACAACCTTTTTTGTTACCGATGGGAAAGGGCCTCAAACGGTGGGATACCCTGCAAAAGATGATCAGAATCTTTATCCCGGAGAAACCGCGGCGGTAACGCCCATAAAGCCGCGAAAAATATAGAACGGCATGTCGAGTATACGAGAGGGTTGGGAGGCTACATCATATTGGCAAGAAGGCATCTTCCCGAAATCTTTTTCAAACGGATGGGCTCTTAGGCCGAGGCAGTGAGAAATTGAAAGACGACCAGCATTCCCCGGCATTAAGAACCCGTTTCCGCGACTATGGACAACATATGCCGATTGTGCTAAGGCTTCGGCTTGAGTCTTGCATATACTAACAGCCACACCCCGGCCGGCGCCTCCCTCGTCTCGGCCTGACCCTTAAAACTCTTGTGGAGCCCGGGACCCATGCATGTCCAGAGCAAGAAAATAGCGATTCTAATGCCCTGCTATAACGAGAACCACGTAATAGTCAAATTCTTAGACGAACTATTTGCATCAATCCCGACCGATAGTCACCAGTTCGAAGTATTCATAGTTGATGATAAGTCCCAGGATAATACTGTCGAACTCTTGGTTGGATACATAAAAGCCAATCCGGACAAACACATCATTTTGCTGGAGTTGGATTACAACGTAGGGCATCAGGCAGCGATCTATCAAGGACTTTTGCATATTCGAAATCTTCCTTTCGATAACGTTATAATTTTGGATTCGGACGGTGAGGACGATCCGCGTGCCATTGATGATTTACTTAATCTAACTGACTATGACATTGTCCATGTTGCTCGTAAGAAACGTAAAGAAGGAATTCTATTTCAGCTTAGCTATCTACTCTATAAACTGATTTTTCTAATCATAACAGGGCGACTAATGAACATCGGCAATTATACGATGATCAAAGGCTCATGCCTTTCGGTGGTGACAAGCAAACCCTTTGTTCACTTTGCAGCTCATCTATCTAAATTAAAATGCAGTAGATCTGAAATAGCATGGAATAGGCGCGAGCGCATAGATGGAAAATCCAAAATGAATTTTAAGAGCCTGGCCTACCATGGCTTCTACTCTCTTGCAGAATATGCAGAAGATTTATTATTCACATTCCTAAAGTTATTTGTTTTCTTGTTCCTGGCATTCAGTTTGTCAATCTGCTACGTCCTATATGAGAAGTTGTTCACCACAAAAGCAATCCTCGGCTGGACAAGCATTTTGTCAGTAAGCCTTTTCAATGGGTGCCTCCTTTGTATTGGCTTCTTCGTGATCGGTTTGCTCTTGCTGAATTTGTCGCATCAGGAAAGAAGCTACTTCAAAAGGAAGATATACAAAATAGTTGGTGAATGACCGTGAAAACCTTTATTTACTTCTGTGCACTAGGGGTCGTTAATACTTTTGCCGATTGGGGAGTTTACTACCTCACAGGTACCTGCATCCCGGTCTCCCAGCCCAAATATGAGTTGATCGCAAAAGGCATCGGGTGCGTGGCGGGCATAGGATGCGCGTTTCTCACCAGTTCGCTTTTAGTTTTCCGGGCCGGATTCTTGAGATCGTTAGAAGATAGACCCACTCTCAAGGAAAAGCTGAAATACATTATTGTGACTATGCTCATGGTGTATACCAGTTATTCCTTGGGAATGGGGGCAAACATGGTGGCATTCTATATACTCAGAACCGGCGGTATGTCCAGGCTGATATCGTTGATGGCTGCAACCGCAATTTCCATGCTGATGAACTTCATGGCAATGCGATTGGTTTTCAATAGAGGAATTAAGCAATGAGGATATTATGCAATTGCCATTAAACCTTTCCATGCCGTACTGGCTTCTTTGTACTCTTTTCTACTTGGTTCGATCAGGCTTACTCATATTTCTCTTCATTCAATCGACTTTACCATATTTTCTCGAATCAGATCAAAGACTTCGGAAATCAGTATTCAACCGGCCCATGTATCTCCTTTCGATGTTAATTACACTTATAATTTCGCGGATGCCCATAATCCTGTTCAATAGAGAATTGAATCCCGACGAAGCACAGATGCTGGCGGGAGCGATAACTCTCTCTCATGACCCCGTTTTCTGGCGCTCGGTCGATGGTACAACCCACGGCCCATTCGATCAGCTTCCACTCCTCCTTCCCAGGTTATTCGATCTGCCCATAAACTTTCATACTGGAAGAGTGATCGGCATACTCTCAGTATTCGCCTGTTTGTATCTTCTCTATCTGGGCAACAGATCGCTTTTTTCAGAAAAGACGGCCAGGCTGGCGGTCTTCCCGGCGGCATGTTTCTTCGCTTTGACCGACTTCTTCGATTTTGTGCACTATTCGAGCGAACATATTCCCATTCTGATGATTTCCCTTTTAAACTATTGCTTTCTACGAGCTTGCGTGATGGACCACGGCAAGCTAACTGAAAGGCGATTCAGCCTCATTGTTGCAGGGACACTGGTCTTTCTGATACCACTCGCCAAGTTGCAGGCTGCTCTCTTTTCAGCTTGTTTCTGGTTCATAATAAACATGTTTTTGATCATGGACTCCAAGAGGATTTTCAAATCGAAGCTAATGAGAGTGTCGGCATTCAACTTATCGATTGTCGGCGTAATGGCTTTATTCCTTACTTATTTGAAATACTTTGAACTGGTCAATACATTTATTGCTTATTATCTTCTAAATAATATCTTTTATGTATCAGCAGGTCATGTGATGGTATTGAGTGAAGTCATGTCATTTTTGAAAGCCGAGCGGAGCTGGCAAAATTTCGTGCTGTTATCAGGTACGTCGGCCATATTCGGATTGTTTTTTAATCATCGTTATTACAGGAAAAATTTGGGTCTTACGCTTTCGGTCATTCTCCTCAATATTTGTGCTCTGGCTACAGTGCTGACCCCTAATCGCCCTTTTCCACATTACTTACTCTTTCTTGTTTTCCCGCTTTGTCAATTGGTTGCCTTGCTCATTTCTCCCGGGTATTGCGCAATGGAGGAAGGGGAAAATCCGCAAAAGGCTGCTTTGCCTCTGAAGGTCTATCATCGAGCCTTTTTCGCTTGTGTGTTGACTGTTTTTATTTCGAGCCTTTTCTTGAAAAACCATTTCTTGCCTCGTAACGTTAGCGAGATGTTCAAGAAAAGCGCAGTTTCCGTGAAAATCGGAGAATATGCCGAGCCCGGAGAATCATTGGGAATGTGGGGGTGGATGTGCCGCTATTATGTCGAAACGGGGATGCGCCAGGCGACCAGAGAGGCACATACGGAAAGGCAGATTAGAAGTCATCCCCAGAGGGATCTTTATAAACTGCGATACCTCACTGATCTGAAACAAAGTTTCCCGGCGGCCTTCATTGACGCAGTGGGCCCGGATAACTTCGCATTCGAAGACAGAACTCTCTATGGGCATGAAAACTTTCCCGAATTGAATGACTTCATCCGGGAAAGATACACTTTGGTGGGAGATATCGATAATACAAGGATCTACATTCGTAATGATCGTATTTCCATGCGTCGTTAGGAATACACGAACCGCTTATTGAGCCGCAAAATGTCCGAGGACTACAGCATGCCCTGTCATGGAGTTGCTTTCAAAGCTCCATATGCAATGGTTTGAAGGGCGAGACATGCAGCCCCCATACTTGCTGGGCGCTAATCTGGCGCTGCAGCGGCACTCCGAGTGATGCAGGGGAGCAGGTCACGTCAAGGCCGTTTTACTTTATTTCGATCACGAAGTTTTCTTCGGGCCGGTAACATGCCTTCTTGTCCTCCGTTAGTATTTTCAACGACAGGGAATGTTGGCCCGGTCCGATTGCTGAAATGGGCATGGTCAGTTTGAATCCGGCATGTCCGTACCCGGGAACGTTGAACTTCTTTGCGGTGCTTTCGGAGGGCAACCCGCAAAATGCCAGGTAGCTCTTCCCGTCGATGAGTATCTGGACCCCTCCGGAAGCGCTTCTCGCCGAACTGTCCACGGCCCATCCTAAAATCGTAATGAACTGATCTTTATCGTGCACCACCGCTTTCTTCTTCGCCATGATCTTGCGTTCCAAATTGATCTGGGTAATCGAATACAGGACGGTCGATCCGAGTTCTCCGCGTGAGGGCAAGCCACCGAAGGCCTCGATCAATGCGGTCTCATGCAGATCCTCTCGGATCGTTAAGCCCGGAATCCGGTAGAATTCTATGGATACCCTGTCGCGATAGGATTTTATTCCTTCGCCGAACAACGAGAACGAGTCGAACTTTGCGGTTTCCACTCTGCTCATCAGTCCGTCGGCCTCGTGCAGATTTCGGGGAACGAAATTCAATATCGCACCTTCACTTAGGGTGTCCGGCACAACTCTGTAAATCGAAACCCGCCCAAACTTGTCGTAGAGGGCCACTCGGATGGGGTTTATCCTATAGAGAAATTTCTCCAGCTTCCCCAACGGGCTGAGATTCAAGTGGATCCTGGCCGCAACGGGCTGGCTGGAATCCGGAATCGGAATAGTCTGCCCAATTCCGTATTCACCCTCTCCAATGGGTTCCATTTCTCCAAACCTTGGAGTGGCTCTCCTTTTCAAAAGGAGGAGTCTATCAGTTCGATCCTCGACTTCATACCACCTGTAAATCTCCGTCCAGGTACCTGGAACATCTATCAAAGGGTGCCGATCGTCTATGGCAAGGAAGTCAAACAGAAGCCAGGGCGGAGCTTTCGGACAACTAAGGTGGCCTGCGTTGAGCAAATCGAGATAGGGCGTATAGGCGGAATAGGCCTGTAAAACCGGGAAAGGGGACCAGTTCAGGTTATTTGCATATATATAGGTGATTTCCCACGGGAACACCCCTACCGCGTCATTTCCGACCGCGTTCCTGATCCGGGGAGGAAGTCTATCCTCAGTTAAATCGGCTTCACCCCAAATTCTTTCCGGATTGTTTGCGATCGCTTCGATATCCCTGACTGTGTCTATGGCAAGTACTCGGTCGACAGGCACTGAATGCAGTTGTTGCTGGTACATGAAAATATAAATGATGAGCAGTGGACCGATGATAATAGGTAGTCTTCTGCCCGCGGCAATATCCAGATTGGTGAAGAGACAAAGCAGTCCCACAATAAAAAGGACAATTTCAAAGAAGATCACAATGTGACCGTCCTGCCGGACAAACCCATGTTTGAAAGTCAAAAAGAGCGGGAGGATACAAACGAGCAGAATATAAAAAGATTTTTCCCGAGCTTTGAAGAGAAAAAAGCCCAAGGCGAAGAGCAAAAAAGAGACCAAAACTGCCATCACCAGGAAGTATTGTTTTCCGATCAGGCTCATGGCAACGCTGTAACCGGACGAAATCTCAAACGCGCCTTTCAGATAAAGAACGACATCGGGCAGAAATAAAGGATTGTAAAGGTAATATAAAAGGAGAAAGCCCCCCGGGATTCCGACGGAAGCAAGAACTGTTTGTACAACCGCAAAGCGTCTGTTCCTGAAGAGTTGTACTGCAATGCATGCCACTATGGCGGAGAGTCCGAATATTGCTGCACTGAATTTGACCATTGTGAGCACTATGGTTATCACCAGGGACAAAACAAATGCCGAGAGCGATTCGAAAACAATGGTGATTGCGATCAGAATCAGTATGAGGCAGCACAGGGAATAATCGAAAGAAAACCTGCAGAAGCAGATGCAGATTGCGAATGTAAACAGCTGATGAACCGAAATTTTTTTTCTGTATATGAGCAGTGAAAGTGTCAGTATGGTCAATGCCCAGGTGCAGAATTGAACAATCAGGGAAACGGGAAGATTGTTCCCGATATTTAGGGGCATGGCCAAGAAACCGAGAGGTCCGTACGTCCAAACAACATCGGACCCGAAACGATAATGCGTCCCTCTCAGGTAGTTGAGGGCCAGGATCCAGGAGGGATCCAGGCCTGCAATGATTCTATGTATCCTTATCGGATAAACCAACAAAGATACGTAGGCAACCAATGCAAACCGAATAAAGAAGGCGCGTTGATTAGCTTCCGCAGAGCCGAAAACATGCACTAGTGTGTCGCATGCGTTTTCATACAGCTTTTGGATATACTTCAGGCGACAAGCAAAAACCGCTTTATCCATCTGGTAAGTTCGAATCCTTTCATCATAAGTATTCGGAATGCTGCCAACCATAGTCTACTTTCGGCATCCCTCCAATAGTTTTGGTCTAATCTCCAGGGCTCCGAATGATCACTCATCGGACTGAGAAGAGTTCCAAGCCTGTGCCCTTTCGGACACTGAAATCGGCACGAGTGAAAACGGCAGGGTTGCGCAAAGCGGGTCGCCCCGGAAGGCTTTTCGCTTTGGACGGCTCAGCTTGTCAATCACTAATATTGAAATCTGCTGCCGAGAACCTTAATTTCTTGATCAAACAGCGTCGGAGTGAGCAATTCCAGCCCTGCAAACCTCCCATGCTGAAAGCAATCGGCGGCCTCTCTTTGCACTTTGACGTAATCTACAGGACAGCTCGGATTTTGCGCGATTGCGGGAAAATCAATCCAGGCTTTCCTGACCTTCTGCACCGCCCTTCCGACCAACTTCAGGATGAATAACAATGGATGGATTGAAAGTCTCCCAGGACAGAATCTCACCGTCATGGAGATACGCGCTGATCGTTACGATCGTGCTCGGGATGGGAATTTTGGTCTTTATCTCGGCGTCGGCTTATCGGGATGCCCCGCCCATTCCCGACAGGGTGATCGATTCGGGAGGCAGGGTGGTTTTTATGGGAGACGACGTCAGAGCGGGACAGGAAGTGTTCCTGAAATACGGCCTGATGGCAAACGGCACGGTATGGGGTCACGGGGCCTATCTTGGACCCGATTTCCCGGCCAAGTATCTCCATAATCTCTCCGAACTCACCGGGGAACATTTTGCGGCGGTAATTTTTGGAACCGGGCTTAAGACTCTGAACACGGAGCAGCGTGCAACCGTCGCAGCAAAGGTGAGCGCTCAGCTCAAAACAAATCGCTACGACCCGGTCACGCGGACACTGGTTTTCACGCAGCCCGAGGCCGACTCCTTCAAAGGTCAGATCGCATCCTGGGCCGAGTACTTCTCCTCTCCGTCTATAAGCGGAGGACTCTCGACCAACTATATCTCCGACCCTGAGGAACTGAGAAACCTCACCGCATTCTTTTCCTGGACCGCCTGGGCTTCAGCAGCAAACCGGCCGGGCAAGCCCTACTCCTACACGAATAATTTCCCGTACGATCCGTCGGTGGGAAACCGGGCAACACCCGATGCGCTCCTGTGGAGCATGCTCAGCATCATAACGTTTCTAGGCAGCCTGGCCGCGGTTCTGTTCGTTTTCGGCAAATTCGAGTACCTGGGATGGAAGGCGGCCGATGTCCCGCACGCACCGCGGATGCTGCCGGGGAAACCAACGGAGAGTCAGCGCGCGACGATAAAGTACTTCGTCATCGTCAGTCTGCTTTTTCTGGCGCAGGTTTTCGTCGGAGGCGCAACCGCGCATTTCCGGGCCGAACCCGGCAGCTTTTACGGGTTCGATCTTTCGAGCATCCTGCCGAGCAATATAGTGAGAACCTGGCATCTCCAGCTTGCGATTTTCTGGGTGGCAACCGCTTATGTCGCGGGCGGCCTGCTCATAGCAGCCTCGCTGTCCGATTCCGAACCAAGAGGACAAAAACTCGGAGTTAACATATTGTTCTGGGCGCTTGTCGTTGTTGCCGCGGGAAGCCTGCTCGGCGAACTCCTGGGCATACGCCAGATGCTCGGGGACCTCTGGTTCTGGTTTGGCGATCAGGGCTGGGAATTTCTCGAAATAGGGCGCATGTGGCAGGTCCTCCTGACTGTCGGATTCGTCCTGTGGCTCGTGCTAATCTGGCGCGCCGCGGGCAAAAGCACGCGAAACCGGGAATACGGAGAACTTTCGACCCTGTTTATCCTGGCTGCCGTGACAATCCCCCTCTTCTACCTGCCGGCTTTTTTCTTCGACAGCTCCTCGAACTACTCCGTTGTGGACATGTGGAGGTTCTGGATCATCCATCTCTGGGTGGAAGGATTCTTCGAGGTTTTCGTTACGGCTTTGGTGGCGGTCATCTTCTACCAGCTCGGACTCGTTTCTCACCGTACCGCGGTGACGATCATCTACCTGGATGCGATTCTTTTCCTCGGAGGCGGCATCATCGGAACGGCCCACCACTGGTACTGGACCGGGCAGTCCGTGATAACGATGGCCTTTGCGGCACTCTATTCGGCAATGGAAGTCGTGCCGTTGACGCTTCTGACCCTGGAGGCATGGTCGTTCGTAAGAGTGACAAAAAGAGAGTGCCCGGTATGCGGGGAACTCCCGCACAAATGGACATTCAATTTTCTCATGGCGGTGGGATTCTGGAATTTCGTGGGAGCCGGAATTTTCGGCTTTCTCATAAACCTGCCGATCGTTAGCTACTATGAAGTCGGCACGCTGCTCACCCCCAATCACGGCCATTCGGCATTCATGGGAGCTTTCGGAATGCTTGCTATGGCGTTGATGGTACTCGGTCTGCGGCACGTTCTGACCGAGGAACAGTGGAAAGAGCCGGAGAAATACATCAGGATTTCCTTCTGGGGCCTGAATATCGGTCTGGCCCTGATGATAGTCCTGAATCTTTTCCCCGGCGGCGTGATGCAACTCCGGGACGTCCTGGAAAACGGATACTGGCACGCCAGGGACCTGACCTACCTCAATCTGGGCTTTGTCCGGATGATCGAATGGTTCCGGCTCCCGGGCGACCTGGTTTTTATCGTTTTCGGTGTCGTTCCTGCGGTGATTGCGGCCCTCCTGACCTACAGCCGGATGATTAAAGGTAGTGGAGCGGCTGCCGCATCTCTCGAAAAAAAGCCGCAGTGAACGCATCGACGTATTGATCATCCGGTCCGGAAAAGGAGGTGGGCGGATGGGTGACAACCCATCGTGTTTCGGAACGCCCGAGAACGATTGGCCGGAGAGGCATAAGTCGGTATCTGGAAACACGGGAAATTTTGTCATACGAAAAAGAAAGTACAATTCGTCAGCCCCTGAGCTTCCCAGCGACTGAGTGGGGAAAGAACCTCAAAGAACGATGGGTTCCCGCTCCGCTCCCACCCATCCTACGGCCCTTTCCGGCCTATGCCCGTCTCTCAATAGGGGTATAGC
>JAEZHY010000022.1 GCA_023416335.1 Pseudomonadota bacterium | reverse complement strand
CCCCCATGTACTCCCCCCCGACTACAATGGGAGAAAGAAACTGCAGCACCGGCTGTTCGACCCCTCCCACTTTTTCGCTCACCAGATCTCCGATCAATGGTTTTTTTTCCGTTCTCAGCCGGGAGAGGTAGGGATTATCCGAGAAATCGACGCCCAGCATCGATCGGCCTTTTTCGTCTTCCCGCGGGGCAAAAGCTATGCTCACCGATTTCTCATCCAGGAGGCCCAAGCTGCTGCAGGTCGAGGACGATGCTTTTACCGTCTCGACCGCGTGCTGCATCTCGCCTACCGATGTTAAATGCGGGTCCCCCGCCAGGCCGGCCAGGGCCCTTATGTTCTTATGATGATCCTCGACCCAGTCGGCAAGGGTGCTTCTGCACACCTCGGCGGCGTAGGACAGTCTGTACTCAAAAGCCTCCCGCTGCTGCTGCGGATAAGCCCTGAGATCGATGATGCAATAGAGCAGCGCCGGCAGGAGAACCGCCGATGCCGTCATAGCGAAAATCAGGTGGGAAAAGGAAACGCGCTCTTCTTCGACACGCTTCCGGCATCTCAATAATACAACGGCGGAAAAGGCAAACAGGGAATTGAACACCCCGTTGACCATCTGTTTGAGCATTATGAAAAAGGTACTCTGGAGCTGAACGCCCATGAAGGAATGGTAGAAGAGATAGATCATGGGCATGCCGAGCAAAATCCAGTAGGCAATGTCATAGATGACGATGTTGCCTTTGCGCCTGGAATAGAGGACCGAGACGAACAGGGCTTCGAAGGCGAAAACGAGGACGGCCCACGGATGATGCCAGATAAGGTAGGTGCAGGCAGCGGCAATCAGGCCGGCGAGGGCTCCCCAATGTGCTCTCGCCCTCATGATGGCGAACATTACGAAAAAGGAGCCGATCAGGAATTCCTGACCGTAGAAGATCTCCACTCCGAACCAGTTTCCGACGAAACCGGCCGCACCGAATACCAGGCATGCATATACATCTGCCGAAATCTTCCATCTCTTCAAGAGGAATGCACTCCGGTTGGAATTGAACCCTGTTTGTATCGGGCAGCCATGAGACCGATACAGCTTATCGTGAAAACATCAGGAGTCAAGATCTTATGAGAATGTTTGAACAAAATAGTATGCATAAAACGACCAAGTCACCTGGCTCGCGTAGAAGGAGTCCTCTGCTGAGTGCAGAGATTCGGAAATGCGACAGCGACGGTAGGGTGGGCACGATGAAACTCAATGCCGTTGCTTTAATGACATCGTCCCGGTAGGCCAAGTATTTTGGACAGCACGTACCGGATACTATCCAACCTGCCGGGGCGGGGTTCCCAAGGCGGACCTTGGGAACCAGCGGCGTATTTCCTTAAAGCAACAACATTGACGATGAAACTGCCCACCCTACCCCGCTCACCGCTCACTTCTTACGGCAATTCCCATGCAACCCCCTTCTCGATTCCGGACCGCCAGACAGCTACGCACCACCTGAGCCACACCCGGTCGTCATTCTGCGGCGCTTTTTGAGCCGGAATCCAGCAGAGGCGCAACGGGGCGGGCGCAGTTTGTGCGATGCGGGGGGATCGATACCAGGGATCCGGTGCAGTGTCGGCGGTTGCGCAGGAGCATGTGCGCGGCTCACGAGTTTTGTTGTGCAAATGGTTGTGCGATCGTAATAGAAACTCCGATGCACAGGATAATTTGCAAGATTGTTACATTCGTTGACTAATGTAACAAAAACATTTTGCATAAATTAATATGAAATGCAGCATATAAACCTAATACAGCCTTATATTGAGCGACTCTTGTGCATACTTGCCAAAAAATTTTTGTAAGTTTTTATCAAAAGTTCTTGACATTTTTTTTGGCCGATGGTTGTCTAGTGCTCGACTGGGGAAAGAACGTCGGCGCTAAACAGTTCTCCATTCTCCGCACCCTCTTACTCAACATGGATCAGCGGCCGCCGACTCTCATCCCGGCACAAAACATATAAAACCTTCCTACACGAACAATTCAGCCCGTTTCCGGGCTCAGCCTCTAATCGCTTTTCATAATTCGGGCAAACAAGCCCGTTGCAAGTTTCTCCATCGCAACAAATGGGATTGAACCTCAAAAAAAGGAGGATGACGCCTGCGATCGGAACTCACCGGTGAGTTGCGGGGCGGAACAGGCCCCGTCTATTTTTCCCCTGTGACCGGGCGATGTGCATTGCCCGGAAAATCCAACTGGAGAGACTCAAAGGAGGAAGCGAATGGCGGAACCATCGAAAACGAAAGGCACAATCAAGTTTTGCGTCTGGGGGATCCTGTCAGTAGCCCTGGTGTGGTACACCTGGAACAGTTACAGCTCCGGCCAGATGGTGAGTTGGTACTACTGGGAGGCCTCGCAGGACGGGTATGCGATCAATTCGGAAACGCTCAAGTCCGCGACCAAGGAAAAACCTGCACTGCTTCAAATAGGGACTTTTCAGGCGATCGACGGTCTCCAGGCGGTCAAGGTTAAAAAAGGCGACCGATTGCCCACAAACTGTAACGGAATCATCAGCGACAAAATCATCAAAGACGGCAAAAGGGCCGTAGTGGACGGCAATAACCTGAAAGTAAGCGTACCTACCGAAATCAAGGAAGCTAAAGGCTTTAAATATAAGGACTCCTTCAAACATAAGGGCGTCAAGACCAACCCGTGGTCCGGAGTGCAAAACCTTTTTCTCGTAATCGGCATGGGGTTCGCACTCGGCTACATGGCCGAAGGTTTCACGGACATGATGGGGATCAAGCTCCAGAAGATTAAACATTACGAAGGCGCCCATTAGAAAAGAGGGAGAATAGCTATGTTCGATTTCGCAATTGCCGGAATTCACGCACCACTTTTCCTGCTCATGCTGACGGGTTTCACTGTCGGTATTGTCGGAGGGTTCATCGGGGTCGGCGGCGGCTACATGGTAACTCCCGCCCTGATCGTATTCGGTTTTCCGGGCTACATGGCCTCTGGTATCGATATGACTCACATAGCCGGTAAGGCAGTGATCGCGACGGTACGCCACCGGCAGCTTGGAAACATAGACTGGACGCTCGGGCTCGCAATGGTCGGCGGGACGATGATGGGCGTGGAACTGGGCGTCAGGCTCCTGACCTACACGAAGACGATAGGGCTTTCCGGGGTCGTGCTCCTTGCAGCTTCCGTAGCGATCATGGTGGGGCTCTTTCTTTACACCCAGATCGAGACGCACAAAGCCCAGAAAAAGATCATGGAGCTTTCCAAACAGGGAAAGACCGTCGGCCGGGAACTCAGCGTCAGCAAGCTCCCCCACTTCTTCCAGAGCATCAAACTTTATCCCATCGTACGGTGCCGTACTGCCAGACTGGTCATCTCGATGTGGGTCATCGTCATCGTCGGCATCAGCACGGGTGTTCTTGCCGGCTTCTTCGGCGTAGGCGGCGGTTTCATTCGCGTCCCGGCCCTCGTCTATATCACCGGAGCAACCACCCATATCGCCGTTGGAACGGACCTGCTCGAAATCGTCGTTTCCGGAGGCTACGGCGCATTGCGGCAGTCGATGATGGGCAACGTGGACATGATCGCGGTGCTCTTCATGATCGTCGGCGCAATGTTCGGAGCGCAGTTCGGAAGTATCGCCACCTCTTATGTTCGCGGTCCGGCGATCCGCTACATTCTGAGTTACTCCCTGATCCTGGCTACCGTTGGCGCCTTCCTGAGACTTGTCTACATCCTGAGCGGCGCTCAGTACGAAATCCTCAACTTCGCGGCCGTCGTCTTTACGCTCGGTGAGATGATTTTCCTGTGTTTCTTCATCGTCTCACTTGTCCTGTTCGCCATCAGGCACCGACAAGGCAAACCGGTTCCGCAATGGATTCCGTCTCTCGTGGTGGTCTCATAATGCAGGGGCACATCGGACGTTTTGCGGTGCCGGCAACAACTCCGGCACGGGAAGGCATTTCCGTCTTCCGACACACAGATCCGGTAACAAAAAAAGAAAAGGATGACTGATGAAGGGACTGATAGATTCAATGCTGGGCTACTGGATCCTCCTGCTGGCCGTTTCACTTGGCCTGGCTTCTCTCATATATGTTTTCTGGCTGCGCGAGGCACTCCTCGCCTGATTCAAGGAGAAGAAAAATATGCAAATCCTTGCAAATATTATTCTGTACGGCTTCCTTGCGTGGCAGATCTATGGATGCACTATTGCGGAATGGGATCCGTGGATGCTCTTCGTCAACGGTTTCGTGGTTCTCGTGGCAGTTCTCCTGACCTTAACGCCGAGCCTACATGCGGAGCACGTATCGCCGGGTACTTACCCCTATGACGACTGATGCAGATTCCCTGCGAAGACGCATAGCGAAGCTCTACGTCGACCGCACGATCGGCGACGTGACCGAACGGGCTTTTCAGCGGCAGATCGCTGAAACCACGGTCGATCTCTATCGTGCGGTCGTGAAATGGAAGCTGAAGGAAGGCGAGGAGATAGTCGCCGAACATCACGCGATCAGTTCGCATTTTCGGATGACCCAGTCTCTTCTGAAGGAACCCGAACAGCATACGACCAGCATGTTCATGACCAATCTTCGCCTTCTGCAGCTGAAATCCACCATTTTCCCGGGCCAACCGCCCACCGCCGATTCCAGGGACGGAACGGTCATCGACGATATCGGCCTGGACCTGATAAACGGGGTGAAGGTCAGACGACAGTTCAGACTGGGAGAAGCAGGCGTGGGAGCCACTATGTGCGGCGTCGCGGGCTTGTTCTTTCAACAGCTTTCATTGACCGGCCCGGTCCTGGTGGCACTCGGCACCCTGGGCATTCTGCATGCCGCCCTGCTGCCGACACGCTGGGTCGAGGTAAAAACCGGAAACGGTACGCACCTTTCCGATCATTTCGTCATCTATGCGGCAGGGAAAAAGAGTGCCCGGAAGTTGTGCAGGTTGCTCCGGGAGAGAGCTGGAAAGAAATGATTCCCGATACTTTAAAAGTACTCCTCGTGGATGACGAGGTTGAATTCACCCGTGCTCTCGCCATGGTGCTCGGTCGCCGCGGTTTCGAAGTTGAAACCGTGGCGGACGGGCTCCAGGCGCTCTCACTGGTGGCGAAGAAGTACTACAACGTAGTCGTGCTCGACATAAAAATGCCCGGCATGAGCGGGATACGGGTACTGGCGGAAATCAAGCGATTCGCCCCCGCAGTGCAGGTGATTCTGCTCACCGGGCAATTCTCATTGACCGACGAGGATGACACTCTGAAAACAGGCGCATACGCCTATCTTCTGAAGCCTTTCCCCGTCTTGAAGCTGGTGGAGCTTATTTCCGCCGCGGCGCGGTGCGAAGCCGGAGTGCCCGAAGAAAGCAGTTCTTTTTGTCCTCTCTAAAAGCTTAGCCCGGCAGGAACCGTCCCGCACCGGATCGAACAGCCCTGCGGGAAGGGGAAAAAGGGGGCGGCAATGTGGTCGACTTAAGAGCAGTGCGGCACCGACATTCAATCCGTGTGCGAAAGCGCAGGAGGCGCGAGAGGATGTCGCAGCTCATTATCTCCCGGCTTCTATCTCTGTAAGCCTCCCGGCCCGGCCGGATATGAAATCCGGTCCACCCCCCGTTTCGGCCCTTCCCGGCGGTCGGGGCAAGTTCACGCCGGAATCCGGGTCTTTTCAGCATGACCCGATCCCGGATTTTTGCCGGAGAGGCAAACCTTGGCCCTTTTAATGGACTCCTATGGAGAATCACGTTTGCCGGCAGCAATTAGAGAGCCCCGAGCAGGAGGTTGGATCCTTCAGGAGATTTCTCCGCCCGCTGCGCGATGCCCTTCTTTATTTCCTGGAAGCGATCGGATTGCGGCGGGAACGGGCCGACGAGTATGCTCAGCTGTGCAAGCTTAGGTTATTCCATACCGAGTTCAGAAAACTTCTCTCAGCAAACAACAGCTTCCTGGAAAGTCTCGGCGATCTCGAAAAGAAATCCCTGGAACACGAATTCGTAGACTCGCCCTACATCATACGCAAGGTGGTACGTTCCATCGCGGATGTCCATGCCATGGTCGAGAGCCTCAATGCGATTTCGTCCGACCGATATGCCGCATTGAGAGAACGCCTTGACGCTATCGCCTCGTCTTTGACCGGGATTACGGAGGAGATTGCAGCAGAATCGGATTCCAGCTTCGTGCTGGACATGGGGAACGTCTCCTCCCTTCATGCCGATCTGGCGGGGGGCAAGATTGCCAACCTGGGCGAGCTGAGGATGAAGCTGGGAATCCCGGCCCCCGACGGCATGGTCGTCACTACCAGGGCATACAGGGAACTCGTCGAGAGCGCGGGCCTGCGCTCCTGGATTCAGGACAGGCATCTGGAGTTCCCCGGCGGTGAGGGCGCAGAGTATCTCGCCGGGATTTTGCGGGATAAGATGCTTGCGCTCGAGATCCTGCCCGAACTGGAACGGCAGATCCTGGACGGGTACGATCGGTTATGCTCGCGAATGAAGGCCGTTTGTCCCGTCGCAGTACGGTCGAGCGCAGTGGGCGAGGATACCTTCTTCTCCTTTGCGGGCCAGTTTCTCTCACTTCTCAATGTCACACGGGACGGCCTGTGCGATGCCTACCTGCGAGTCCTCGCCAGTCTCTATTCCTCCGAGGCCATCCATTATCGCAGTATGCAGGGAATCACGGGGGAGTCCGCCGAGATGGCCGTCGGCTTTCTTGCCATGATCCCGGCAAAAGCGAGCGGGGTTGTCTTCACGAAGGAACCCAATGCCCCGGACTCCGGAAAAGTATTGATACAGGCGGTAAAAGGGCTTGGGTTGCCCCTGGTTGACGGCAGGGTTTCTCCCGAGACTTTTCTCGTACCCAGAAGCGGTAGTGAGTCGGAAATCATGGCGCCGTCTCCGGGCGACGCAACGGATCCATGTTTATCCACCGAGGAGGCCCTTCAGCTCGCCCGATACGCAATGCTCATAGAGAACCATTTCGGCAGCCCTCAGGATATCGAATGGGCAATCGATGGAGATCGGAAGATTTTCATACTTCAGTCCAGACCGCTTCGGCTGCCCGAAGGCTGTACCCACGGAGGGGACCCTTTGCCCGGCGTGCCTCTTCTTCTAAAGGGGGGAGAGAGAGCATGTCCGGGGGTGGGCGCAGGGCCCGCCGTACACATGGATTCCGACGACGATCTCGAGTCGTTTCCGGCAGGAGCGGTACTCGTGGCCCGTCGCTCATCCCCGAGGTTTGTGCGCCTTATGTCCAGGGCCAGTGCCATAATAACGGACGTGGGCAGCACGACGGGGCACCTGGCCTCTTTGGCAAGAGAGTTCAGGATCCCGACGATACTCAACATCGGGACGGCCGTTCGGACGATACCGCCGGGTACGGTCGTCACGGTCGATGCCGCAAACGGTTTCATTTATCAGGGGAATGTTCTGAAGATGTTCCCCGAGGATGTGGTCGGCAAGAAAAAGACTCGCGACCATCCCGATACGCGAATCGACCGGGGTTCCAATCTGCTCGACAGGGTCCTGGATTTCATCGCCCCCCTTAACCTGACGGAACCGGGGTCGCCCGAATTTACGCCCGCGAACTGCGCCACGCTTCACGATCTGGCCCGGTTTGTACACGAGAAATCCTACTATGAAATGTTCAGACTGGGAGAAAACGTGGGCGACTTGAGAGGTGCCGGTTTCCATCTGGACGTCTTTCTGCCGGTAGATCTTTACATACTGGATCTGGGAGGCGGACTGAAGGGAGATCCCCAAGAGCGCGAGGTAAAACCCTCCCGGGTGGCGTCCCTGCCCTTTTCGGCGCTTTTGAAGGGCATGCTGCACGAAAAGATACCCCGCTACGGCCCGAGGGCCATGGACATGAAGGGGCTGCTGTCCATCATGATGCGTCACGCAGCAACCAATCCCGAGGAGGAGCAGTCTTTTCACGAGCCCTGTTACGCCATCATTTCGGAAAACTACCTGAACTACACGGCGAGAGTCGGGTATCACTTCAGTGTAGTGGATACCTACTGCAGTTCTATACCCAACAAGAATTACGTGAGTCTGCTGTTCAGAGGAGGGGCCGCCGATTACACCCGAAGAAGCCGCAGAGTACGCGCAATTGCCGAGGTCCTCAGGACGTACGGCTTTTCAGTGGAAGTCGCGCACGACAGGGTGAGTGCGCGTTTGAGCAAAACACCGAAGGAGGAAACGATTTCGCAACTGGAGATGATAGGTTCGCTTTTTCAGTTCTTCAGACAAATGGATGCGGCCATGGTGGACGAGGAATCCGTCCCCCTCATCAGGGATGCTTTTCTGCGAGGGGATTACGACCTCACGGATCTATCCCGGGCCTGAAACACTATTTCCCCCACCGAGCGGGAGATATCGCCTTGATTTATGTGAGGACGTTGGCCACCGATGAATACAAGGAACTGATCGCTATGAAGCGAAAGGAGGTCGGACGCGTAAGCCAACGCGCCCAGATGATCCTTCTCTCCGCAAGGGAATGGGCTGTGCCGCGGATTGCCGCGCTTCTGGAAACCAGTCCTGCTACTGTACGATTCTGGATCAGGAAATTCGAAAGAGACGGATGCAGGGGACTTTATGACTGCGACCGGAGCGGAAGGCCTCACAAAAATGGCCCACGGATCCGAGCATGAACGGAGAAGACGAGCAGCATAATTTCCGACCTCCCCCACGCCGATCGCAACTTGCATAAAGACCGGCCGAATCGACGGAGAAGGCAATGACAGATATCCTTTCCGACAATCTGGACCACGGCTCCTCAAAAGCCTATTCTCCTCTCTACCGCAGATTCATCCTTCTGACCCTGATCGGCTCCGTGGTCCCTCTCCTGCTTGTCGGCTGGGGCATTTACGTCTACTACTCAGGTTTTTCCACCGACCGGATGATCGAATACTTTCAGGGCCAGGCACAACATCACAAGACGCTGATCGAACTCTTCCTCAAGGAGCGGACCGGCGACATCGAGTCCATGGCTTTCAGCCATTCGCTGGAATACCTCCAGAGGGAAGGGAACCTCAAACGCGTTTTCGAAATCATGAACAGGAACGAGACCCTGTTCGAGGACCTCGGAGTGCAAAACGAACAGGGCAGACACCTTGCCTATGTGGGGCCTTTCGACCTCATGGACAAGGACTATTCCAGGACCTTCTGGTTCAAGGGGTTGATGGAGCGCGGAATTTACATCAGCGATATGTTTCTCGGCTACCGCGAGGTCCCGCATTTTATAATCGGAGTCGTCAATCGGGAGAAAGACACAAGATGGATCATGCGGGCCACCATTCAAACTGAAGCGTTCCGCGCCCTGGTGGAAGATGCCAAGATGGGCCGGACCGGTGAAGTCTACCTGGTGAACCGCGCGGGAATTCTCCAGACATCCCCGCGCTTCGAGGGAAAGATCCTCGAAAAAGCGCCTCTGCCGATGGAACTCCTGACCGAAGAGAGCGGAGTCCGGATACTGGAGGAAGAATCGCCCCGCCGGATTATCGCATATACCTGGCTCAAGGACCCGCAGTGGGCGCTCGTGGTCAAGCAGGACTACGAAGAAGCCTTCCACCTCGTAAACCATGCAAATCGCGCAATGCTCTTATTCCTTCACTTCAGCGTCATTGCGATCCTTATTGTTTCATTCATCACCACCCGGCACATGATCCAGGTAATAAAGAAAAGAGACCAGAAAGCAAACGAACTCAATCGGCAGTTGGTTCAGGCGAGCAAACTCGCCTCACTGGGAGAACTGGCGGCCGGAGTTGCACATGAGATCAATAATCCTTTAGCGATCATCCTGGTCGGAAACCAGGTAATTCGTGACTGCTGCGAGGAAGTGCCCGAACTGGACTCCGATTTCAAAACAACGCTGCTGGAGACGATCTCGCAAGTGGACGGCCAGGTGCTTCGGTGCAACATGATCACCCACAATCTTTTGCGCTTTGCCCGGCGCACCGCATCCGTGATCGAAGAAGTCAACGTGAATATCTGCCTCGAAGAAGTCGTGGAACTCATGGAGAAGCGGGCCAAGTCCAACGGGATCCGTTTCCACAAGGATCTCGATGTGGCCTTGCCGCCATTCCTGTCCGATCCGTCGCAACTCCAGCAGGTATTCGTAAACCTGATTGCAAATGCAATCGACGCTCACGAAGGGCGTCCGTACGGAACCATACACGTGTCCACTCATCAGGATGAAAAACGGAGCGGGGTGAGCGTGCTGATTTCCGATACGGGCATGGGTATATCGTCTGAAAACCTGGAAAAGATATTCGACCCGTTTTTCACGACCAAACCGGTTGGGAAGGGAACCGGCCTGGGATTGTCGATCTCCTACAGCATCATCAAGAACCTTGGAGGTGATATCCACGTAAGCAGTGTGGAAGGCAAAGGCTCGGAATTCAATATATTTCTGCCGTTCTTGTCACCGGAGCATTTTCAGGAAAGCCCTCAGGGACGAAAGGTACTCACATGAAAAAAGCCAAAATTCTGCTGGTAGACGATGAGGTGGCTTTTACCAAATACCTTTCTTTTTTCCTTTCTAAGAGAGGGCACGCGGTAACAGCCGTTTACGACGGTCCAAGTGCGATAAACATCGTCGATGAAGATGATTTCGACGTGGCTGTTCTGGATCTCCGGATGCCCGGGCTGGACGGAATCGAGACCCTCAAGGTACTGAAGAAGAAAAAACCTTTCATGGAAGTTATCATCCTAACCGGCCACGGAACCATCGACTCGGCCATTAAAGGGGTCGAGTGCGGGGCCTTTGATTACGCTACCAAGCCGATCGTCATAGTCGATCTATATAAAAGAATTGCAGAGGCATTCGAAAGAAAGACGTTACATGAAGCCCAGACACGAGAGCAGCCCTGACAGTTCGAAATGGAGTCAAAGCGGCTGCACCCTGAGTCTCGCGGCAGCGTTTTACAAAGAGAGGTGTCCTATGTCCGAGCCCATTCGCGTACTGCTCGTCGATGATGAGGAACTGTTCGTCAAGTCCCTGTGCCACGTACTTGCCAGGCGAGGCATGCAGGTCCGGTCCGCTTGTGACGGCCTGGCCGCGTTGCTGCTTCTTTCCGAAGACAAAAGTGCCTATGACGTAATTGTGCTGGATTTGAGAATGCCCGGCATAAACGGACTCGACACTCTCAAGAGGATCAGGGAATCCGATCCGGGCCTGCCGGTGATTCTCCTGACGGGAAACGCCGACGTCAAACTGGTTTCGGAGGCACTGAAAGAAGGAATTAATGAAGTCCTGTTGAAGCCCTGTCCGATCGATGCGCTGGTATGCGCCATTGAAAACGTGCACGAGTGGAAGACCATGACGAAGCAGGTGCCGTGAATCACACAGGGGCAGCACAGCCGCAACCAAAGTACAAAGACAAAGACTTTTTAACCACGAAAGTCACGAAAATAACGAAAGAAAACAATAGGATAAGATCGTATATATCTTAAGGACCGGGGCGCCGCACCCCTATTGAGAGAGGGGGGCTGGCGCCTTTCATGGATGCGTCTCCCCTATTGTGGTGGAATGTAAAGAACAAGTAGACGGTGAGTCATGTAGGGTGGGCACAAAGCTTCACCGTGCCCACCGCCCGGCCATCCCGACGAGACTTTATCCGAGGTGACAGACGGTGGGCACGATGGTGCCGTGCCCACCCTACGCCACTGGATCCCGGCTAAAAAGCACTGCCGGGACGACGGGATTGCGGGCTCCATCGTAAAATGCCCGGGAACCTCAAATACCCGGGAATCGGGTCCGTCTTCATTTGGGCAACAGCCCCGGAACCTTTGAATCCCGATTTCCGGCAGTTCCAGTTTTCCCCTCCCTGTTGGTGCATCAACTCCGCCCCCCTCCCCCATCCCCATCAGGTTTTGTCAATCTCGCCTATCGGCCGTTCTCATCCAGGAGTTATTCCTACATTTTCAAAACCACATCTGGTCAAGCGTTACAAGGCACTTAGCTTAGAGAGTGTATCGGGTATTGCGGCAATCTAAATCCATAAACGGAACGATAGCGGAGCAGTCGGAGAATACAACCGTGCCGTCCAGCATGAACTTCCATCAAACCATTTTCCTGGTCATCCTTATTCTTGCCTCCGTGTTGCTTATTACGGAGAAGCTCAGAAACGATATCGTCGCCCTGCTGATAATAATCGCCCTTGCCGTTTCGGGAGTTTTGACACCATCCGAAGCGCTCTCGGGCTTTGGCAGCGAGCCTGCTATCATCCTGGCCGGCGTACTGGTCATGAGTGGAGCTTTCCACAAGACGGGTCTTTCCGACGTCATCGGCAGCCGGATCGGTCGACTCGCTGGAACGAGCTACAGCAGAGTGCTCGTGGTCACAATGCTCTCGGTGGCAATTCTTTCAGCGTTCACACACCATGTGACCACAACGGCTCTCATGCTGCCGGTCGTTCTCACGCTTTGTCAGGAGCGGGGACTGCCGGCATCCAGACTGCTCATGCCGATGGCCTTTGCCGCCTCGCTCGGCACGACGATCACAATCATCGGAGCACCCGCCTTTTTGATTGCCGGAGATGTCCTGCGGCATTACGGCCGTCCGGGACTCGGGATATTCTCCATCGCCCCTATCGGGGTTTCGCTTTCCATTGCAGGTACGATTTATATGCTGGTGATAGGCCGCTTTCTGCTGCCCTTGCGCGAAGGCGGCAGGAACTTGAACGATTTTTATAAGCTGGGCGACTATTTTACGGAACTCAAGATATCCCGGGATTCATCTTTTGTGGGCAGGACGGTGAACGAGATTGCCGCGACCGGTCATTTCCAGTTTGCCCAGGTCGGATGGGTACGCGGCGGCAGAGGACAATGCCGCCCACTCGGAGACACGCGGATAAGAGAAGAGGACGTGCTTTGGGTCCACGCCTCTCCCGAAGACCTCATCGCCATCCAGCAGGAGAAGGGCGTCGAACTGCATGCCATCGAAAGATTCGGGCTCGAAACCAAGCGGTTCGAGGAGGAAGAAAACATCTCACAGCAAATCGTTCAGGCCGTTGTCGCTCCGCAATCCGGCCTGATACACCGCTCACTGCAGGATATCGATTTCAGGGCCCGGTACGGCGCGGTTGTTATAGGCCTCTGGCGGCGGGGCGGCCTTTTGTGCCAGGAACTCGCAAGCATCAAGCTCGAACCCGGCGACGTACTGGTCCTCCAGGGAGACCACGAGTCGCTTGCGCGGGTATCGAACGATCCCGCATTCCTGTTGATGATGCCGTTTCATGGCGAGGCCAGGCTGCGCAGGAGAGCCCGCCGGGCGGGATTGATAATGCTGGCCACCGTCATTGCGGCTGCATTCGACATTATCCCGCTCGAAATTACCATTCTTGCAGGCGCAACGGCAATGGTACTGGCAGGATGCATCACTGTGCGTCAGGCATACCGGTCGATAGACACCAAGATCTTCGTATTCATTGCAGGGGCCGTTCCACTCGGACTGGCAATGCGAAAGACCGGGACGGATGTCCTGATGGCGGAATGGCTTCGGGGATTTGTCGGTGATTGGAGCCCGATTGCAGTTCTGCTGCTTGTCTATGCAGTCGTCGCGGTCGCGACGCAGTTCATGTCGGATGCCGCCACCACCGCCCTTTTCGCGCCCGTTGCGGCAGCTCTCGGCCAGGTCATGGGGCATGCCCCGGAGCCGTACGTCGTGACCGTGGCCATGTCGGCTGTGACGGCCTTTCTCACGCCGATCGGACATCATGGCAACCTGCTGGTATACGGTCCCGGACGATATCGTTTTTCGGACTTCACCAAAACGGGCACGCCGCTTACCGTGATCATCGCCGTAATCGTCGTGCTCGTATCTTCTGCTATCTGGTCATGAGCCGTCTACAGCTCATCTAGGGCAACCGCCGTCGGAACATTGCCGTAACGGCAGATTTACAACAAAGGTGCTGCCCGCCCCCGGCTTACTCCTCGCGGTGATTTGCCCATTGTGCCTCTCGACTACTTTCCTGCAGATTGCCAGCCCCATTCCGGAGCCCTTATAAGGACTGCTTTTCCCATGAAGGCGCTGGAATGGCAGGAAAATCGTCTCAAGATACTTCTCGTCAAACCCAATTCCGTTATCTTCCACGAATATTTGGCACATCCCATCCCAGCAAGCGTCTCCGTGAACTTTGACAACCGGTTTGTCGCCGTGGAACTTCAAGGCGTTGCCGACCAGGTTCTGGAAAAGCTGCCGGATTTGGCCGCGATCCGCCTGGATTCTCGGCAGAGTACCTATTTCCACCCGAGCCCCGGTCTCCTGGATTGGGACCTCCAGATCGGAAACAACTTCCCTGACCAGTTCCGCAAGATCGACCGAGACAAAAGGTTCCGCCCTGGTTGTAACCCGTGAGTATGCCAGAAGAGATTCGATAAGCACCGACATTCGGGATGCCGCATCCATCATCTTGTCCAGATACACTTTGCCGTCTTCGCCAAGGGCATCGCCGAATCTCGCATCGAGAACACCGCCGAATGTTGATATCTTCCTGAGCGGTTCCTGCAGATCATGAGACGCGATAAAGGCAAAATCCCGGAGTTCCCGGTTGCTGATCTCGAGTTTTGACTGATAGTCTTTCATTGAAGATTCGGCTATTTTGCGTTCGGTGATATCCCGGTTGATTTCCAGCATCGCAACAGGCTTTCCTTTCTCATCCTGCTGTAAAGCCCACCTGCTCTCGATGACTATCGGCGTCTTCTCCCGCGTAAAGTGAATAACTTCGCCCTGCCATTCTCCGTTCCTGAGAACCGTCGCCTCAATTTCACGCAGGGGAATGGGATATTTCGTTTCGAGCAGCTCATGGATGACTTTTCCATACACCTCATCGCGATCCCAACCGTAGAGCTTTTCCGCCGCTCTGTTCCAAAAGGTTATCCTGGCTTTCATGTCGCGAACTATTATGGCGTCATGAGTCAACTCCAAAAGGGCTGCCTGGCGGCGTAACCATCTGTTCGACTCGGCAATATCCGAGCATGGAAACTGCCGCCCTTCCAGTCTGACGACCTTTCCGTTATTTTCTCTTTTCAATTCTATCCTCTGGATTAGGGCATTTTCTTATGTTAAGCAGAATCTTTCCCATTTATAGTGCACACAGTTGAAATATCTGCAAAATTACTAATGGAAACATATCGATGCGGTGAGCCGGCCCGTTGCTCTCCTGCCCTGTTCACTTGTGCACCAGGGAACATAAGTTTTTCGATCGGTGTTTCACCTGTAATCTTTGGTTATCGGGCAGGCATTAACGGGGACAATGCGGCCAGGTTTCGTTTTTGACGCCGGGAATGGGGGACGAGAAGGCAAAATATGGCAGAAATAATTTCAGAATTGAGGCTCATGTCGATCGAACGGATGCCCAACGGCTCTCAGTTCACCGTCAGCATCCCAGCCGCAATATGTTAAAGAACTTGCTCCGTGCGATCAGATACTTCATCACCGTTACCGGCACGCACAGCCCGGCGAGGAGCAGCACGGGGGCAACAAACAGGAACCTGGCCCCATCCCATCCGGTAATCTTAAGCACTACTCCCTTGGCAAATCCTATTGCAACCGTGTGCATCAGGTAGATGGAGTAGCTGAACCTGCCCAGTTCGGCAAGAATACCGCCTGCCCTGAATACGCCGAGTCTTACCAGGGAATGGAGGGCCGGAATGGATGCAAGCCCGATAAAGCAGGCCCTTCAATGTCGATTCGGGAAATATCGCAATCACAAATGCGAACACAAAGAGGAAAACACCTTTGAAGCGATCCAATGCCGTTGAGCAGGAATCGATGATTTTTCGCACACCACATACCCAGAGTGAAACTGAGCGGATACCGAACAGCCATATTCAGAAAGAGAGTTGCCTGTAGAAGCAAACGCACTGCCCCTGGTAGCTCTTCGGCTTGTATTTTGAACAAAATCGTGAATTCTTGATTCAGCGCCAAAGACTTTCAAAATACCTGCAAAAATATCTGAAACATTTAAAACCGGCGGCGATTGCAATGACAACTCCTGCCAGAGCAACAGTTACCTGTGCCCATTCGGGAATGGCCGCCCCAAGATAGACGAGCGCTGCAAATGGGAGAAAAGCCATATTCGTGGCGACAGCCGCAAGAATAAACGAGAAAGATCCTCGCAATATGGTCGATTCAGAGGTGCGAGTGTTCTTGGTCATTGAACTGATTCCTGAGTTGGATCGGACCGAATTGGAAATCACGGAGGATACATGACAGTGGACTGGAATCTTCTCAATTGCCCAGCCGCTTATAGCCATTCAGTGAGTGTAGAATCCGCCAGGTTGATTCAAGCAAATGACATACCAACCATCTTCACCCGCTGCCTGCAATCCTTTACACGCATTTTGATGCATGGACGGATCTTGAAAAGGCGATCTTTTTGTCCGAATGAGAATTGTCGACATCCCGGGGCGAAGGGTTCCGGATGAGACCATTTTATCCGTGAAACTGATTGAAAATATCCGGCTTCCGATCGGCAGTACCCGTCGGTCCAGGGATAATTGACATATAAGAGTCAGATTTATCGAAATAAGAGCCGGTCAAAATACCTTTGATGTACAGGTTGTGCTTCAATGAGGAAGCATAAAAGATGCCGGGGAATTCTGTGATAGTGCCCTGGAAGTCTTCAGGCATCCACAGGGATGCTAATAAATCAAGACATGAATTAATGATCTCGGATTATAACCTCGGAATCATAATTCTTGACAATCAGTGGGAACTTCCTAAAATGGGATACGGTCGTCGGAACTTCAGACGACCACAACCGCACACCAATGTAAATGACAAACCCTGCAATCTGGACTGTTCGCTTCGGGAGGGCTGCGAAAGGGGGAGTTATTTGCATCTCATCAGATACATCCAAGCCAGGCTGCGCCTACATTTATGTAACAAGCTCTCCCCTTTTGCGCCGGCATTCATTGTCCGATCCGGAACGGAAGGTTTTTACAATCTAATTTCTGTCGGTTCGAGTGATCTTTAACCAGCGTGAATACAACCGTCTTCCCTGGAGGGAGAAGAAGTATGCGTCCGGAGATCCGTCTGTTCGGCATTTTCCTTTTCGTACTCATGTTTCTGTCAGCAATTCTCGATGCCTCACCATGTTGCGCTGACGACCTCATTGTCGACGGCGGTGCCGTCTATACGCTTACCGATCCCAACTCTATAAATTACTTCGCGGAAAAAGTCGGCTTGACCACCTCCGGCACCTTCAACCAAAACGGCGGATCCAACAGCGCAGGCAGCCTTTATCTCGGATACACTCCAACTGCAAGCGGCACATACAATCTCAACGGCGGAACGCTTTCCGGGACCAATCTATTCGTCGGGTACACGGGGACCGGCATTCTCAATCAGACCGGCGGGACAAACAGTGTCAGTAATTTGTACGTCGGCTGCTACTCCCCGGATGCCCGTACCGGGGTCGGCACATACAATCTCACGGGAGGCAGCATTTCCTCTTTTATGCAGTTCATATACGGCACCTTCAATCAGACCGGCGGCACCAATAATGCGATGACCTTTTCCCTGAATCAGGGAGGAACATATAATTTCAGCAACGGCAACATGGTAAGTCAATATGAAGCCATTGGGGCAGGGGGAACCGGCACCTTTAACCAGACCGGCGGGTCGCACACCATAACAAACACCCTTTCCATCGGAAGCTTTCATGGCAGTGGCACCTTCAACCTGGACGGCGGTGACCTGACGACCGGTACACTCGAACTCGTATCCGGCGAGTTCAATCTGAGGGGCGGTAGTTTTTCAACCGGCAGCTATCAAATGATCGGGTCGAACTACTACCCCGGCACAGGTATCTTCAATCAGAGCGGTGGGACTAATACGGCCAGCAATATCTACCTGGGTTTGGGCACCGGTACCGGCGTATACAACCTGAGCGACGGAGTTCTTACAGTCGCCCGCGGTTTAACCGTCGGAGGATTCGGAAGCGGCACATTCAATCAAACGGGCGGGTCTAGTACGGCCGCAAATCTTTTTGTCGGCGCCAATGTGGGGGGCAATGGGACGTATAACCTGATCGACGGGACACTTTCCACAAGCGGCAACCAGTACGTCGGCCAGGCGGGTACCGGGACCTTCAACCAGACCGGCGGGACGAATGCGACTGCTAATCTATTCCTGGGTAGCAGCGTGTTAGGCAACGGCACATACAATCTGAGCGGCGGATCACTTTCCGCCTCCGGCGATCAATATATCGGATACTTGAGGACGGGCACCTTCTATCAGACCGGTGGGACAAACACGGCCGACAATCTGATCCTCGGATACAACCAGGCGGGCAGCGGCACATACAGCCTCAGCAATGGCTCCCTTTCCGCAACCGGCACTCAGTACATCGGATACTCGGGGAACGGCGCCTTCAATCAGACCGGTGGGACAAACACGACCACTAATCTCTTCATGGGTTACGGCTCAGGTGGTAACGGCACATACAGCCTCAGCAACGGATCCCTTTCCATCGGTTCCAATCAGTTCATCGGCAATATGGGAACCGGCATCTTCAACCAGACAGGCGGGACGAATGCGACTGCTAATCTATTCCTGGGTAACAGCTCATCAGGGAACGGCACATACAATCTGAGCGGAGGATCACTTTCCGCCTCCGGCGATCAATATATCGGGTACTCGGGAGCAGGCGCCTTCTATCAGACCGGAGGGACTAATTCTACGAACCGGTTTTACATAGGCTATGAGCTGGGAGCAAGCGGCACATACAATCTGAGCGGAGGGTCCCTTCACTCCATCAACAGCGAGTACATCGGATACTCAGGGACCGGCACCTTCAACCAGACCGGAGGGACAAACACCACGGAGCAGTCCATAAACGTTGGCAATTACTATAACGGGACAATGGGATCCGGCACATACAATATGATAGGGGGCAGCATTATTGCGGGCGGTGAGAGTATCATCGGGGGGAACTTCAATCAAAGCGGCGGCACAAATGAAACAAACAACGTATATCTCTCAAGGGGAGGCACTTACAACCTGAGCGGAGGCAGCTTTATCAACCGGAGCTTGACAGTCGGTTCCTGGGAAGGCGGCACGTACAACCAAGCCGGAGGTTCACTCACGACAACGTCTCTTACAATCGGGAACACCGGTGCCTTTCAATCCAGTGGCACCTGCAACCTGAATGACGGCATTATTTCTGCGGGTACACTTCATATATACGATGGCGAGTTCAATCTCAGGGGTGGCGATCTTTCGACCAGCGGCAACCAGACCATAGGCGACCAGGGGACCGGCACCTTCAATCAGACCGGAGGGACAAACACAGCCGCGAATCTCATCCTCGCCTACAACATATTTGGCCCGGGCACCTATAACCTTAGCGGCGGCTCCCTGTCCGTTTCCGGCGATCAATACATCGGGTACTGGGAAACAGGTACCTTCAACCAGACCGGTGGAACAAACGCAACCACAAACCTCGTTCTCGGCTACAACCGGGTACACAATATCGACAGTCTGGACCAGAGCAGCGGAACATATGGTCTGAGCAATGGGAATCTCACCGCCGCCGGAGATCAATACATCGGGTACTCGGGAACGGGCACCTTCAACCAGACCGGTGGGACTAATTCGACCCAAAATCTCTTTCTTGGCTACGGACGGGCACACAGCGGCATCCGCGATCTGAGCGACGGCTTCTACAACCTGAGCAACGGCACACTTTCCGCGAGAGGCGACGAGTTCATAGGCTACTCGGGAATCGGCACCTTCAACCAGACAGGCGGGACTAACACAGTTAACGGCAATCTCTTCATAGCCGCACAAGCCGGGAGCACGGGAGTATATAATCTAAGCGGCGGGACTCTCACGGCTGGAGCAATCGCCCTCAATCAAAACGGCACCTTTTCTCAGACGGGCGGAACCCTCAACGCGGGCGTATTCTCTCAGCAGGGGGGAACCGTTACTGCCAACAGCTTTCTCGAAAATCGCGGCGAATTTCGCTACTTAAGCGGGAACTTCCTGGGCAGGTTAATGAATTACGGCGTTGTGAATTTCAATGCCGACTTCACCGCCGAAAACGGCCTGCTGAATAATTCCACGGCTCCTCTGGTGATCGAACAGGGACGCACCGTCGCCCTCAACGGCCTCGGCCTCGACAACAGGGGCGGCATCCTGGTGGATGGGACCCTTTCATGCACCGATTTTCAAAACACCGGAAGCATGATCGTAAACGGCACCCTTTCATGCTCGGGATCTTTTGTGAACAGCACGAACACCTTCCTGAGCGGTTCGGGCACTCTCCAGGGGAATTTCGTCAACTCGGGAAACCTGAATCCCGGGAACTCTCCCGGCACGCTGAACGTTTCGGGGACCTTCACCCAGACCGCAGGCGGCAACCTGGCCATAGAAATTGCCTCGCCAACCATCTATGACAATGTCGCGGTGACCGGCAATCCCGGAACTGCCATGCTGGCAGGAACGATCACGCCGACCCTTGTCGGAGGCTATCACCCGATGGGGAATACGGTTTTTTCGGGCATTGTCACGGCCGCAGGCGGGATCTCCGGCACATTCGACCTGCTGAATCCTCACATTACCCAGACCCTCTTCTGGGAACCGCATTACGATCCCACGAGTTTCAGCCTCAAAGTTGCGCGAGAATACACCGCCGACTGGCTGGGCCTCACTGCGAACCAGTTTTGGGTCGGCCAGGCCCTGAACGCTCTTTCCAACACCACTGCCGGCTCTCTAAATGTCGGACTGGACGCAATCGACGGGCTCACCACCGCCTCCGCGGTCCAGGGAGCCTTGCAGCAAATCTCGGCAGACAAAGCCGCAGCATTTTCAACCCTCGCCTTTGCAGGCACGGAACTCCAGGTGCGGACTCTTTCGAACCGCATAAACAGCCTGAGGTTCGCCGACTTCGGAGTACCCGGGAACCTCGGATTCAACTTCAACTTCGCGTCGCAGGGCGAGGGGCTGATGCTTGCCTGTGGCACCCCTTCAGCAAATGCCTCCGACAGCGACGGCGGGCAGGGTTTCTTCCTGCATCAGAGCAGAACGGGCTTTTTCCTGGAACCGAGCTTTTCGCTGGGGACGCGGAAAACGACCGCAAACCAGACCGGATATGATTTCACAATCGGGGGCTTCACGACCGGGGCGGACTTCATGGTACGAGACGACCTCCTTGTGGGCGTGAGTTCCGGTTACAGCCATACAGCAGCGGATTTCAAGAATTCCGGGGGAGATGTTTCGGCAAACTCGATTCCATTCAACGCATATGCGGCATACTTTCCGAAGCCCTTCTACGCATTCGGCTCGATAGGGTACGCGCTGAACCTCTTCGATCTCGACCGAGACATCAGTTTCGGCACCTTCGCCCACACCGCCAAAAGCTCGACCACGGGACACCAGCTGAACGGCTATGCGGAAACCGGCTACGACGTCCAGATGTGCCGCATCGTGCTTACCCCGTACGCTTCGCTCTTTTACTCGCGCCTGTGGGTGGACGGTTTCTCCGAGACCGGGGCAGATCCTTTCAATCTCGCAGTTGGCAGCCAGGATGCCGAATCCCTGCAATCCGGCCTGGGAGGTCGGATTACGGCTCCCTTTGAACTTCAGGGCATACGATTTGCGCCCCAGGTTTTCGCATCCTACCAGCACGAGTTCTCGGACGACAGCCGCGCAATAGCTTCACGCCTGACGCTGGGAGGAAACAGCTTTCTTTTTCAGACCGATACCCTCAAGCGTGATTTCGTCCTGGCGGGAGGATCGCTCGCCGCCGGAGGCCTTGCCAAAAACCTCCTGGTCCAGATCAACTACAGCGCCGAAATCGGGAGGAACGACTATACCGCCCATTTTATCAGTGCCGGCTTAAGGTATGATTTCTGAAGTCCTGCGTGGCAGTTTCGAAACGAGACACAAAAAAGCCCCTCGCGTGAGGGGCTGAAATACAACTTACTGTCCGGAAAATGCGGCTTGAGCACAATGGATGCACGGTCTTGAGGCACAGAGCAAATACATTGTAGTTACGACGGCATATTACAATGGTTATTTTCCGGGCTCCGACTGTCCCGGAACAGTCGGAGCGCCGGCCCTGGCCTTCTGAACGGCTGTCTGTACTTTCTTCATGAATTCCGGCATGCCTTCCTGCAACTCTTTTTGAATCTTCGAGCTGATATATGCATTCAGGGTCGATGCCGCCGAGCTTATCGCCTTCAGTTCTTTCTGCCCCTGGGGAGTGCGGTAGTGCTCGATCGCATCGTTAAGCACCTTCTCTGGAAGCGCTTCGGCAAGCGCCTTTGCGTACAATGTTGCGACTTCGTTTGCGTCCCATGATTTGACGGCTTTGGTCAGAAACTCCTGCCCTGCGCTCCTGAGTTCTGCGAGAGTCTCCGGCGGCAGCGAAGGATGTTCGGCCTTAAGTCGCTCAAACATCGCATTGAACTGGTTTTCCGCGGCGCGCATTGACTGTTCCCTGACCGATTCGAACATACTGGAGAAGCCCAGAACCTGAGCAAGTTCCCCGGCCTTGGAGAGTGTTTTTGAATCATCAGAGCCATCACTTATCCGGGCACAGATCATACACGCAAGCATAATCGAGCAAAGAAGCGGGACTCCTTCATGCGTCAAACGTGAGAATGCAAGGAAAAACACGGAATTTTCCACTCGTTCCAACAACAGGTATCATGCAGGGGACAGTACACTATCCAACTCGCATGTTGAACGACCCGGCTTCGATCGCAAGAACTGCATGGAGAGTCTTCATCATCTCCAACAACTACCGGCCCTTGCGGTCGGGAATTTCCAGCACAGGAACTCAATTAAGCATTCGCTTTATGCCGTCGATAATGGCTCCCATGAGCATTCCAAGAGGAGCCAATGCTGCAAAAATTAGAAGAATAATGATCAGGCTCCTGTCCGCACGCCGGGCAACAGATCGGAAATCTCCGGGCGGCTTTTGCTTTTGCTCTCTTATCCCGACGTCCTTCAAGATTTGACTCGTAAGATCATAACAGGGTACGTCCGGGTCGTGTCTAACGCCGCAAATTGGACAAAAACAGTAACTCATACCGAACAATTTCTCCTCGGGAAAGCGGGGCTATTTCACTCAGCCGGGCAGCCCCTTGGGGGCTCTTCCTCCGTTTCCTTTCCCACAAAACCTTCCTGGTAAGGCTGTCCGGAGAAACCGTGAGGCAGAAATGATTAGACGAGTGGTTCGGGATTTAACACGACCGGATCCCATTTGAATCTTCGAGCGCGATCTCTTCATGCGTTCGCTTGCTCCTCGTTCCTGCCCGTTTCTTGCGGCCAGTATGCAAGATGCTCCAGTATGCCTTCGACTCGATTTTTCAGGTCCACTTCCGAAGGGAGTTTGCTCTTCGCATCTGTTAACGAGTGCACAAGGTCCGATCTCCCCAGGCGCTTGTATTTTTCTATCTCAAAGTCCAGCATTTCAAAGTAAGAAGCATATGCGGGACCTACCACATGAAACACCTTCAACTTGGTGCAAAGGAGCCCCAATTCTCCTCTAGCCCGGATTTTGCGCCTTAGACGTCCGCCGAGCGAGAAATAGCTTGAACCCGGATGATTAAGATTTCCCCGCAAAATGGCCCGTATCTGACGGCACAGACGGCCGAGCGGAGAATAGTATGAAAGAGCCTCCGGCAAAACGGAACGATCGAACACGCTGAACCAGCCATCGACGGGGCCATCGAAGAGTCCATCCTCTTGTGAATAGCATGTGTACTCAGAAAGAGCCGGCCTTGCCCCGTTCGTGTACTCATCCTGCCAAACGTCTGCGACCAATTGTTTCACGCGCGGGTATTTTTGGAATATCTCGCGTGCCTGTTCCGCTATACCCTTTGAGACGGCAATCACATCGTCATCGATCTGGGTGATCATCTGGTAGCGGGCTTGAGTAAAAAGCTGCTGGTAGGCACGCATGCCGATGTTTTCGGGCGTTGCGCCCACAATCCGTAACGGTACCCCCCCGGCGATCCTTGCATGCAAAAACTTCTCGAAGCTTGGATCGTCAACGTTCAACCAGACAAGAATCTCGTAGGGCGCAGTTGTCTTGCGAATGAGATCATCTATCAGCATCCGTGAATACTTCGGGCGATAGCATGCAATGCAGTAAGAGATCATTATCTGCTCCGTCTTCTACGGTCGGCCAAGCGAAAAGGAAAGCTCGGCCGATTAATGCGTCGCTACTCGGAGTCGTGGTGCATAAAAACGTCGACCACGCAGGCCATCAATGGCAGACGGTCAGGCAGGTAGCGATCTAATAGACTATATTCTGAACAGGGCTGCCCCATTAAGCCCGGGGCGCATCTCACTTATGACGGTGAATGACGTGGATGCCGCTCCCTCTTTCTTTCTTCCAGGTTCCTTCTCCCTGGTTGAATTTAACCTTGACGCCTTGGTAGCACATTATCATGGATTTCAACCTTCTGCATACATCGGTTTGTGTCAAAGTTTTCGGAGTACGGCTGGGAATTACCGTGGAAATGTAGTTGGCTAAATATTGATAATAACGCAAAAAGGGGCTAGGCTGCATTGCCTAACCCCTTGATGTTTCGACTTATTTTTGATCGGGACGACTGGATTCGAACCAGCGACCTCTGCGTCCCGAACGCAGCGCTCTACCAGGCTGAGCCACGTCCCGATCTCATAGTGAACGCATTATGTAACAGAATTTCCTTACCCTGTCCACCCTCTTTTGGCCGAAAACAGCAAATCACTGGAATAGAAAGGCGCTACGCTATTCTCTGCTCAAACCAGCGACCTCTGCGTCCCGAACGCAACGTCCTCTGTGGCCATAGTATTGGAGCGAAGCGCAACTATCGCCCGCGTCATCCACAAATCACTCCCGCTCCCACCCTGCCGCCAGAACCGAATCCGCCCATTCGGCAAGGTTCCGGAAGGGACCGCACACGCCTTCCCGGCCGGCAAATTCTCCCGTGCCCGGGTCGATGCCGAAAAAGCGCACTCCGGCGTGGCGCGCTGCTGCGAGGTCTCCTTTGCCGTCACCCAGGAAGATGCATTCTGCCGGGTCAAAATTAAACTCGGCAAGGAAGCGGGTGAGCGATTCGGACTTCGGCCAGTCGCCTCCTCCCCGCACCAGGTCCAGGGATGGATCGAGCCCTTTAGCAGCAAGGATTCGCAGCAGTTCCCGTTCGGGTGTATTGGAGAGAGCGGCCCTCGTAATTTTTCGCTTTCCGAGACAGGCCAGGACCTCCCTGCAGCCTTTTCCGAGCGGAGCCGACAGCATGGCGGAAACCCCGAATTTCTTGAAATTCTCCCATCGCTCTTCGAATTCCCCTTCGCGAAAAGGTCTGCCGATCACCTCATCCTGGATCGTCCGGATCTTGGTCCCTCGGTCGATGCCGGTAAGAGTCAGGTAGAAATCGGCGATTCGGTCGCGGAGGCCTGGGTCACTGCTGAACGATTCGCCCATGGCAAGCGCGTTCGACCGGTTGGAATCGATCAAAACTCCGTTTACGTCGAAGATGCAGACCTTCACAGTCCCAAAATCGCACTGCGATTCCATCGATAGATCCTTCGTCGGCCCTCTTGGCTGATGCGCCCGGATAGAGAATCCGGGCCACCCTCCTGGATTCCGGCTCAAAAGCACTGCCGGAATGACGAGAAAGGGGCATCCATTGGAGCTGGAGACCTTCACGCCATTCAAAAATCTTAGGGCAGCAGATTTAGTGCCCCAGGCCACCCATGTTTCCAGATACTTCCCGAACGCAACTCCGACCTAAATATAAGCGAACCAGGCTTCTTCTACCCTTTTGAAGTTCGATTTGACCTGCGCCGCGCCGGATACGATGTCTCCGTGGCCGGGCAGCAGCCACTCGACGTCGAGCGAACTCAAGCCCTTGATGCTCTTCTTGAGACTCTCCCCGTTGCCGCCGGGAAGATCGGTCCTTCCAAGACCGTCACGGAAAAGCACGTCGCCCGTAAACAGAGCCTTCTCCTTTGGCCAGTAGATCGAAGCGGACCCGAGCGAATGGCCGGGCGTAAGGATTACCTGGAATTCCATTCCCTTGACCTCGAGGTTGCCTTCCTTCAGGAAAAAGTCCGGCTTATAGGCGTCCAGGTCGAAGCCCGGCCCCATGTACTTGCCGATTTCCTGGATCATCTTCCAGTCCTCCACGGTCAGTGTCAGCATGGCAGGCTCTTTGGCGAAGAGCTTCGCGGCTTCGAAGTGATCCGGATGCGCGTGGGTGATCAGCACGAGATCTATATCGGAAAGCTCCAGCCCGAGTCTTTTCAGCTCGATGTCATTGTGCTCGAAGAGCTGCAGATGTCCGGGATCGATGAGCACCCTGGCCGGGCCGTCGATCAGGTAGGTATTGCAGTTGTTCGCGGACATCGATGTCCAGAGAAACGCATGCAGGCCTTCACATATTTTCATGAGCAAGTCCTTTTATGAGAATAGTCCCCCGTGCCGGGCCATCCCCGGATAACCCGATCCGCCCCGGTCGCTTCGTCATGCAAAACTGTATTGCCATCATTTGGTTAAAATTAAATAATATGCAGGACCGAACGTAAAAGCGCCAGAATTTACGACAAAAAAGGATTCTAAAATTGAAAATTCCCGATCAGCAGGAAAAAAAAAAGGCCGACGTTCTTCTCCTTAACGGGTACATTCTTACCATGGATTCGCGGGAAACCTGCTTCGATCCGGGAGGTATAGCCATCCGGGGCCGGAGGATCGAGGCTATTGGCCCGTCTGTGGACATCGCGGCATCCTTCGATGCACCGGAAGTGCTCGACATTTCCGGATGCGTCGCACTTCCCGGGCTCATTAACGCCCACACGCACGCAGCCATGACGCTCTTTCGGGGACTCGCCGACGATCTGCCCCTCATGGACTGGCTCCAAAAGCACATTTTTCCTGCCGAAGCGAAACTGACATCCGATTTCGTGTACTGGGGCACGATGCTCGCCTGCGCCGAGATGATCCTCTCGGGAACAACCGCTTTCTGCGATATGTACCTCTTCGAGCACCGGGTGGCGGAGGCCGCCAAAGCCGCAGGGATGCGCGCCCTGGTCGGCGAGGTCCTGTACGACTTCCCTTCTCCCTGCTACGGCCCCATCGAAAACGGACTGAAGCACACCGAGTCGATGATCGAAAAATGGCGCGGCGACCCGCTCGTGCGAATCGCCGTAGAACCGCACGCACTCTACACCTGCTCTCCGGGCCTGCTCAAAAAATGCCGCTCCATTTCACTCCGTCATGAGGTCCCGCTGGTCATTCACCTTTCGGAAAACCAGGCGGAAGTGGACCAGATACTCGGGAAATACGGAAGGCGTCCGGTTTCCCACCTGGCAAACCTGGGCCTCCTCACCCCCACGCTCGTGGCGGATCATTGCGTAATCCTGGACCGAAACGACATGGCCCTGCTCGCCGAAAACGACGTGAAAGTGGTACATCCGCCGGAGAGCAACATGAAACTCGCATCCGGGATATCACCCGTTCCGCGCCTGCTCGAGATGGGCGTCACGGTGGCGCTCGGAACCGACGGATGCGCCAGCAACAACAACCTGGACATGTTCGGAGAGATGGACACCTGCGCCAAGCTGCACAAGGCGGCAACGCTCGACCCGACCGTCCTCTCGGCGAAGACGGTGCTGAACATGGCCACCCGGGCTGGCGCAAAAGCGATGGGATGGGCGGATGAGGTCGGCCGTCTCGAACCAGGCACCCTGGCCGACCTCATTGTCGTGGATTTCAACAAGCCGCACCTCACGCCGGTCTACAGCAGGGCAAGCCACCTTGTCTACTCGGCCGGGGCGGCGGATGTCCGGCATTCCATCATCGACGGGCGGATCGTGATGAGGGATCGCAAACTGCTCACGCTGGACCTGGAGGAGATATTCGGCCATGTCAGGGAATTTGCAAAAAGCGCCCGATGAACCGGTCAGAGAAGTCGATTGGATCCTTTTTAACGCCGACTGGCTCGTGACCTGCGATTCCCGTATGACCCGGTACGAGTCGGGAGCGGTTGCAATCGAGGGGAACCGCCTGGTTGCCGTCGGAGCGTCCGATGAGGTGAAGAAATCCTTCAGGGGAAAAAATCAGTTCGACCTTGCGGGATACCTCCTCATGCCGGGTCTGGTGAACACGCACACACATGCCGCAATGAGCCTTTTCCGGGGCATCGGGGATGATCTTCCCCTCAAGGAATGGCTGGAACAGGTCATCTTTCCGGCGGAAGGCACCTTCATCAATCCCGAAACCGTCTACCTCGGCACTATGCTTGCCGCAATCGAGATGCTCAAAAGCGGCACGACCTGCTTTTGCGACGGCTATTTCTTCGAGAATTCCGCGGCGCGGGCGGCAATAGATTGCGGGATTCGGGCCGTGCTCGGCCAGGGCATACTCGACTTCCCCTCCCCCGACCAGCCCGACCCCAGGCAATTCATGGCCACGGCAAAAGAATTTCTCGCCGACTTTCCCGAAAACGATTGCATCCGCCCGTCCCTGTTCTGTCACGCGCCCTATACCTGCGGGCCCAATACTCTAAAGAGCATCAAGCGACTCTGCCGGGAGAAGGGCATCCTGTTCCAGACCCATCTTTCGGAGACCTTCGCGGAGGTGGAAGAAATCAGAAAACGCTACAGGCAGCGGCCGGGGATGCACCTCCAGTCGCTCGGCGTGCTCGATGAATTGACGCTCTGTGCTCACGGGACATGGGTCAACGATGATGAAATCCGAATTCTTGCAAGAACCGGCGCCTCCGTTTCGAATTGTCCGGAAAGCAATATGAAACTGGCATCCGGGGTGGCACCCATTTCCGCCCTGTTGTCGGCGGGAGTGAGAGTCGGCCTCGGCACGGACGGATGCGCGAGCAACAACAACCTCGACCTGTTCTCGGAGATGGACACGGCGGCCAAGCTGCATAAAGTTTTCCTGGACGATCCCCTCGCCTTTCCGGCCGGGCAGGTCCTCGCCGCGGCTACCCGTGAGGGCGCATACGCCCTTGGGCTCGGATCGGAAATCGGAAGCCTGGAAGCCGGCAAAAAGGCGGACCTCATTGCTATCGATCTCAACCAGCCGCATCTCATACCGCTCTACGATCCGGTCTCGCACCTGGTTTATTCGGCACGCGGAAGCGATGTTGCCTTCGTTTGGGTGGACGGAAAGCAGGTCGTGAGCGGCGGGAAGGTGCTTTCGGTGGATGAGGCAGGGATACTGGCGGAAGCGAGGGAGATGGGGAAGAGAATCGGTGAGCGGTGAGCCCGCGTAGGGTGGGCACAAGGCTTTATCGTGGGCCCACCTTCCATCCCCTCTGATCGGAACTCATCGGGATGGCAGGGCGGTGGGCACCCCAAAAACAGGGTGCCCACCCTACACGGCTGCCGTTCTATTTTTAAGCAGGCTTTCCCTTGAGAGCGAACTTTCATCCTCGTTCAAACCGGACTTTGGATACACGGCGGCACCTCTGGATTCCGGCTCAAAGACACCGCCGGAATGACGTACGCGGGGAGCCCATCGGTGGGTGCTTAAGGGCTTAAAGCTACAGTATGAATTCTCGGGAAAAACAGAGTTGGAAACACTAGGGTTTGAAGGCAATTAATTCAGATCGAACGCGCCGCCGTTTTTGAGGGAAAGAATGATGCGGTTGGTCCTCTCCTCTACCTCGGGGATCATTTCGACCAGCGCCTTCAGCGACGTAAGGACTTTCTTCGTCTGCTGCTTGTGGGGAATTCTCAGTGCGGGGTGGTCCAGAAACTTCAATATCTGCTCCAGCATGACAATCTTGTCGGCCGTGAAGTCGAGATAGGCCAGCTTCGGCCAGACCGTCTTCAGATCCTCGGGCAGATGGTCGATTCGTTTGGCCAGGTCTTCGTCAGTTCCCAGCCACATTGCGCCCTGGAGCTTTGCGAGAAGCGACTGGATCTCTTCACGGCAGTCATCCCAGGCATTGGTCTCCATAAAGAGCTTGTTCCACTTGGGCCGGATCTTGTTGTCCACCCATTTTTCACCCAGGCCGGGCATCAGGGGCAGATTGGCAAGTTCCTGCTGCTCCGCCATGAGGGCTTGACAGACCTGTACCAGTTTTTCCGTTTTGTTGCAGTCCGGCAAGTTGCACTGGACCAGTTCCGTCAGGCGGTCCAGGATGGTGCGCTTGCACTCGATATCGGGAAACGCCTGTGAAATCTGCGATTCCCACTGCTCCCGCAAGAAGCTGATTTCCGCGTTGATTGCCGAAAAGATAAATCCGAGCTTGATAAGGGTGTTCCTCAGTTCATGCGCCAGAACATTGCAGCTCTGCAGGCGCTGCCGTGCAAGCTCCTTCTGTGCCTCGGAGAGGGTCCCGCGAATGTGAAGAGAGAGAAGTTCCGTTCCCAGAGTGCGGGAAAGCTTCTTGATGATCTTGGTGGAGTAATCGCCCCGCTTGATGGTGCCCGTTTTGAAATGGATCTTTATGACCGCAACCACCACATATTCGCAGTCTCTCCAGATCTGTTTGCCATCGGCGTCGGTCGGGTATTCGAGAAGATTGACCTGGTCTCCGTACAGATAGGATTTCCTGATCAGTACGGGTTCCATGTGGTGGTAGTCTTCGACTTCGTCGCTGAGCTGCTTACGGACACTCCGGACGTCCCGGTCGGGGTCGTCGGCAGTCCAGCTCTTGCCCCTCTCGACACACCAGGCCATCGCTTCGAGCACGCGCCCGGGCCGATCTTTGTAATGGTCCCAGCATTTTCCGGGGTAGTTGTAATCGGAAGGTTCGGGGAGGCCCCACAGAATTTCGCCCGTCACTTCGTCACGAACGCCGGTTGTCACGCGAACAGTCTGAAGCTTCGGCATGGGACCGATCTTGTAGACCGTTCCCTTGGTTGCCTCACGGAGGCAAAGCAGAATGGTTTCAATCATATCCTTGCAGGCACGCTCAAGGATATCATCGGTGATGATCATGTACTGCCCCTGTCTGTTCCCTCCAGCAACCCATGGAAATCTTTTATCCCGAAACCTGCAACCGGTCAATATCCTTTTTCCCCTGCAACGTCGGGAAGATCGAACATAACCGGCAGGAGTTACTGATGATTTGCCATTGAGGCGGCAAAGGAGTAGAATCCGCCGATCCGTGAATAAGACTCCACCAGGAAGGGACTAAAATGAAAGTTTCCGGTATCCTGATTGCCTTACTGGCTTTAATTCTTTTCGGCTCGCTTTCCGCGGCCGCACAATCGCCCAACAAAGACAAACCGGAAATCAAATTCCGCTGGGCTTTCGGGGCTATTCGGGGCACCGCGGCTCCCGCAAAAGTCGTCCCCGTATCCGCAAACACGATTCTGTCGTCGGGCGACAAGCTCAAGTTCATGGTCGAACTCAAAAAGAAATGCTTTGTTTACCTGGTCCACAGCAATTCCCAGGGCGAAGTGACAATGCTCTTCCCTTATGCCGTGAAGCAATTCGAGGCCGACTACCAGACCGCGCGAAAGTACTTCGTGCCTAAAGGGGATGCATGGTTTCAGCTCGACGGCAAGACAGGACGTGAAACATTTAATCTGATCGCCTCGGACCAGCGCCTGCTCGATATCGAATACACATATGAGAAGTATGTATCGGCGGAGCCCGGCAAGAAGCGGGAACTATCGGAACAGATGCTGGCTGAAATCAATGGGATCAGGGAACAGTATCTCGCGTCCTCGGAAAAGGGTGAAATTCTAGCCGGAAACGATGTAGTGCATCGAGGATTCGAGCGGGCGACCGGATCCGATCCAACGGACATATCCACGCTGGCAAAAGAGGTCGCCTACAATAATATCTATTCGGAAACCTTTGTCGTAGAGCACCGGTAACGGATACTCCCGACAACGCCGGCCCGCCTTGCTTCCACTCTCTAATCTCCGACGGGCATCAGAATAAGCGGATGTTCATCCCGCTCCAGGCCGAGGAGTGCTTTAACCCGATCGTCTTCAAATGCCCCTACCACGACGGTACCAAGGTTGAGCGATACGGCTTCCAGGTGGACGTTTTGAGCGGCATGTCCCGACTCCATATGGACATACCGTCTCCCCCTCTCGCCGTACTTCCGCGTGGTGCGATCATAGACGGCTGTGATTGCAATCACGATCGGAGCGCGTGCGACCATTGACTGCCCCAGGGCAGCTTCGGCCAGCTCGCGCCGGATGTCCTTTTCCAGTGTTTGCCGTATTTCGTGCCGTACGGGAATATACCGGTAGACGCCGGCCGCAAGGCCTTCAACGTTTCCGGCAACGAGAAGTGTTTCGAGCGGGTAAAGCGCACCAGCCGAAGGACACGTCCGGAATCCGGACGACCGGTTCGATCCCTGGGCCGCCCACAGGATCAGGAACACCGTGCGCATGTCGAGGAGATTCCCTTTGAAAGTCCTCACCGACCTTCGGGCAGCCAGGGCCTTTTCGAGGGATACGCCACCCCCCAGGTCCGGCCGCTGCAGTTTGATTTCCACCATGTCGATCCTCCGTTCCGAAAGGGATCGGGAAATACCTGGATTCAAGAACCGAACTTATGACTGGGTACTGCTTTTAGCCAGAGAAGGGAACCGAAGTGAATTCCCTTTCATCCCAATGGGATCGGGATAACTCATTTCGTATACTGAGAAGGCTTTAAAGTAAAGTGTACCGAAAGTTTACCGGGAGGGTTCTTTAAAGGAAGGTGCTCGAAGATCTGACTATGATGCTGCCGTCAAACGGCGCGTGAGCGCGAGAAAGAAAGCGGGCTCTCTCACCCGCCTCAGCTCTCACTGCCTGCAATGCACGACAGGAACTGCTCGCAGTCTTCCTCTTCGCCGATGTCCTTGGCACATCGCCGCAAATCTTCAACCAGGGAGGGCTCGTAGCTTTCGAAAATCATTTCTTTCAGGGAGTTATACTTTTCACGTTCCTTGGAGAGTACGCACGCGTCCTGAAGAGGCCTGAAGCAGCGGCGGCGCTTTTCGTGCTCCAGCTCTCTCAGAATGACCGGCATATCGCCGATTAGATCCCGGAGTTCGGACATCCGGGCTTTGATTGCATTCACTTCCTTTCTGGAGACAGTACCCTTCGCCCATTCGACCAGCACGCCGGGAAGCTTATTGCTCAACTCTTCCAGTTCCATGTGGGCGGAGTTTTCTTCGACTCTCATTCGCATAATGAGGCTGTCGAGTTCGGCCCACGCCTTGCTCGCTTCAATCCGCATTCGTTCTTCTTTGTTCACGACCCTGTCTCCCGATCTGTAAATAGCTCAATAATACAAAGATTTATAACAGATTTCCACTACCTTTCTAAATAGGAATACATAGCGTCGGTGCAACTCTCCCAAGGGAGGCGTCGTCGGCATGAGGAACAAAAGAATCAAACAGGAAAAGAAAAAGCCGACTCGGTGGGGCAGACCGATCGGCTCTGAGGAGGAAAGAGTTTGTATTCGGCATGAAGTAAAAGCAACTTTGATGCCAAACACGGGTTTAATCTAATTACATCTTTGTTTTCCGCAAGTTGTGCTACTTTCCATAATAGTTATCCCTAAATTAAATCACTCATAATCACGCCGCAATTCCGCCATTAATCACATAATCACGCCATAATGGCGCATTAAAAGTCTGGTTTCGAGGGAATGGCGGGATTATGGGGGACGAGTCCAGAGATGGCGGAATTCGTTGGGTGAGAGGTGCGAACGGTTCGCACAAAAAAGGGGGATGTTGCCAATTATAATGAAGGCTGTCGGCATGCTTTTATCGGGATGGTCTCTCATTTCCGTCACAGTTTTTGAGCCGGGATCCAGCGGGGCGCCACATCCCGGAAGCGGTTTGAACGAAGATGAAAATTCAATCCGGAGGAAATGCGGCACAGCAAATACCGGATACTATCCGGCCTGCCGGGGCGGGGTTGCCAAGGTGGAGGGGCTGTTGCCCAAATGGAAATGAAGCTTCTTAGCGGGTATTTTGCGACCAAGCCTCCCAACCCGTCATCCCGGCAGTGCTTTTAAGCCGGGACCCAGGGTTTTTAAGGATTGAATTCACTATTAATCCGCCCCAAAACCTGGATTCCGGTGTGAACTTGTCCTGATCGAAGAGAAGGGCCGGAATGACGGAATCTTTATCCGGTACGCAATCTGAAGCTACCGCGAGGCTTTGGGCAACAGCCCCCGGACCTTGGGAACCAGCGGCGTATTTCCTTAAAGCAATAACATTGCCGCAAACCTGTCCGCAAACTCCAGGGACTTGGACTCCCCCGGGAGAGTCATTTTCAGTGGGCGGCCGTTGCCGCCCGAAAAATCAAATAATGATGAGTTCAGGAAATGAAAGAGAATTTCAGGAATGAATTCTGTGGATCGTATGACTCGAAACACACAAGCACACGGTCAGGAGAACATCCGGCTCCGTCCACCGAATTCGACCGCGCCGCTGAAGAAAGCAAGCGCCATGCATCGCGCATAATCGTCGTCCAGTTGATCGCCCTCGAGCATCTCCTGTTCGTACGAGTCGCATTTTTCACAGGAAAAGCCGGGCCATTTCTTACGAATCGTCAGATCGAGGCAGTCGCTGTAATTTCTGCAAAAGACGTTGCGTTTGACCTTATCGCAACTTTCCACGGCCATGTACCGGATTGGAGTTCCCCTTCCCACTGCTTTCCTCCTGTTGAATGTAAGAAGTGAACTTGCGTATGTGCCATAAATATCAATCGAGCATTCAAATTGGAATTAGGTCAACAGGGTATTTTGAAACCCTCCCCTGTACTCACAGGGGAGAGCAGATATCAGGCGAACAGCACTTATTCCGGTAGCAGCTTATCCCTATCACTCCGTCTCGATTAGAATATCAGTCAATCCAGCACCTCTACATTCAACACTGTATGGGGCAACTCATGGACTCCCCCGGAATACGCATCATTTCGGGGCGGCTTCCGGCTGGTCCGCGGAATTAAAAAGATGGATCTGCACATCATCTTTTGCACCCGGACTCGCATCCGTTTCAATCGAAAGCGTGACCTGCTTTCTCGACCCGACTGGAACGTTTTCGAGCTTGGGGGTGATTTCCAGGCTAAAACCCACCTCTTTGTCCAGCGGTTGCTGGACGACGGTCATGACATTTTCATCATAGGTCAGATGAGTAATCTGGAAGGCCTTGTTCCGGTTACTGGTCACGGCGATCTTGCCCATCCGTTCCGGCTGGTTGGAACTAAGCTTCCCGATCAGTACCGTCTGGGGTTTGACGGCTATCTCACCTTCGATGTAGCCGTTGACGCGAACCAGCATATCGGGCTTCTGGGGCAGGTCGGTTACCAGCTTGATGTAACCGGCGTAATTCCCTCTCTTGAGCTTATTGGAGACGGAAAGTTTGTAGTGCTTCCCATTCTCAACGGTCTCCATTTTATAAGAGACATTGTCGCCCAGATTTGATTCGGTGTTCGTAATGTGGAACGGCACGGAACCGGTAAGATCCACGGCCGACTCCGTCAGTTGGTCGGCCATTCCGCGAAAAATCATGTTCGAGGAAGGTTTGACGTCAATCAGCGCAATGACGGTCCCTTCAATTTTAACCGTCACCTCAGGAGTCTGCGAATCATTGCTGACTATTGTCGCAGGCTTGGATACCTTACCCTGAAAACCTTTGAGGTTCACCTTCAACGTTATCTTTCCCTCGCCGCCGGGAGGGATCGCCCGATCGAAATGGGCGACGGTGCAGCCTCAGCCAACCTTGACGCGCTCTATATTGAGCGCGGTATTACCTTCATTCTTGACGACGTAGTCATGGCTGACCTCGGTCCCTTCCTGAATCTGGCCGAAGTCGTAAGTGAGTTCCTGCACCCGAATGACCGGCTTGGCTTTAGCATCCGATGCCTCGGCCGGGGTCTTGTCGGTGGGTTTAGCCGAGAACCCGATCTGGGCGAATGCCAGGATAAAAACCGGTGTTAGCAGGAAACAAAAAATCCTGTTCCGAAAAGAATGTCTCATGCGGTTTCCTTTAATGAAGATTCCCGAAATAATTAAGAAAACACTACCGCGAACGTATTGACGGGCGGTTTCGATTCAATAGCTCTTCCCGCACTTGCCGTCAAGAGCAATGTCTTGAATTATCTAATACTTGTAGAAAACTTGAAAAAATTTGCCGGGGATCGATTTAGCGGCTGCTCATCAAATCGCCCGCAGGAACGATATCGATTCCTTCCTTGCGAAATTGCCCGCCTGCGTCCTGGAGTGATATTAATGTCGCCTCGTGCGGATGTCCAATGGCAAGAGCCGTACCTTGTACCTTGGATATTTTGATTAATCTGGCGATCTGAGCGCGAACGCCCTCAGGGGAAGGGTCGTTGTCCAGAAAAATATCGCGTTTGCCGGCCGGTATCTTCAATTCCCGTGCTGCTATGAAGGCCTTGCTGTCTGCAGAGGTCATACTGTCTACGAAGAAAAGATTGTGGTCTTTCAAAACCGACATAACGATCCTCATGGCCTCCAGGTCCTGCGTCAGCCTGGATCCCATGTGATTGTTGACCCCTGCGAAATAGGGCGAAGCGTCAAGAGCCGTACCGATACCGCGGCGGATTTCGTCTCTGGCCATCGAAGCCAGAAGAGCGCCTTTGCCTGGATTCTCCTTCGGGTATGATATCGGCTCCATGGGACAGTGGAGCATTATCTGCCTGCCCTGATTATGAGCAAGTTCGGCTATATCCTTGCTGTGAGCCTGGTACGGCAATATGGAAAGGGTTACGGGGAACGGAAGCGCCAGAAACTTTTTTGCCATATCGATATCGGGGCCGATATCGTCGATAATGATGGCCACCCTGGCGACGGCTTTGGGCCTGATATCCGGAGCGGGAGCAGGCGGTCCGCCGGGTGCGGGCTTGTTTGCAGCCACAGCGACGGATTCCTTTCCGGGCTGCACGGGGGCGCTACTCCTGGACGGAGTTTTTTGAGCACCCTTCCCTGCCTCCGGCGCAGCCTGATCGGGCTTTGCGGGCGACCGCGGCCGAGCCGGGGGCTGCGTTTCGGTTCCGGACAGGTCCGTACCCGGATCCGGCAGGGGACCGTTCATGGTCCTCCGGTCGAAACCGCTCGACTGGATTTTCAGGCTCTGCTGCCCCGGATGTCTGCTGTAGTAGAGAAGCGACGACAAAATCACGACTGCCAGTACCCAGGCAATCAGGAGAGGAAACGGAAGGCCCTTCTTGCGGACAGGGGCGGAAGGGCTCTCCCCCGAGGGTTCGCCTTTCCGCCCACCTTTTCCTTTAACGTTCTTATTACGCTTTTCCGACGGCAATTTTCTTTCTCCGCCTTTGCCTTTATTTGCCGTTGGCGGTCTTTCTCTTACTTGAATTGCGTCTGTGCCATTATCTTGTAGCCCTTGAGCAGGTCGAGGGCACGCCGTACCTGGTTATCCCCTTCCACCATTTTCTTTGCTTCAGCCTGGGCGACATCCTGCTTGTTGGGATTATCCATATGTCTTGGGAGGTCCTTTTCCCTCAGGCGCGGCATATCTTCACCCTGATTGTCCTCAGCGGCAGGTTTGGCAACCTCTCTCTTTACCATGATATCCGGAGTGATCCCCTTGGCCTGGATCGAACGGCCCGAAGGAGTGTAGTAGAGAGAGGTGGTGAGCCTCAGGGCCGACCCGTCGTTGAGCGGGATTACCGTCTGCACGGACCCCTTTCCGAAGGTCTGCTCGCCCATGATGATGGCCCTCTTGTGATCCTGCAGCGCCCCGGCAACGATCTCGGACGCGCTTGCACTGCCGGAATTCACCAGGACCACGATCGGATAGCTGTGCGCTTTCGTGTTCTTGTGAGCTTCGAAACGCATCTTCTGGTTGTCGAGACGGCCGCCGGTGTAGACGATCAGCCCCTCATCGAGGAATTCGTCGCTCACTTCGACAGCCTGATCGAGCAATCCGCCGGGATCGTTCCTCAGGTCGAGGATCAGACCCTGCATACCGGGATTTTCAACTTCGAGCTGATCGAGCGATTTCCGAAGATCCGTGACCGTTCCACTCTGGAAGCTGGAAATACGGACATAGCCGAACCCGGGCTCAAGAGACCGCGACTTGACACTCTGAATGGAAATGACGTCGCGGGTCAGTTCGAAGTCAAGCGGTTTGCGCTCGCCCTTCCTGATGATCGTGAGCTTGACCTTCGTCCCCTTCGGGCCTCTCATCTTCTGGACTGCATCCATGAGGGACATGTCCTGGGTCGGCTGCTCATCGATTTTTATGATCTGGTCGCTTGCCTGGACGCCGGCTTTGTCGGCAGGAGTGTCTTCGAGGGGAGCGACAACCGTCAAGATATTGTCGCGGATCGTTATTTCGATTCCGAGACCGCCGAATTTACCTTTGGTCTCTATCTGGAGTTCCTTGTAGTCCTCCGGTTTCAAAAAGGAGGAATGCGGATCGAGTTCCCGGAGCATGCCGTTGATCGCTCCGTACATGAGCTTCTTTTGTTCGACCTTTTCGACGTAGTTATCCTGGACGATGGACATTACATCGCTGAAGAGCTTCAGGTACTGGTAGACATCCGGATTTTCGGTCGGGGTGCTTTTTGCTCTGAGCGTCGACCAGCTTCCCAACGAAACGAGGAGTGCGACTACAACGAGCAGCATCAAGATTTTGGAGCGATTCTTCACCATGGGTATTCCTTGCTGTTTTTCAGAAGATTCTTACCTTGCGGGACCACAATGCATCCCGGTCGAAGACAATCCGGATTCGCTTCGCGATCGAATTCCGCCGAGGACGGCAAGCCTGAATTTAGCCGACGGACTTTAACAATACTGTTTTTAGCCGGCAACTTAAATTTGAGCCGAAAAATTGCAGTACTTTAAACCACTCTGGTCTCCGGCGGCAAGTATATACCATTAATTACTTCAAAAAGCATGCAGTTCGAAATATCTTTCGCCCCACCGACGGGTGGAAAATGGAACAGTCTTCAGGACAGGCCGCGAGGCTCAGAGGACCTCGATCCGGGTCGGCATGCATGCCCGGCACGATCCGGACCGTGCCTGAGCGGCGTCCGTGAGCGACAGAACACCTATAATGTCCCCGGGGCTGTCCCGAAAGACAAAAAAACGTCGAATATCCCAAAATATCATCTGCCGAATGACTTTTTCGAGTTCCTCGTCCTGGCAGCATGAACGCACCGGGACCCGCATCACGGATCCGGCCCTCTCCGAGCCAGGGAGGCCGTGTTTGTACGCCAGAATCAAATCCGTCTTGGAGACAACCCCCGCAGGACCCAAAGCGTTTCCGATCAGCAACGCCCCGAAATTATGGGCCGACAGCATTTCCATTATACAGGTGAGAGCATCGTGCTCGTCGGCAATCCTGACAAAAGAGGTCATTACATCCCGCACCCGAAGCAGGCATGTCGCATCGAGTTTGCGCCGGACGTTTCTTTCGCATCTGCGACAGTAGCGGTAGAGCAACCCGACCACATCGTGATAGGAGATTATTCCGATCCCGGCCAGGGACTCATCGCTGACGTACACACGGTGTATGCCCTTTTCGCGCATGATATTCAGCGCTTTGTCCAGCGAATCCTCGGGAGCGCAGCAGATCGGGGGGCTGTTCATAATAAGCCCGGCCGGGGCACTCAGAGGAATTCCGGCATAATACGCCCCCATAATATCCGTTTTGGATACAACACCGATGGGCTCCAGCTGCTTGTTCGTCACGAGGATTGCGCTGATCTTGTTCTTGACGGCACACCGTATCGCGTGTTCGATGGTCGTTTCGGCCTGGATACTGACAGCTATCCTGCGCATCGACTCCCGAACACGGAGTTCGCTCAGCATGTGTCTCGGGCTGATAATCGGCACTGCGCCCCCCTTGCGGGACCGCGTCCCCTTTAGCGAAGATCTTGAGTCATCAGGTAGAAGAAAACATTGCTGATATGGATCATCCCGATCATTTTCCCAGCCTCTATGACCGGGATGCGACGAATGTGCTTTCTTGTCATGATATCGACTATAAGAAGCAGATGTGTGTCCGGGGTTACCGTTAAGATGTCCGTCGTCATAAGGTCGCCGACCAGTATGGATTGCGCGCGCTCGAGGATTTCCTGGATAAACCCCGTGATATCGATATCCTCCATCTCGCCCCAGATATGGATGTGCTTGGGACGCATGAGAACGAGGATGTCGTACATGGAGATCATGCCGACCAGTTCACCCGCCTCATTGACCACGGCCATTCCAAAAACCCGGCGTTCGAGCTTTCGGGTCGCTTCTTCAAAAGCCTTGACCGCCTCCGTGATGGGGGTATCGGGACGGACGGTGAAGAATTCGGTATCCATCACATCTCGGGCGGTTACTCCCATAACTCACCTCGACTTCTTCAATAGCTGAATTTGCTTTTCAAAATGTGCAGGGACACAGGCCGGTTGACTTCCTTGCTGACAAACACGCCTGTCGAGGAGGTTGTGAAAAGGGTTGACCGTTCGCCAAATGCCCTCGTCAACATGCCGGGTTGACTGCTGTTTCCCCCGGCAAGGATGGGAGAATGAATTGAAGGGGAAAAGACATCAAGTAAATAGGCGTTCTTCCTTCTTTATCATTCTGGGAAATGCTGTCAATAGGACTTTCAAAAAGAGGGAAATAATGTAAAAAGGACCTTCGTGCATTGTGTTCTAAGTTGATTTACCGCCCGGTCGGAATGGGTGGGCGACCCGGAATATTGTTGCCCAAATGGAAACGGACCAGTTCTCGGCATTTCATGACGGAGCCCCAATCCCGTCATCCCGTGTTTGAGTGCTTTTAAGCCGGAATCCAGCGGGGCCACCGCATTCCCGGATGCGTTTTGAACGAGAATGAAACTCTCTTCCTAAGCAGAAAACCACCTAAAGTGAGAACGGCAGCGATGCAGGCGACTTAAGAGCCGGTGGCGCCACACCCCTATCGAGACGGGCATAAACCGGAAAGGGCCGTAGGATGGGTGGGAGCGGAGCGGGAACCCATCGTTTTTTGAGGTTCGTTCCCCTTTCAGTCGCCGGGAAGCTCAGGGGTAATCGAATACGACTCCTTTTTCCGTATGACAACTTTCCCGTGTTTCCAGGCACCGACTTATGCATCTCCGGCCAATCATTCCCGGGCGTTCCGAAAAACGATGGGTTGTCACCCATCCTACGCTCACTTCGTGTTGTTGCTTCAACCGGGGCACAAACCAGAAAAGGGGAACAAGAGCCTCAAGGTGCCTGCGGTACGACACACCCATATTTAGAGGCAGCCGTGCATAAATCGATACATTTTTGTGTTGCGTCTCTCATAGGAGGGTGGGTACCCCGCATTTTGGGTGCCCACAGCCCGGCAATCCCGATGAGCCTTGGTCCGAGGGGACGGATGGTGGGCACGATAGAAATCTGTGCCCACCCTACCCCGCTCACCGTTTACTCATATTGAAGTTTTTCTCCAAGCCCACACAAATAAAAAAACAGCCCCCTCTGCAGACTTTTTCCTGATGCTTATAGATTGAAATCAGAAAACCGCCACAGCGAGGTCCGCTCTCCGAGCGCCTTTGTTTCAGGAAGCCCGATGCGGACCATTCAACCGCTTATCAACCCGAATCCGGCCGAGGCAATTCCACTGGTCACCCTTCCCCAACATCTCCACTCGGTCCCCGTCGGACCCTTCCATGGGAATTCAAAGGAGTCGGTCATGCTGCAAGGCCCTCCGATTGTGTCGTTCGAAGAGAGCGATCTCGCCCACGTTGCGCTGCTTGGCGCCAAGGGAGCGAAGCTTGCCGAAGACTACAGGAGCATCCGGGAAATCTTTCCGGGTATGGAAGACAGGATCGCCGTACCGGACGGTTTCATCCTCACCACTGAATCATGGCGAATCTTCCACGACAATGAAGATCGCCTCCCGGAAAATCTCTTCGATCGAACCCTCGAAGGCCTCTTTTCGCTCGAACAGCGTAGCGGCCGGCTTTTCGGCGATCTGAGCGGGAGAATGCCGCTTTTCGTTGCGGTGCGCGGCGGAGCACCAGTCTCGCTTCCCGGGGCACTCGGGACCGCGCTCAACATCGGCTTCAACGACGATGTGGCGTCGGCTCTCATCGCGGCGGGAGAGGACGAATCCTTCGTCTTGAGTTCATACCTGACGGTAACTCGCATGTATGGGGAGATCGTTCTGGAGATTCCCTATGAGGCATTCTACCGCAGGATCAGGGATGCGGGGGATGAGGGGGAAATCCCCATCGAGCTGCTGCGAGTACTGATCGAGGAATTCAAACAGATACTCGCCGAGGCCCGTCATCCACGGTTCCCCCCGGGTTTCGAGACGGATCTGCGCAAGCAGCTCCGCAATTCAGTCGAAGCAGTATTCGGTTCTTGGATGGCTCCAATCGCCCGCGAAGCACGCCGCAGCAGGAAAAACTCCGGATCTGCCGTTCCGGATTCCATGGGAACTGCCGTGATAATCCAGCGGATGGTATTTGGAAACCGCGATGAGGAGAGCCTCAGTGGAGTGCTTTTTACGCGCGAGCAGCGCACCGGTGCCGGCTACCCGATCATTGAATGGGCGCCCGGCGTGCAGTGCGACAAAATCGTATCGGGCAAGTTGCGCAGGCAGCTGATGCAGGCCCGGGACCTTATGGAGTTCGACCTGGAACTCTATGAGCGTCTGATCCTGGTTAGAGACGCCCTGGAGGCGCGGGCAAGGAGACCGCTCGACATCGAGTTCACGGTCGAAAGCGGCATGCTTTTTCTTCTCCAGCGGCGTCCCATGCGCATGACTTCAAGTGCCGCGGTACGGGCCATGTGGGACATGGTCGACGAAGGCAAGACGACGCTTCAACTCGCCTCGATGGTCATAAACCAGGCCCTTGCACAGCCCGAAAGAGTCCTGCGGGAGGATTTGCAGGATTACACGGTGCTGGCAACGGGCAAGCCCATCACGGACAACGCCGATGCGGGAATCCTCGTATTCGGAAACGAAGCCGCCCTGGAGATGGCGGAAAAAGGGGAAGAGGTCATCCTGCTGCGGAGGCGCCCATACGGGGAGAGCGATCTTGCCGTGAACCATCCGAACGTGCGCGGCATAATCCGTGTCGACGGCCATACGACCGGTCATGAGGCAGTATCCGCCGTTGCCTACCGCAAGCCTTATCTCATAAACGTCCGGGATGCAAATGGAGCATCCCCCATCCTGGTGCGGGGAGATGAGATTCTCCCGAACCCGGAAAGCACTGTTTACCCCTTTCTGGGCAAAAGAGTTTTTGTCGATGGAGAGCGCGGCATCCTTGGTTTCACGGAATCGAGCGACGTCCTGGAAGACAGGCGCATACGGAAGAAACTCTACGTCGACTGGGAATACCTGAAAGAACAGTTCGAATCATCCGGATACCGGCAAAACGACTATGCGGAACTTCTCGATTTCCACCACGACTGGGAAATCGAACTGGAAAAATTCCGTGAGATGGAAAAGAGGCTGTCCGACGGGGCGGAAGTTCCGCGGGAAGAACTCCTGCACGCCTTCGAGACATGGCTTCGCTGCTTCCGGCCCGGGGACAGGATAAAGGCAATGCGGCTAAGGGGCGTCAAGGAGGGGGACTTCGACCTCGGACCTCCTCTCGCCTACCGCGGGCACAACCTCGGGGGCGAGGTCCTGAAGATCCTGCGCACGCTCATGCTCTCCTTTACCTGGTGGACCCACTGGATTCACGAAATCCTGGTGGAAAAAGCCCGGCTGAGGGGCGAAACGGAAAACGACGTCATCAGGGACATCAACATCAGGAATAAAACAATGAGCCTGCTCTGCGACTTCGAGAAGGAAGGCTTTCACCTGATGACGACGCCGGATTACAGCTATCTCATCTTTGCCGGAAATTTCGAATACGAGGAGGATCCGGACCGGCTGCAGGTCGGCCCCGGCACGTTCAATTTCAATGAGAAGGTGCGCCTGGCGCGGCAGTTCCTCCAGTACATGAACGCGGTAAGCCGCGAACTTGGTGAGAGGATCAGGATCGTTCAGGGCGAGCCTCCGCTGGGACAGGGCCATGCCAGAATCGTGAGTATTGGGCTGGCTGTGCCGGAGTCGGATCTTTTCCTCATGTGCCGTTATCTCAGGACATACCTGGACCAGGCACGCTTCGGATGCCCCATCGACCTGCACAGCCTTATTCCCGAGAGCGGATTTATCGAACTCTTCCGCATCGACCCGTTTTTCTCCCCATACCCCGAGTTTCAGGTTACGCGAGATCTGCCCCGTTCGGGTGGAGACCTTTTTCTCTCATTCGGCTCGTGTTCTTACGGCGAATTCGAAGGCGAGATTTTCGGTAAAGAGGAATATGACCGGCTCACGGCGAGGGTAAAGGAGTTCGAGACCCAGGTCGTCGAAAACGGCCGGGAACTTTCGTTCAGACCGTGGCATTTCGAAATAGACCCCAACCGCAGGCATTCTCTTATCGCCGCAGTAGGAATCCGGTTCGCCGAAACCCGGTTCAGCCGGATTATGCAGGAATTGAAGGAATTCCTGCTGCCGGATCGGAAGTCCTGCCGTTTCAGGGAAGCGGAAGAATTGGAGGCGGGCGCGCAGGCGTGAGGGGGATTTGCCACACACCCGGCGCGGAACAGAGGCCGCGAGAGATTACGGTTTCTCCCATCTTCGGAAGGTTTTTGGTCTTTTTCTCCCGGAAAGCGGCTCATCAGGAACTGGAGATGCAGAGAGGAAAGCAAGTAAATCCAAACACATAAAAGCGTGCAGATTTTTCAGGATGGTTCCGGAGGTTAAGATTGCAGCGGGGCTGTTTAGTTCAGCATCGTTTTGACTGGTTTGCCGTATCGCAGGCTCCGCGCAAGGCATGCACGCGTGGTGTAGCCCAAAGCTTTAGTGAAAGCCTCATGGTTTCTCCTCCTGGCCACGGGCTCCGGTATGTCGTAGGGCATTTTACTCGCTGCAGTGTTGGCCCTGGGTGAGAACCTGTATACCTCTGTAAAGTCATATTTCATTTTCCCAAGAGCCGTCAAGGTATCCTTGAACTCTTCTTCGGACTCACCGGGGAAAGCCACCATCACCTGCGTACACATTTCCATTTCGGGACATTCCCTTTTTATGGCCTGCACGGCTTCTTTGAGTTCCTCAACTTTGTAATGTCTGTTCATGAGGCCAAGTATGCGGTCATTCCCGGACTGTAGAGCCGAACTGATGTAGGATATCTTCCCTGTCCGAACGACCTCCAACAACTCCGGCAACATCTGGATCAGTGAACTGGGATGGAGATTCCTCACCCTGATTTTGTAGTCACCTTCGATGCCGGTAATCGCCTTGAGCAGGGCGGCTATGTTGGTGCCCTGGTCCATGCCGTAACTGCCGAGATCGGTTCCCAGCAAAGAGAACTCTTTAAAGCCCCTGGCAAGTCCTTCCCTGAACTCCCCAACCACGTTTTGAATGGGCTTGCTCTTCACATGTCCTCGGGAGAGCTTAACTGAACAATAGGAACATGCATTAGCACAGCCTGTGGATACTTTGATGCCGAAATCATCGGTTCTGCAGATGGTAAACTGCCTGCAAAGGCTTCGATAGTATCCTGCGGTGAGCTTCATGAATAGCGGGCCGACAATAAGCCAGGGAGAGAACGGGGATTCTCTGAACAGATGCTTTAAAGCCTTACGTGTGATGGATGATCCATCTCTGTCCTGATCTTTGATGCCGAGCCAGGGGATGATGGTGTTCACATGTAAATCTTCAAGGTTTGTTTGGGAATTCAAGATCTCGGCAAGTGCTCCGATATCATCCGACCCGAATGTGGGGCCATCGTAAGTTTGTCTTAGCCGGACGATATTTACTTTTGCGAGGCATCCGCACACGATCAGCCTGGACGATGGCTTTCCCTCAGCTTTCAGCCTCTCTACAATCACTATTGAGTTTTCTTCCATGTCCTCGGTCAAGGCGCAAGCATTGAAGAGGCATAAATCTGCCTCACGGTTGTCGTTCGTCGGCTCAAATCCGTTTTCGATCAACAACTTGCGCATGAGTGCGGCATCGATTCGATTCTCCGGGCATCCATTGGTACAGACGTATGCCTTCATCCCCTTCACCCTCTCTATAGATTCGCATATTCATAGCCACGTATCTCATGTTTTCTGCACAGTTATTGCTGGTTGTGTCACTGAAGCTTTAAGAAGTGGGTTGCCTAAAGAAATGCTGGAAAGGTCTAAATCCATTTTTACGATATATGTACGTACATGTTTGCACTGATAATTGTGGAGATGTGAGATGTCAATAGCAAAAATATTCTGAATAGATCATATTTAAACGGAGCTGAATATAGATTCTAAATCGAAAAATATTCCGAAGTTGGAAAGAGTGCGAGAAAATTGGCTTACCTGGAAGCAGGCCGCACAAAGCGCGAGGTTTTGCAGGTGGGTACAATATACTTTTATGCAGGTCGGCCAGACAGTCATCCCGATGAAGCCGGATCTACGGACACCTCTCCGGACATAATGGTAGTACCCGGGCGAGAGAAGAAAAACCGATGGGGTTCCCCGCTCCGCTCCCACCCATCCTCTCCACTCGGTTGGGGCATGGTTTCCCAACCGTGCAGTCCCTGTCCGGCCGAACAATCAAGGACTCAAAAGTAGCATATAGACCGAGGCATCCATGTGCCCTTGCGACTTCACCTCGGCTGAATCCGGACTCATCATCAGCGAAGATGTATCCACCGCCTCGAAATTCGACCCGAGAACTCTCCCGAGTTCATGAAGGACATCATTATTCCAGCGGTCGTCGGGAGCGCCCGAGATATACCAGGCAGACCCGTTGTCGGCGAGAATCATGCCGTATTTTTTGAGCGCGCGGAGAATGATCTGCGAATGGGGAGAAAATTTGGAGATATCGAAATCCGCCTTGAGCCGGAATCGCTGCCCCATAGGGGGATATTGGGAACCTGTCAGGCTAGACGCATAGTGACGTGCCGGCCAGATATAAGCCCTGCGCGTTTGGGGAACGGTGAAGCGCAGCGCGTGCCGGATTTCTCCCGACGCCACCTCGTCGTACCGTACAAGACCGGGGTAGATCGGCAGACCGGCAGCATCAGCCGAAGTCCAGCCTGCCGGCCGGAGCGCGTTGGTTTTGAGATCGAAAATCGCACCGCTTCCGGCAGTCCAGGACCCATTGGCCTGGGGAAAGGCATAATACAACTCATAGAGCAGGCAGTTGTCTTTATCGATTACCAGAACATGCCTGTCTCCGTCCCCCTGCGGGCCACCCTCGATCGGTGCATTCGCAGGGACAGGGTATGGACCCGCATCGCTCTCATCCCCATAGTCGAAAGTTACCTGCACTTTTTGCTGCGCTCCGGAAACCGTGATGTATGGGATACCCATCGGAGAACCCGAACCCTCGGGCCAGTCGCCGGCCCCAAAATCGGCGTGAAGCCCCCTGCTCGCGCCTATGGTGTTGACGTAGGCCGCCGACTGCTTATCCAGCGGGAGTCTGTCGACCGGGGTATTCCAGATGTTGTTCTGAGGAAAAACCGCGCAGACCTGGCCGGGCGAGGTTTCGGCATGTCCAAGCCCCACGGAAGCGATGCAGCACAAAAGCATCGACACTCGAATAGCCAACATTTATCGTTCTCACTATGCTCTCTGGAGATAATCATTTTACAAATTATACATGTCCGACTTCGACAGGAGAACAAGAGCAATTTGCGGGCCACGATCGGGAACCCGGAAATTGCCTTGAGCTAAGGGATCCGACGCGGGGTTAAGCGAAATCAGGTTACATTCAGGCAGGTTCAATTTCAAAATCAGGATTCAGAGGGATGACTCAGCGGGGTACGGTGGACCGTAGTATTCGCATTAAGCTCTTCAGCCCGATAAACCGCACATCTTGCGGTCATTCAGGCAGGCTTTTTGAGCCGGAATCCAGTGGAGCCTCCAGATCGCCGGCGAGGTTGAACGTTATCTCTTTTCCTGGATTTGACTGAAATACTCATCCGAACATCCGACTGCCTCCGGGTCGGAGATCCCCGAAAAACCGAACCCCTTCCATCGATATGCGGCAATGCGTTTCCCATTGGAATCCCCGGGAACAAGGAAGGAATCCCCGCGGTGCTGCGCGCAAATAACGCCCTCATCGCCGGGGGGCACGACGGCATCCAGCAGGGGCCAGGCGAGCGCGGTTCCCCGCCACTTGGGCACGAGACCCTCGGGACGCACGTCGTAGACGCAGGGCCGCAACCCTTCCTCCCCGTCCATCGGCGAGAAATGTCGTTCGAGCGTGAGAAGATATTCCGAACCCTGCGGCCCTCCCACTTTCATCGGCTCCATGGAAACGACGTTTGCGCGGCGTGTCTTCCACAGGATCTTGCCTTTGTGCACGGCCTCAAGCGCAAGTCCCGAGCTGCTTTCACCCGCGGGAGTGTTTTCGGGCCGCAGCACAATTCCATTTACGATCAGCGGAGGGGAAAGCTTGAGGACGCATTCCGATAAGGTTTTTCCCGAATCATAACCTTTAACGACCGGCAGGGTGCCTGACGCCGAAGTCTGCGTGAGCAGACCGGAGCAGGAGACGGTTTCTCTGCTGATGCGGCAATCGGCGAGCATTCCTTCACGCGTCGAAGGGTATTTCTGATCGAACACGAGATTTCCGAGCGAATAAAAGACAGGTTTACCGTGAAGGTTTTCGGGCTTCTGAATTACGTGGGGGTGATGGCCGATTATGATGTCGGCACCGTAGCCAACGAGCCGGTCGGCTGCCTGCCTCTGTTTCCTGTCGGGCCAGTCGAGGAATTCACTCCCCCAGTGCACATACACGACAACAACATTTGAAAGATTTTTTGCCATGCGGAGCTTCTGACGGATATCGATTCCGTGAATATCCACCGCCCTTTCGCCGTGGCCCTGAGCAAGGCTCAAACTGACCATGCCTACGGTGATGTCGTTTACACGAAAGAACTGAGGCGAATACTCGAATGTTAGAGGAGTCAGACCGCTTTTCGCGAGAAGAGCACCGGTAGCCTGTCGTGCTGCCGGGCCAAGGTCCGAACTGTGGTTGTTTGCAAGACCGATGGCATAAAACCCGGCCGCGCGGAGCAGAGGAATAAAATCTCCCCGCACGGGGAAGCAGGGTACCTGCCCTCCCCATTCCAGGCATGCCTCTTCCGACCCGACGGCCCCTTCCAGGTTTCCGACCGCCAGATCGGAACCGGACAATATGGAGCGCAATGCATGGGCAAGTGCTTGCGGGTTTTGCTCCAATCGGCGCTCGACTCCCCGCGAAAGAAGAATGTCTCCTGCAAACAGGATCCGCACTTCGCGCTTCGAATCAGCGCCGGAAGCGCTATTTGTGGCCGAGACGGAAACCATGCAAAGCGCCGCAAGGACGCCCAGAACCGTCAGTAAGGATTTCGCGGAGGACACTTGGGCGAACTCCCGGAGACGAAGGGCACAATCCAGGCCGGATGTTGCCGGGACGCAAGCGACTCGCGCCACTCCGCATCGTCCATAAGCTTTTCCGAGGTGAATTCGTAATACGAATAAACAGCCCCCTTGACGACCTGTTTTCGACCGAAATAGGGTACGATATGGTCCCATTCCATCGGCCTGCCGACCGCCGCCATCAGAAATGGGATATTGAACGGCCCGCCGCCCGCGACATCCGCGATCTTGGGCATGGGATCCGGATTTGAGAGGGCATGTTCCTCATTTGCAAGACTTTTGAAAATGAGAAGATGATGTTCGGCGACGCGGCCGACAAGAAGGATCTCTTCATACTCCTGGTCGTTTCGCGGCTCTCCCCGAATTTCCTTTTCCGCTATCGTCGCAAAGAGCTTCGCTTTTGCAGCGGTCTCGGAGAGCCGGCGAATGATGCCTGTCTTGAGCGCTTCCCGCTCTTCCCCTTCATCGACCTGGATCGTATCCTTCGATGCAAAGTCCCACGACTTGACCGCCGCCTCCAATGCTTGGAAGAGTGCCGCAATCGCCTCGAATGTTTTCGTATCGGGCTCCACATAACCCCGGGGAGGCGTCAAGAGAATGGGTTCAAATGCCGCTTCTCCGCACTCGGCGGACGTCCTTTCATTTACCAGCACCGTCGCATGCCGGAGAGTCGCCCAGGATGCGAGTCCCGTCTGAAGCCGCTTGGCATTCCATAGTTCACGATCCCGGGTACCGCCGGGCGAAGCCACGTCGTCCGCCCACTGGAGGGCGAGGGCTTCGATCCAGGGATTGTAAATATCCGGCTCGTTTCGAACGGCAATTTTGTTTGTGGCAAGCCGTTCCCGCAATCCTTCGAGCACCTGCCGGAGGGGCGGATACTTCTCGACTTCGGAGGCAAGAAGTTTGGACGCGAAATCACTGCCAAGAGCCGAGGCGATGTCCAGGCCCGAAGGAACCAGCCTCGGCCCCGACGGTCCCTTTACCTGTTCGGCTTCAGGCAAACCCTGGTGAAACACCGTCGACAAGAGCACCTCATTATCAAGCCCCCATGAGAGTGGAAAGAGCCGCATTTCGTTTAATGCGTGTTTCGTATAAGCGGGCGGCAGATTCCCTCTTTCCCAGACCACGGGGGCCCTGGAAGGTGCAATAAAGAAATTGTAGGAATTAATCCAGGAAAGTGCCTTTGTTTTCACCTCGGGCGGTGCATTTTCAAGATCGCCGGCCTGAAGAGCTTCTCCCGCGAGCATGGTCAGGTACTTGAAGGCCTTGAAATAGGTCTTCATCTCTTCGCCGGAGTTGTAATGTCCCCTCGGCTTAAGCTCGCCGAAATCTGCTTCCTTTCCCAGGACAGGAGAAAGTGCCTTGCCTCCGGCCTCCTGAATGCGAGCCAGTTCGGACCGTACCTCCTCGCTTGCACCGGCCGGGTTTTTCATGCCCTCAAGGGTCGAGAAGACTTTTGCCCAGGGGGAATCCGGCATGGTCGTCCTGAAAGACTCTTGCGCATCGTGCACGAAGGACCAGAAAGCCGGTATCGCCTGCTGCCTCTCGGTTACGATGAACACACCCTCGTAGGCGGCCGCAAGGAGTTCCCAGAAGACGTCCGTAGTAACCAGGTAGGGCCGCGTGGGGGTGGATCGGTCATATCCGCCGCACTCGTAGGCTTCCGATTCGTACATGGAGTAGAGCTGATCGTCCGGAAGGTCCCTGAGCAATCCGCCTTTTTGGCTCAGGAGGTCCCCATCCCCATCGTCTTCCGCGAACATCCAGGCATTGGCGACATCTGCCAGGGGGACTGGAACGGGCACATAGGCCAAAACGGTCTTCCCATCCTTCTTTATCAGGCCGGCAATCCCTTTACCATCGGGCACGGACGACGGGGTCGAGAGAAAGTTGAATTCGGATGCCAGGAGATCCTTCTTTTTGCCATACCGGGTTATCAGAGTTATACCGGCAGAGTTCGGAACCCAGTGAATCAGGCCGAGCCCGTTGGGGGTAGCAGTCAGTGTCCCTTCGGAAATTCCGGGATACGGCAATTTTCTACTCTTTTCCCAATGGTCGCGCCGATAGACGGCGTAGTGGAAACCCTTTTTATCATCCTCCCACAGGAGAATGTGCCCGGCCGGGTGGAAGGCAAGCGGGAGCGCGTAAGCGGCCTCGATATTGCTCGGCTCCGCATCGGCGTCCTTGAATTTCGTAAACCCCTTTTTGGGCCCGATTACCTGGTATTCGCGCGCGCCGTCTTCGGTCACCGACTTTATCGAGTATGTCCCGTCCTGGTTCTTCACTCCGAAGAAGAGGCGATATGCCTTGACGATCTTGAGTTCGTCCTTCCGGAAATCGGTCTCGATCGCATAGGGCCGCGGTCCCGGCACAAGCCGCCGAATCTCCTGTTTCGTTTTGTAAATCAGCTTGTGACCCCATCCGCCGGACGCCTTGTCTACCCGGATAATGGCGTATTCGTTTCCCTGCTTTCCGGTCAAGAAGAAAGTCTTCGCCGCCGGATGCCACGCCAGGGCGCGCGGGGCAAACCCTTTGGGCACTACCCATTCACCGGCGCTTCCCGAATCGCCCGGATCCCGGAAAAGGACCTTGAAGGCCCCGGCCTGATCCACCAGAACAGCCATCTCGGGGCCGTCCTTAGCCACGTCGAAATCCAGGACCTTTTCATTTGGTTTCAGGTCAAGATACCTGGCCTCAGCCGGGGAAGGAGCTACGGGAATCTCCCCGATATCGAAAATGCCGGCAAAGGCGGAACCCGCAAAGGCCTGCAGCATCAACAGGCAGCAACAAAACAGCCGTCTGAGCATGGACAACTCCAATTGTGCCTCCCGCAGCTCCATAATGGAAAACACCCTTCCCGTGAGTTGGAAGCCCTTGCTTATCAACGTGAACGGGCTACTGTTTCGCGAAGCCCACCGACTGGGCCAGGATGATCTTCTGTTCGGGTCTCAGTTTCATTGCATTGCCCAATGCCTCCCTGTCGATCATTGCACGTACGACCGTGCCCAATCCTTCCGACGCGCAGTAGAGGTACACGTTCTGACTGATGAAACCGGTATCGGCCCCCACCTCGGTGTTCTGGTCGGTACTCCCGCCACTGACCTTCTTGAAATCAGCCACATAGATGAGGTTGATCGCCGCGTCCTTGACGTAGGCCTGAGTACCCGTCATGCCCCGGATATCCTCGGAAAGGATCTGCTCGAGCGTGTTCTTTTTCGCGTCCCAGAGAAAAAGGCCGCCTGAGGATGCGACATAAATATCAATCTCCTGCCAATTTCTGGCCGAGGGCGCCGTTCGCCTTCCGTCAGGGCGATTGATGCCGAATGCCGCCCACAAGAGATTGGAAATGGTCTGCATCGAGAGCATTTCACCGCTGAAGGACCGGGTCGATTTCCTGTCCTGCAGCGTCTGGAGGAGGCTCTTCCCTCCTTCGAGCTGAGGCTTGGGCAGCTGTATCGATTCAGCCACACTGTTGGAAACAAGGCAGAAAAGGCTAAAACCAACGACAACGGCAAAAAACAATAGTGTTCTTTTCATCTCGGCCTCCCGATCGGAATTTCACATCATCACCAAATTTTAGCGAAAGTACGGTAGTTTATTAGGACGACCGCAGTCTCAGGTCAATCTATTTTGCTGCAAATGACCGGCAGAGTCCGGCTTCGTCATTCCGACTCTCCTCTTCGATCAGGACAGGTTCAAATCGGAATCCAGGCTTTTGGGGCGGATTAATTGTGAACTCAAGACCTTAAAAATTCTGGATCCCGGCTTAAAAGCACTGCCGGGATAACGGGATTGGGGGCTCCGTCATATATGCCGGGGAATGGCTGGCCGGGAGAGCCGGGTAGGGTTGGCACAAAGCATTATCGTGCCCACCGTCCGTCCCTTGGATCAGGGTTCATCGGGATGGTCGGACGGTGGGCACCCAAAAACCCGACCCCGCTCCGCTCCCCCACCCTACACGGCTCACCGTCTATTTGTTTTTTACATTCCACCACAATAAGGGAGACGCATCCACAAAAGATTCCAGCCCCGTCTCTCAACAGGGGCGTGGCGCCGCTGGTTCCCGAAATCCGGATCGGCAAACAGGGCTCGCTCCATCACAAAAATATCGTGAAGAGCGATTCTTACCTCTAAGCCTCTCCCAACCACAAATCACTATCTTTTACAATGGATTAGCGAACCGAAAAGACTGGTTCGAGCTTGGCCGGGTGTCTATATTTTTTTCAGAGACGTTTCCGCAGCACGTGTCAGTCGTTTCCTTCCAAGATGAATGGAGGTCTTCTTAATGCTGCCGATCGAGTTGGACCATACGGTTCTAAACACGCTCCCAATCCCGACCGACAAGGCAATCAACAGGGTTTTCCAGACTTTGCAGATTATCCTGAGTCAGCATACGATACCATATTTTCGAAACGAACGCGGGGTCAGCCTCACACAGCTCTCCAGCCTGCGCCAGAACGTCTATTTTCGGCGCATGGAGGATGAAGATAACAGGATTCCCCTGCCGACTCTGCTCGTTCGGCATCGGCAGAGCTGGACCGTCCTTATCCACGAGCGGCTTTTCGACTACATCGCGTTCCTGGTACCGGCTCAGCCGTCTTTCACCTATGCCGGCGGGACCGCGGAAGAACGGAAAATCCTTAAGTTCACAGAGTTTTTCCTCAGGCATCATTTCGAGCATCTCCTGTTTCCGGACAAAACCGAGTTGGACGTGATCCGCTCGGATATCGATTTCGCAATGCGCTGGAGAGAGAAAGACCCGGCATCCTATCGGATGCTGCGGGAAGTTATCTGCGATCCTCTAACCGGAATCATGGGCAAGAATTATATTCACTTACTGGACCGGGCGGAGCGGAGCGAGCAGAGCGAGTTCAGGCTGGCGCGCATCTTGGCCGCTTACACCCGGGACATTGCCGACCTGCCGGGTCGATTCATCATCGACATTTTCCCGGACCTGGATGTCGGCTCAAAAATGAGGGTTCTGAGCAAGAGCTTCCAAAGGAGCCGGGACTCGGGACAACCTCTCGTGAAAAGAGCGGCCAGTCTCAGGAGGGTGCTCAGGCTTTTTTCCCTGACTATCCGCCGAGACTCCATTGAAGGAATGGAACTGTTCAGGATTTTCAAAAAGCGTTGGGGGTTGGAACCCCTGCTTCATGAACTCGATATCCCGGGGAAGCTGTTCGAGGGCAAAAGCCTTCCGCGCCTTTTTGATATCTTCAGAGATAATTTGGAGGAATTCGTGGAACCAGGAGACATCATCAATCAGCAGGGGCCGCAGACTTCACCCCAGGCAAGAACCGGACACGCCGTACAGGAGACCAAAACGCTAAAGGAGCGGATCGAGGATGCCAGGACCGACCCCGACATTCCGCAGTCCGTCATCGAACTCATTGAAAAGAACAAGATGAATGCGGCGGGACAGAGCGGGGCGAAATACACGGAACTGATCGAGACTCTGCTCGCGATACCCTGGGGGAAAATCAAAAAGATTTGGGTTTCACCGGAAGAGTTCGAAGAAGGCCTCAACAGGTCCCACTACGGTCTGAAGCAACCGAAGGAAATAATCAGCGATTTCTTTGCAAACCTTATCTGGCGATACCAGCATTTCAAGGAGTCGGAGAAGAAGTACTGGCACAGGACGGGAAGTACCCTCCTTTTCGTCGGACCTCCCGGGGTCGGCAAGACTTCGCTCGCCATATCGATTGCGCGAAACCTGGGGATTCCTTACCACAAGCTGTCGCTTGGCGGCATGAAGGATGAGGCCGATATCAGAGGCTACGGGTTCACCTACGAAGGATCGAAGCCGGGCCCGATCGTTCAGGGCCTGATCAAGATGGGCGTGATGAACGGCATGTTCATTATGGATGAAGCGGACAAAACGGAGAAGTTCGCTATTGCCACCCTGCTCGAAATACTCGACCCGGAACAGAACCACCTGTTCCATGACAAGTACACGCAGAGTACGGTAGATATCGACCTCTCCAACTGCCATTTCATACTGACTGCAAATACGATAGACACCGTTCCATCCGCGATAATCAACCGATGCGAGGTTATTTTCCTGGACCGGTACAGCGTCGATGAAAAGGTGGCCATCGCCCGGAACTTCCTTGTCCAGCGAATCAGGGAACGCTACCTGATCGGTCAGGACGAAATCTATTTCGACCCTGACGAGGAGAACGAAATCCTCCGGAACCTGATTCAAGACTTCACTTCCGAAGCCGGCGTTCGCGACCTCGAGCGGATAATCCGAACCCTGTTCCTGAGGGTCCAACGCAAGGAAATCATGGGCGAAGGGAAAAAGTCCTCCGTACTGACGCTGAACCGGATTCTCAAGTATCTCGACATGCCCAACCGTTCCCGCCTCATCAATGAGGATGACCGGGTGGGTGAGATGATGGGACTGGGCGTCAACATGGAAATGGGTGTGGGCACGCTCATACCGATACAGGTGACTCCACTGGTTACCGGGCAGGACAGGAGAGAGGGACGCAGCTATCTCAGCATGGTCCATACGACCGGAAACATCGAACGCGTAATGGACGAAAGTCGAAAGGTTGCTTCGACCGCGATCCTTCACTGCGCCGACGAGCTTGGGATCGATACGGATGAAATGTCGATCCCGGTACACCTGCACTTCATGGGCGGCTCGACCAAGAAGGACGGACCTTCGGCGGGCGGGTCGATCGCGCTTGCGCTTGCATCGCTGTTTGGAAACCGAAAAGTCCGGCGAGACGTCGCAATGACGGGCGAGATCGATACGCAGGGCCGTGTTACGGGAATCGGCGGTATGGGCGTCAAACTCGAAACGGCTTACGCCGCAGGGTGCAAGACCCTGATAATACCGCGTGAAAACCTCACGGGGACCGAGGGCCTCGACAGGCTTCCGGACGCTCTGAAACGCGAGCTTCAGATTCTCACCCACGCCGAATGGAAAGCGCCGCACGAACCCTTCGACTATTCTCGACACGTTTTGCAGGTGGTAGCCGTGGACAATATCGTTCAGGCAGCGGACGTGGCTTTTATCAACCAGGACGAGATCGAATCGCTCTTCACCACATTCGAGGAGCACGCGAGGAAAGCCGCGGCCGAACTGACCAGCGCGGAACCCTCACCGTTCAAAAGGCTGCGTGTCGTTTACCTGGACAATCCCGAAGAGGTAACCGCGGGGCTCCTGCAGGGAGAATTCTGCAATTGGGACCATGGCTGCATAGTCCTGGTGAGGAACGACATCAAAGATGAAATTCCGGACCGGCTGCGGACCCTGGGCGGGAAGATTTCCGCCAAAGTTTTCGATCCTTCGCAAGATCGTCTTGTGGACGTAATCAGGGACATCAAGAAAGCCTACACGGGACCCTCCGCCCCTCCTCTCAGGATTTCTATGATAGCGCCTCTTCCTTACCTGAGGAGAGAAGGAATAACTCCGGAGGACTTTCCTCTCGATTCGGGTTTCGCGGGCCTGCGGCTTTTCGCAAATTGCTGCACCGCGGAAAACGTTCCTGTAAGGGACTGCCGCATCATGGTTGCGCAATCGCTCAAGCACCTGGTCAAGCTTACAGATGAACTGTTACTCCAGTGCCCATTCATAGCCAGGGCGGAAGGTGTCTATTCGACTTCAGTGGGATTCATTCCCGAAAAATACCGCATAGACAGCCGGCGCGCAGAGGAAATTCTCGATCGGGGACTCGCCAAATGGCTGAAGATAATCAGCGAAGCCGTGGAATCCAGAGGCGATGTGAAAGCCGTGAAGTTGTAAGATGAAAAGCTCATCGCCCATCCTGATTGCCTGCCCGGACTTCCCCCGGGCAGGCACTTCACAAGGAGATAAGTAAATGACCATTGCCGGGGAACTGGCCTCTTTCGTATTGAATGCTTCTTATGAGGACCTGTCGGATGCGGCCCTGATGCAGTTGAAGATCCGGATACTCGACAGCCTGGGCTGTGCGATCGGGGCGGTCAAAGGAACGCCGGTCAAATTGGTTAGACAACAGGTGGAGGAATTCGGAGGAAACGGATTATGCACCCTCATAGGAGGGGGACGGACTTCCCCCGATCGCGCCGCTTTTTACAACAGCGCGCTGGTGCGCTACCTGGATTTCAACGACAGCTATCTTGCAAAAAATGAGACATGCCATCCCAGCGACAACTTCGGGCCGGTACTCGCAGCGGCGGAGTACGCCGGGGCCGGCGGCAGGGAACTCTTGACTGCGCTGGCAACGGCTTACCAGGTTCAATGCCGGCTGAGCGACGTCGCCCCGGTAAGAGCCAGGGGGTTCGACCACACGACACAGGGCTCTTTTGCCGTTGCCGCCGGAATCGCAAAGGCACTCAAACTGGACCTTGAAAAAACGACCAATGCAATCGCCCTCTGCGGAACCGCCTTTAACGCGCTGCGGGTCACCAGGACGGGAGCACTTTCGCACTGGAAGGGACTTGCTTATCCGAATACCGCCTTTTCCTGCACGCATGCGGCATTCCTGGCAATGCGCGGCATTACGGGCCCGGAGGAGGTTTTCGAGGGCAACAAGGGTTTCATGGACGCCATCTCCGGTCCTTTCACGATCGACTGGAGCGCCGAAAAACTCGACCGAGTCACCCGCACGATCGTCAAAAAATACAATGCGGAGATCCACTCCCAGTCGTCCATCGAAGGCATCCTGGAACTCAAGGTAGAGCATGGATTCAATGCCGACGACGTGACCAGAATTGAAATCGAGATCTTCGATGTTGCCTACAACATAATCGGGGGCGGTGAGGAAGGCGACAAGACAAGGGTGGCAAAAAAGGAAGAAGCAGACCACAGCCTCCAGTACATGGTTGCCGTCGCACTGCTCGACGGACGGGTAATGCCGGACCAGTACGAGCAGGAACGAATAAACCGGCCCGATGTGCAGAATCTGTTGAGAAGAGTTTTCGTAAAACCGAGCGAGGAATTCACCGCCCGGTTTCCCGGGGAAATGCCGACCAGGCTCACGGTCCATCTCCGGGACGGACGGGAACTCATAAAGGAAAAATCCGAGTACCAGGGTTTCCACACAAATCCGGTGCCCTGGGAAAAGGTGCTGGAAAAATTCGAATACCTGAGCGGTCCGTACACGGACGCTTCCCTTCGCCGGGACATTATCCACGCGGTCGAAGACATCGGGAACATCCGGGTAGATCGCCTGATGCAGCTCCTTTCGGGTGTACGGATACCCGAATGAACCGACATTTGTATAAGAAGGGTTAGAAATGGCCGAGAATACGAATAATGCGAGAGCCTTTCCATTCGTGAGGCTGAATGAGCGCGAGGGAAAACCTCGCACGAAGGGAATAACGGAAATCAGAGGCCCTTACTATTCCCCGATGGGCAAGCGATACCTGCAGGACGTCCTGGAAACAATGGGGGATTATGTAGATTCGCTCAAATTTGCCGGGGGCTCGTTTTCACTCATGCCACGAAAGGCGGTGTCGGAACTTATACAAATATGCCACGACAACGACGTCGTGGTTTCCACAGGAGGATTTATAGAGCACCTTCTGACGAAGGGTCCCGAACTGGTCGGGAAATACATCGAGGAATGCCGCAGCCTCGGATTCGACATCGTCGAGCTGTCAACAGGCTTCATAACCATGCCTGCCGACGACCTTCTAAGGTTGATCGAAAAGGTCCGGCAAGCGGGGATGAAGCCGAAGCCGGAACTGGGAATACAGTTCGGAGCCGGAGGCGCCAGCCAGGCGGCCGAACTCGAAGCCGAGGGGACCCGCGATCCCGAATGGGCCATTTCGCAGGCAAAGAGATACCTGGACGCGGGCGCTTACATGATCATGGTCGAATCGGAAGGGATAACCGAAAGCGTAACTTCCTGGCGCACGGATGTCCCGCCGAAGTTCATAAACTCCCTCGGTCTCGAGAAGATCATGTTCGAAGCCGCCGACCCGGACGTTTTTGCCTGGTACATCAAAAATTACGGTCCGGAGGTGAACCTCTTCGTCGATCACAGCCAGATAGTCCAGCTCGAATGCCTGCGCTCCGGAATCTGGGGAACCAAAGCACTCTGGGGACGAGTGGTCAGCTACAAGGATTGACCGCGCCGGCCGGGTACCCTTTCGTATTTCTCGCATTCGGAAGCATCTTCCGCGCCGCCGTATTCCTCGCGCCATTTTTCGATTTTGTCGTAAATGGATCCTCCGTGGTAGAAATCCGTGACCCCGAGTTCTTTTACCTTTTCGATATCTTCTTCCGGGAAAATGCCTCCCGCGGTTACCCGGACCTGAGAGAGCCCGTCCGATTCCAGGATTTTGAACAAATCGGCAAAGTTCTGCACCGTCGCTCCCGGCAGAGTGGTGATCCCGATATGGTCCACCGCCTCCTGCATGGCGCACTTGGAGATCGCCTCCGGGTCCTGCAGATCGGTGTAAACCACTTCGAAACCCGCTTCACAGCAGCTGTGGGCCAGCTTCAGCATGGCTTTTTCGTATCCCTCTCCAAACCTGGCAATCAGTATCCGCAGTTTCTTCTTCGGCATAAGGATTCCTTTGCGTGAAGTGGGGTGAAAGAGCGAGGTAGGGTGGGCACGGCAACATCGTGCCCACCGTCCGTCCATTCTGAACAATTTGGTATTGCGTACGACGGGAAACGACATTCATCGGGATTGCCGGATAGTATCCGGTACGTGCTGTCCAAAATACTTGGCCTACCGGGACGGGGTCATCAAAGCAACAGCATTGGGCTTCATCGTGCCCACCGCCTGGCGCTCGGAACCAAACCATGGGTGACACGGGCAACGTGGTTTTGTTGCCCGCAGGCAAGAGGGACGGTAATTCTATGCGAAGCCTCTTGTCCTCCGGACCCGGGCAACGATAAAACCTGTTGCCCGGGCCACCCGCGAGGTAGGGTGGGGGAGCGGAGCGCGGTGGCAACATCGTACCCACCGTCCGTCCATTCGAACATTTTGGCACTGCATCACACAGAAAACGGGTTCATCGGACCGGCCGAATGGTGGGCACCCGAAAAACCGGTGCCTACCCGACTCGGCTACCGTTCTTCTTTCGATACTAATGATGTCCCGTTTCGATCAGTTCACTGCTCACGGCTCACTGTTCACTACTTTGCGGCTGCTCCGGGAATATCAGACGAAAGGTCGTCCCCTGACCAGGCACGGAATCAAGCTCTATGAGGGCACCGTGTTTTTCGACGATCTGTCTGGAAATACTCAATCCCATGCCCGTCCCTTCCGGCTTGCGGGTAAAGAACGGGTCGAAGATGCGGCTTTTGTCCTCTTCGAGAATTCCGGTCCCGGTATCGCCGATCTGAAGTACCTGCACCGGGCGCTCTTCCTGGATGCATGTTTCGATACTCAGCCTGCCTCCATCAGGCATGGCTTCAATCGAATTGATTATGAGGTTCATCACGACCTGGCAGATCTGGTTGAAGTCCATGATTATCGGGGCAAGGTTCTCTTCCAGCTTCGTGACGACCTCCACTCGCGCCTTGATCAGGTACATTTTGGACATGTCGAGGCAGTGCCTCACGACTTCATTCAAGCGCGTGGGCAGAAACTGAGGTTCGCGCGGCCGCGCAAAGTGCAGGACCTGCTGAATGATCCGGTCCATCTTCCGGATCTGCTGGAACACGTCTTCGAACATCTCCTGCTGCGCGGAATTGAGTTCGAGTTCCCGTTGGAGCATCTGGGTGTTGAAGTTGATCGTGGCGAGCGGATTGCGGATTTCATGGGCTATTCCGGCAGCCAGCGTGCCGAGGGCCTTTAACCTCTCGCTTTGCTGGAGCCGTTGCTCCAGTTTTTTCGATTCGGTCGCATCCTTCTCATAATAGACGACACGTTCCAGTTCGCCGGAAACATTGAAGACGGGGAAAGCATAATAATGGTAGTAACCGCCCCAGCGCGGGTGCGGCCCTTCCCTCTGGACCTGTTGAGCCCCCCAGAGGCATGCCCAGATCGGGCATTCCAAATGCGGCTGATCGGTCCCGTAGATCACCCGGGTGTACTTCTGCCCGACCAGGTTCGGACCGTATACCATTTCGCTCGTGCGGTTCACGCGGTAGATGCGCATTCGCCTGTCCACGAGAAAAATGCTGTGCTGAATAGCATCGAAGCTGATTTCCAGCTCACACTTGGCCCGTTCGACCGAGTCGAAGAGCATCGCATTCTGAATCGATACACCGAGCTGGTTTCCTATGGACTTCAGAAGTTCGCCCTGCTCGGGCCTCAGCTGGTAGGCACCGTCGTTGGTAACATAGAGCAGCCCGACGATCCTTTTCTGAGAAACAAGGGGGATGCAGATGATCTCATCCACCCCCTCTTCTTCCATACGCTCCCGCAGAGCCGTGAATGTCACCTTCCTGATCGGAAACCATCGGATGGGGTCCTGCTCGTCATACCTGTCCATCATCTCCGACGGCATCGTCAGAAACTGGATGCAGTTGAGCAGCGTGGGAGAGAACCCGTGGTGCGCGGCGAGTTCGAGCAGCCACTTCTCTTCCGTTGATTCCCTGACCAGATAGAGAGCCCCCATTTTGAACTTGAGGGTCCTGAGAATGCTGGTGAGCGCGCGTTGTAGAACGTCCGGCAGATGCGGTGAACTGTAGAGTGCAGAAGAGATATCGTAGAGGATCTGAAGTTCGAGATGCTGGGTCAAATCTTCCTGGCGAGGGCTTTCGACCAAAACGCCAATCGTCTTTGACTTTTCTGTATTCATGTCTCTTGTCGGTTCCGCCAAATAATTCCTCTTAAGGTTTCATGTTTTCCGATCGCTCTCGACGTCGCAAGTACTTCGGAGGACCGCCCCGTGCGGCCCTCCGCGTTGAGATATATTGGATCAGGGACACCCTGAACGCTTGCATATTGATTCCCACTGGGAATAGATCGTCTGAGCGACGCGTATGGAAGCGGCGTCCACCATTTTACCATCCAGGGCAAGCGATCCGAGACCTTCGGCCTGCGCCTGCCTGTATGCCTCCAGAATGCGCTTGGACCGCTCGACATCCTCCTGGGAGGGTGTATAG
>JAEZHY010000003.1 GCA_023416335.1 Pseudomonadota bacterium | reverse complement strand
TGCTTCATATCGGGGTCGTCCAGTTCATCGAGGGACCGCATGCCCCCTCCTCTTCGTCCGAGCCGAAAAAGGAGCTTGTCTTCCGGTGAAAGTGCCAGGTACCGGTCGATAACGGCCAGCATGGCATCCTTATCCTCCGGCAGCTTTCCCGTGACCTCTTCCAGCAGGTTCATTATGTGGTCGGAGACAAAGCGGCTGGTAATGCCCTCGAGGCAGGAAATAAAAAGCCGGATTTCCAGGACGGTTTCGTCATCGGAGAGTTTTGTGAACCGGCCAGCCTTCAGGTCCTGGAAAAGAGGCACCCGGGGTGGAATGCGCAGGGTCCTCAGCCTTATAAAATGGGGATCGATCGAATTGAGCACCCGGGCGGATTCTCTCGCATGATCTTCGGAGAGGTCCTTGCCCCCGAGTCCCGGCATGAAGTACTCGGAAAGCTCCATTCCGGCTTCGACCACTTTCCTTCCGGCTTCGATCTGCTGTGCAGCGGTGACGCCCTTCTTCACAAACTGGAGCACCCGGTCGGAGCCGCTTTCCATTCCGATATGTATGCGATCGAGTCCCGCCTGCCTGATGAGCTTGAGTTCTTCCAGGCTCTTTTTCGCAAGCGTGCTGCTTCGGGCATAGGAGGTAATGCGGCCGATTCCGGGGATCTTCTCCCTGAGATATGCGATCGCTTCGGCCAGCATCGGGGCGGGAAGCACGAGGCTGTTTGCGTCCTGGATGAATACGCTTCCCTGCCCAGCATAGAGCCATATGGCAATCTGGCGGTAATATTCGTTAAACCGGGGATCCGCGAAAACAGCCGAGAGAACCTGTCTGGTTAGTCTACCCCCAAACCCGAAATCGGAGGAAACCGAACGGAGATCGTCCACGATGCCGGCTGCGGCATCGATGTCCAGCTTGATTTCATCGAGCGAACGCCTGCTGAACTCCCTGCCTTTATAAACGGGACAGAAGGCGCATTTGTTCCATGGGCAGTTTCTGGTGAAACGAAGAAGCAGGCTTCCGGCTTCGCTCGGTGGACGGATCGGACCCTGTTCGAATGTCTTTTCATACATGGTAAGTTCCTGTTATACCCTGTTAATCTCCATCCGTTTATTTCGCGCTTATGCAAAGAACTGAGTTCGTGCATTGAATTCGATCTTTTCACCCGGGTGTGCGTCCTGCTACACTGTAGCGGACGCTAAGGGGATAATGTTCAGAAAAATAACAGATTTGCAGGAGAAAGTATGGAAGAAAAAATCACTGCCGTTTACCTCCTGGTGTGGAAACACGAGTTGGCACCGGAAGACGGGGATAATTACGAGCGCATGCTCGATGTACAAAAGCAGAAGTGCCTGGATTTCATAAGAAAAAAGGGACTGGACGAATCGAAGGTTGTTTTCTACAGAAGCAGGAACGAGTTGTTTCAGGATATCGAACGCGACCATGTTGCCCGGCTTGTGGTCCAGGACAGGAACCGGCTTGCGGCCACCCCGGGGGACCTGGAAGGCGCGCTTTACGAACTCGAGAAAAGGATTGTAGAACTCCTGCCGGTTCAGGAGTAATCCTTACTGCCGCCCCGTTTTGCACCTCACATGGACAAAACGGAGCGGCAAGTCTCGGACATGCGCTTACTGTGTTGAGGAACGCGTTCCTCCCCGCGGTGGGGTTGCCATTACCGGAGGATAACTGCCTACCTCCAGAGACAGTCTGTGGTGTTTTCGGGGACGAAGAAGCCATGTGACCAGAAGCATCAAAGCTGCAGCAACCGTGAAGACAAGAAATTGCCCCCACACGAAACCGTCTTTTACAGAACTGCCGGAGGACGCCGTCGCCGCATTCCGGCCATCACCGCCGATCCTTTGCAATTCATGGTCGATTTCTCCCTGGAGCAAAACCAGCGCAGCCGAAAGGCTTGCCGCATTTTTTTCAAGGGCTTGCACGCTCATTGCTCTATATGTTTGGAGGCTCTGGCCCTTATCGAAATCCCCGGCAAGCTTCAGGAACAGTTCATGATCGCTCCACCATTTTTCAATAGCGGAAGCGAAGTCTACCCCGGAGACTCCGGTGCTGTTCACGTCATTGCCCTTCAGGTATGTCGAACCGGCTTCATGGAAATCCGCTCCGGCTTCCTTCATAAGGGCATAAATGCCGAGGCGTTGGTCTCCGTTGATTTCCGTAGACAGCAGCGCGTTCTCGGCGGCGTCGATTCTTTGCATCGCCCTTTCCATGCTGAGGAGCGAGCGAATCCCCTTCGGCCCGGCGGGACGGGGTTCGCCAAATGCATTGTTCTGAGTAAAAAATATTCCCACTAAGAAACTGAAAGATACTACGAGCAACAGTAATTTATTCTTCATGACAGGGGCCTTGTCCAACATTGGTCAAGCTATGTCGTGCCAATTTCATCAAAGGTGAAAGTCTCCCGCCGACTCGGGCTGATACCGGATTTCTTCAATCTTCAGGGTGGTTAACCCGGCGGGGACCTGCAGTTTGACGATCCCGCCCACTCTGCATCCGATGAGAGAGGCTCCGATAGGCGCAAGCACGGAGACCTTGTTCTGCCTGATATCGGCTTCACCGGGGAAGACCAGTTGATAAACCGTCTGCAGACCGGTATCCAGATTCCTGACCTGAATTATCGAATTCATCGTGACCACGTTCCCGGGAATTTTCTCCGGCTCCACTACCTCAGCTTCGCGCAGGGCTTCATGGAGCAGTTCGACATGTTTCTTTTCGCGGTCGTCGGACTGGTTTTCCATGAGCAACTCAACAAGCTTCCTCAAACGCTTCATATCAAATTCGCTTACAAATATTTTTCGTTTGCCCGGCATTTCGACTCTCCTGAAATTCAGCTTGCGGCAGTTTTCATAACGACTGAAGTCTCGTGAACTTTGCTGCGCACCGCGGGCTTTTTCCTGTATCCGGACTTCAGGTACGCTTCGAGCCTTGCGGTGAGGTCGGAATCCCACCCGCCGTGATATACGATGGATGAGGAGAGTTCACAGGCCAGGATGGCGCACCGGATTTTGAACGGAAGCTTCCCGATCCTCGACCTGTATGTCGGGTGTTTTCTGATGAATTCCGGCAAATGATCCAATATCGCGTCCTGATAGAGATGCTGCCCGACCAGGGACGGGTGCTCCTGAAAGAAAGAAAACAGCGTATCGTAGAGGGCGTTTACCTCTTCGCTGATTGCCGCGCTGATTTCCGTATAAAGCAGCTTCCCTCCGCACTCTCTGTGCCGTTTGAAGATCAGGTTTGCTTCGTCCGCGGCCCTGCGGTCCAGAATGTTCAATACGTCGGCGATGTATTCCTCCTTGTGTCTCAAAAACTCGGACTCCTTCATGAGCAGGTTGGCGATGATCTCATACGAGGACGAAATCACGCCGCACTTGTTCGCCGAAGAATCACGCACGATAATGACGGATCTTTTTTGTATGAATTCGCGTGCTTCGGGTGAAAGAAATGAATTGGCTCCTTCGACGATCGCACATACGAAGGGCGTGCCGTCCAGTTGAAAAAGGGATCTGCAATTGGAACCGTCAATCGTTTCCGGGCGCCCTCCGCACGGAAGGAAGAGATCGGCCGGCACGGAAAAGATCAGCCTGCTCTGTTCTTTCTGGAATTCGTCAGCGGTAATCCAGTTCTCGTGAAGCCCGTCCGCAAGCCGCGTAAGTTTCAGGTGCAGCAACTTCAGGCCTTCCCGGCGGGTTTTGTGCCTGTAAAGGACGGAGGCCCCGGGATGGAGCAGTTCGACATCGAAGTCCTCGATGTCCCCCTGGTGAACGAGCCGGTCCAGGGCGGCGGAATGGGCGCCCTCGGGATCGTACAGCGAACCCGACGCATCGGTTACGGTGAGGATGCGTGCTCCGGGGCAATCATTCAGGAGCAGCCGGATCGCATTCCCGGCAACATCTCCGTTCGGGCCTCCCGTAAACTTCACGGTGAAAGGGTCTCGATATATATCGATTCCGAGTTCGCTCATCGCTGTCGCGGCGCACTTGACGACACCCCGCGAGGTCACCCCGTATTGTTTGTGGTTAATTCCGAAGCGCTTGCTGGACATCAGGCCGACTCCGAGCACGTACCCCCTCTTGACCGCCTGCCTGGCGATCAGCTCGATCATGGCATCGTGCATGTTCTCATCCGGGCCGAGTTCTATTGCCTCATCATCCCCGTAGTAATCCACTACGCGCGGGTCTTTTGCCTTCCCGTTTTCGGTGATGAAGATGTCCAGAAAAGCATTGATGAAGCCAAACTGCAGCTTATAGACCTGCTGCGTCAGCGCCTCTTCCGAGGAGAGATCGCGGGCATCGATGAGCACGGTCATTTTGGCTCCGCCTTCATAGATGTCCTTGTTCTTCAGGTGCTGCGTATGGGCCAGGACGAAGACCTCCCGGAACAGACTGTTCGTGTTCGTCTCCATTTCGTCGTCGGTCCTGCAGGCAATCGTCCGCCACCCTCCCCGGGCAATGTCCGAAAAACCGACATGGTAGCCAAACCCGCGCCTGCCGAAAAAGAAGGTGATCCGGAAAGGCTTTCGGGCGGGCAGGTCCTGCGTCATCTCCGGCCCCATCTCGCCCAGGTAGGCAGGGTCCAGTCGAAAGGAGAGGGCGTGCTTCTCGGGCACGAAAAAGTTCGTTTTGAGAGTATGGGTCACGAACAGCAGGCAGGTGCGGTAAACCTTCTTGCGAATTTCGTCCAGGTGCTTGTGGCCGGTGTTGTAACCCGCGATTTCTTCCTGAACGACCTTGAGAGCCCGTTCATACGCTTCGTCCCTGTTTTCGAAATCGGGACTGAACCGGATCCTGAAAAGAGCTACGAGGTCCTGAACGATCGCCGGATGAGAAAAGAATGCATTCCTCACCATGTCAGAATCGAACCTGTCCGGGTCACAATGGGCGAGAGCGGTCCGGCAGAATGCGACGAAGGCATTCGCCAGTGAAGCATCCTCGCCGCTCATCCCCCCTGTGCCGACCAGATCGGAATAAGCAGTGTTATGCGTAGAGAGAATCTGAGTATTGTAGAGTTCTCTTCTGAGTTGATCGACTTCCCTGGAGTCCTTTGCCATCGGCCGGCCTTCGTATGGGACCACGTCAAAGTTGCCCAGGAAATTCCAGAACAACCCGTTGCTGACATTCAGGCAATAAGAGCGCCGCACTCCGAGTCCGAGACGCTTGAGGACCTCCATTATCTGGGTCAGGAAACCTTTCTGCGGCGGGTTCGAAACCGAGAACAGGATGCTGTACTCCTGGCCCAGAATCTGCTCGTCGCTTTTCTCCACGCTTACGAACAGCCCGTCATTCTTCCTGCACTGTTGATACAGCCACAGCAGCCTTGCAATGTTTTCAGGGGGGAGAAGGAGCACGTAGTCCCTGTTGTTGAGCCACAGAACGCTCAAATCGGAGCGGAAATCCCGGAAATCGAATTCCGGATGGGACAATTCCATCCTGGCCCTGACCTCGCGCGCAATCCCCTCCGGTATGCTCCCATCCTCCGCCTCGGCAATTTCCAGGTGTGTTCTCCGGTCGAAATCAAACCTGAGGATTTCCAGGTTCTGCGTGGCCCCCGGCAGCGGGTTATACGAATGCGTGAATTCGGCAAAGGATATTTCGCGATCGTGCAGGAGTTTGAGTGTGTCATACAAGGATCCGCGCTTATCCAGCCTTGCGACGATGAGCTTCAATTCCTGGTTGGTCAGGATGAGTCTTTGTTCTTCAATTAATGAAGGAAGTCCCAGGATCAGGTTCGTCATAGCCCGGGGCTCGTGCCGCATCGTAACGAAAAAGCTTGAAGGCATACTGTCGAACAGCCAGGAGAGGACCTTCGGCGTTTGTCGAATGCGGCTCTCCGTTTCACTCTGAACTCTATTGAAGCAGAGTTCCTGCAGTTTGCCCGGCGTTGCAGGCTGTCGTTTGCGAGGGGCTTGTTTCAGTTTGTACACGGGATTCCTTTCATCAATTGATAGCTTACTTGTGGATCGACTTTTCCGCATCGATTCGAAGCACCGCCGGATCATTCGTATTCTTCGCAACTCCAGATGCCGCCGTCCCCTCTCTGAAAACTGCAGGTGTCGCGCTTGCCGCAGTTCATACACAAGCCCATGCGCCCTTCCGGCAAGCCGGCCGTTTTGTGGAGGAGCACCGGATGGTTTGGGCTCGGGGGTGATGAGGAATCGAATTCCTCGCAAAAAAGGACGGGCGGCTCAGAATCTCTTCTCAGAGTACAACCGTCGGCGTAATTGCAGGTGGAGCACAGCCCCAGGTACTTGCCTGCGGATGATTGGGCCTCTTCCGGGGAGGCCTGGTCTTTCAACGCTTCGTTCTCTTCAAAGGCCTGTTTCGCCGCGTAATTCGATCGCTTCATGGTATATCCCTCGTGAAATGGAGTATTGGTCTGTACCGCGTTCACGATGGAATAAGGCAATATTGATGCCCGAATGAAGGGTAGGATTAAGAAATGGAATTTACTGTATATTTTTGATTGGCTTCGTGGTTTGGGGCAGACAAAAGGCGGGGAATTTTGAACCATCCGGGGAGATTCTCCCCGGGAAGGAAGTGGAATTTGTCGGAGATCAATCGGTCTTTTTGCGCAGCTTGTCCCTCAGCGTCTTTCGATCGATCCCCAGGATTCCTGCCGCAATGGTCTTGTTGCCGCCGGCACTGTCGAGAACACTGCGGATGTGTTCCGCTTCCACTTCGGCAAGCGTGCGGTTTACGCTTCCGGTCCTCTGGGCGGAAAAGCGCATATAGGGAGGCAGGTCCGGCACTTCGATGACATCTGAAGAAGTCATGGAGATGAACCTGTGAATGATATTTTCCAGTTCCCGCACGTTGCCGGGCCAATGATAGGCCGTGAGGGCGGCGAGCACCTCGTCGGAGAGCCGGGGCGGGTTCCGTCCGTAACGCTCCGAGAATATCCGGATAAAGTGATTTATGAGCAGGACTATATCGTCGCCCCTGTCCCTGAGCGGCGGCGCATCGATGGTGATTACGTTCAATCGATAGAACAGATCGTCCCGGAAGAGATTTTTTTTGAGAAGCTCGAACAGGTCCCGATTTGTCGCGGCTATTATCCTGATATTCACCTTTCGCGGCTTGCTGGATCCCAGCATGCAGATTTCTTTTTCCTGGAGGACCCTCAGGAGTTTGACCTGCATGGTGAGACTCGCCTCGCTGATCTCATCGAGCAGGATCGTGCCGCAGTCCGCTGTCTGGAAAAAGCCCGCACGGGTGCTCGCAGCCCCGGTAAAGGCCCCTTTGGCGTACCCGAAAAGCTCGCTTTCGAGGAGCTGTTCGGGAATTCCTCCACAGTTTACCGGAATAAAAGGGAAGCCCGCCCTGTCGCTATTGTAGTGTATAGCCCGTGCAATCAGTTCCTTGCCCGTCCCGCTCTCGCCCTGGATGAGCACGGTCGCGCTGCTGGAGGCCGCTTTCGCGATAGCCTTGAAAACTTCCTGCATGGGCCTGGATTCCCCGATTATTCCGTACTTCAACCGGACCATCAGGGAAGCGGAGGCTTGTTTCTTGAGCCTCAATTTTGAAAAAGCGAGGTCAACGGCGGCAAAGAGTTCTTCGTCGGTGAACGGTTTGATGAGGTATTCCTCAGCCCCCAGTTTCACAGCCCTGATCGCGCCGTCGATCGTGGGGAAGCCCGTTATCGCCAGGACCTGGATTTCTTTGTAATTTTCGTGAATGTGCCTAATAAGGCTAAATCCGTCGATCTGCGGCATCCTGATGTCGGTAATGACCAGTCCGATGTCCGCCGTCTCCAGGACCCTCACGGCTTCGGATACTCCCGAGGCGGCGGTCACCCGGAAGCCCCGCGAAGAGAGGTTCCTCTGGAGGACCTCCAGAGTGTCCCGGCTGTCATCGACTATGAGGATACTCTCAGACTCTTTTGCCACGCGCTTTTTCTCCAATCGGGAGAGGATTTCCCTTTTCGGCTGAAGGAAGACTCACAAAGGCCTTTGTCCCGATCCCCGGACTGCTGTCTATGTGTATGGATCCGCCTAATCCCGTTACGATCTCCTGTACCACGGTCAGTCCGAGTCCTGTTCCGCGGCTCGGCCCCTTTGTGGTAAAAAATGGTATGAATATCTTGTCCATGACGGCCCGTTCCATGCCGCACCCGGTGTCCTGAACGAGAATATCGACAGTACCTTCCCTCTGAACCGTGCTTAGGGTGAGTGTGCCCCCGTGCGGCATGGCATGTATGGAATTCAGAACGAGGTTGGCCACAACCTGCCTGAGATGGGCCTGATCGGCGATGACGGGCCTCACATCGTCCATGAGTTTCAGTTCGACTATAATCCATTCCTTGCTCAGTCGGTGTTCAAAAAGGCCCAAAGCTTCCCTGACGACCTTGTTGACATCCACCCGCGATCTGCGCTGCGGCATCTTTCTGCCGTACAGAAGGAGCTTTCTGACGATCTCCCTGGCGTGCAGGGAATTGGCTATGATTTTCTCCAGGTCGCTTCCGCTTTGGCCCGTCAGTTTGGATTCTTTTGCCGAAAGCTGAGCGAATCCCAAAATATTCGTCAGGGGCTCGTTGAGTTCATGGGCCACGGCAGCCGCTAATTGACCGATGACAGCCAGCCGGTTTGAGTGTTTCAACTGCTCCTTGATGTTCGCCTGCTCTTCCTCGTAAAGCCTGCGTTCGATCCGTAAGGATAATTCCTTGGCTATGGTGTCGATAAGCCTGCGCTCCTCGGACAGAAACGGTCCTTCGTCCAGTTCCGGCTTGCGATGCAGGTACGCGATCCGAACGCGTCCCCGTTTCGCACCGTCAATTACAATATCCGCCGATTGTTCCTGCTTCCCGTGCTCATATTTTCCGGAATCATAGCTCCGGTCATCGAGTTCTATTCTCGCGACGGCGTCGGCGTTATAGAGCCAGGCGGAAGGTAATATCCTAACGATTTCTCCAAGGACATCGCCTATGGACTTGTCCGGAGTGTCGAGCACGTTCGCAATCCGATAAAGGCAGGAGAGTTCCTTCACCCGTTCCTGCAGCGCCCAGGTTGCGCGCCAATGCCTGAGGGCGATTGTAAAGATCCGGGAAAGGGACTCCAGGAATTGCACTTCTCCGGCACTGAACCCGGGCGACCGGGTTCGGGAGAATTGCAGATACCCCCCGGGTTTGCCGTCTTCCTCAATTCCGATCAATGCGATCGAGCGAATTCGATCGTGCCATCCGCATCTTTCCAAGTGCAGCCCGGGCGACTGGTCGTCAAAATACCTTTTTACGCGTCGGGCATCATTGGTCCAAAAACTGCCGCATTCGGAGAACCGGGCAGAGTGTATGCCGGGAAGCGGGTCTTCGCTTTCGAGAAGCATCTCCAGCAAGTTTTCGGTTTTTCTCAGAATATTAAACGCGGGCCGTGATTCCTGCCCATCGTCTTTACGAGAGATGGATGCCCTGCCGTCGGCAAGATGTGCCAGCACCCCGTCGCATTTGGCATATTCTCCCAAAATGCTCAGCCCGGCTTCGAGGAAGCTGCATCTTTCAAGACCTTCGCCCGCCGGTCCCAGGAGACGGGTTGTCAGACCGACCAGGACTGTATCGGCATTTATTCGATTCCTGTTGCTCATGGTTCCTCTATGCGTCTATTCCCTTCCGAGTGATTCCTTTTCCCCGCTGCGGGTCAGCCCGGTTCGTTCACCCAGGGCCAGGCCTCACCTTCCGGCAGGCGCAGGGCAATAGATGAGATCATTTCCTCGGCCGATGCAAAATCAATTATGGATGTGTCAATCGCCAGATCGTAATTCCGTGCGTCAAACCAGTCCCGGCCGGTGAAACTGCGGATGTATCGGTATCTGTCCCGGTCTGACTGCTCGATCATCTGAACGGCTTCTTTTCTCTTCGCATTATAGACGCGCATCAACCGCTCCACCCGAAAACTCAGGGGGGCATGGATCATGACGCTCAGAAGCTGAGCCCTGCCGCGCAACAGGTAAAAGGCGCCCCGGCCAAGCATGACACAGGATCCCTTCATCGCCAACTCGGCCATGAGGCGGTGTTCGACCTCCGCGAGTCGTTCGTCGGTGATCCAGTTTGAGCGCGGCACAAAATTGGGGTAGGGTGTTCCCATGTTGAAGCCCGACACGAGTTTTTCCCAGAAGGTCTGAAGGCGTCCCTCGCGCCGTTCGATTTCCGATTCCTCGACGCCCAATTCCTTTGCGGCCTCCTGCAGGATCTGCCGATCGACGAAGGCGTATCCGAGTCGCCTGGAGACCTGCAGGGCGATGTGGGACCCTCCGCTGCCCAACTGGCGCGCTACCGTGATGACTACTCCCGGCATTGATCTACCTCCCGATAGGGTGCAACTCGCCCGTTCCGGGCCATAACCAAAAAGTTTTTGTTTGACATGGTACCATATTTGGAGCGGATCAAGGAAAATCGTTAAAGAGATGATTGGAGCCGGCCGCAGAGCACGCAAATACCTATTAATAATTTTAATACCGAAAGTTGAGAATCACTCAAATCAATTCGAACGTATAACGATGTTTTATTTGATTGACGAGAAATAATTAGTACTGTATGGATTGAGTAATCCTCAACCCAGGCTCTTTTCCCATGCTTTGACGGTTGTGCATCAGATTGATGGATGTGTTGAATGGGTAAAAAGGCATCTCCGCAGGAGCGGCGAGGCGCACGCGGCGTACGATCGGAGCGGCGTGTCCGCGAAATACTCGGCGCGGCGCGGGGAGTGTTTGCCGAAAAAGGTTACGAGAGGGCCACGACCGCAGAAATTGCCCAGCGGCTAGGCACTTCGGAAGCAACGATTTTTACCTATTTCGCAAGCAAACGGGAACTTTGCATGGAACTGCTCAGGGGCTGGTACGGCGAGATATGTACCGAACTCGAACAGGAAATCCCTCTGACCGGCAGTTTTCGCTCCCAACTCCATTTTCTGATTCGCAAGCACCTGAAGCACCTGATTGAAGAGGGCACCGGGATTTGCGCGTTGATCCTCAGCGAGGGTCGAAATGTCGACCACGAGTTCATGAACCTCATCGGCGATATAAAACGTCGTTATATCGGTCCTTTGATGTCCATGCTGGAAGCCGCGCAAAAATCCGGGGAGATCAGGCCGGACATCCCGCTCCGCCTCATGCGGGACATGGTCTACGGCTCGATGGAACACGTCCTTTGGACGCACATTGTTACCGGGCGAAAACCTGACGTTGATCTTACCGCCTCTCAACTATCCGACATGCTGTGGCGCGCATTCCTTCCTCCCGATCAGCCCGTCGAAGCGCTGGTGCAATTTCGGGCAGAAGTGGCCGAAGCCCTGCAAAGGGTCAAGCCGAACAACCCGTAAGCACCGACCTTCCATGAATCCAGGTCGGAAATTGCGGCAGGGAGTTCTCTCCCTTCGCCTGAATGAGTTCCGACTTAGCCAGGCTTTGAGGCTATAGCTCCATTACGAGCATCCGCCCCCAAGCGGACATGCCGAAATGCTTTGGTTCAAGGATATCGACCGAATCGATACCACCGCTTGACTTGCACCAATCCGGCCAAAACGGCCATTTGGAGGAGGACACATGAGGGAGTCATTAGAGTCGATCACATTAGGGCAACTTCTCGACAGAGCGATAGAAAAGTTCCCGGATAACGAAGCGATCATTTACGTCGATCGGGACCTGAGGTTCACTTACCGGCAATTCGGAGAGGTTGTCGACAGGCTGGCCAAGGGCCTCATGGCGCTGGGAGTAAAGAAAGGCGAGAAGGTAGCCGTCTGGGCTACGAACGTTCCTTACTGGGTTGCCCTTCAATTTGCAACGGCCAGGATCGGGGCCGTTTTGCTGACGGTCAATACTTCATATAAGAGCAGCGAACTCGAGTACCTGCTTCGGCAGTCCGAGTGCGAGAACATCTTCATCATTGACGGGTTCCGGGATACCGATTACGTGCTCACCCTTTATGAACTCGTGCCCGAACTTCGGACCCAGCAGCGCGGTTTTCTCTACAGCCCGAAATTCCCTCACTTGAAGCGCGCCTTCTTCCTCGGCAGTGAAAAACATCGGGGAATGTACTCAATTCCCGAGGTGCTTGGACTGGACGTCATGATAAGCGACGAGCAATACAGGGCCAGGCAGGCAGAAATCGATCCGCACGACGTGGTGAACATGCAGTATACCTCGGGGACGACGGGTTTCCCGAAAGGCGTCATGCTGACCCACTTCAACCTGGTAAACAACGGATACTGGATCGGCAAGAACCAGCTCTTCGGCCCCAAAGACCGCCTTTGCCTGCCCGTTCCGCTTTTCCATTGCTTCGGTTGTTCGCTGGGGGTTATGGGCGCGTTCAATCACGGCTCCGCCCTCGTCATAATGGAGGGGTTCGACCCCGTTATGGCCATGACGGCGATCGAACAGGAAGGATGTACCGCGATTTACGGAGTTCCAACCATGTTCATCGCGATGCTCGACCATAAGCTCTTTCCAAAGTTCGATTTCAAGACTTTGAGGACCGGCATCATGGCCGGATCCCCATGCCCCGCTCCGATCATGAAAAAGGTAATCGAGCTGATGCATGCCCATCAGATCACCATCGTTTACGGGCTTACGGAATCTTCTCCCGGGATGACGCAGACGCTCGTGGACGATGATATTCGCAGGCGCTGTGAAACCGTCGGCCGGGCAATGCCGGAAGTCGAGGTATGCATCATGGATCCGGAAAAGCGCAGTCCCGTCCCCAATGGAACTCCGGGAGAAGTATGCTGTCGCGGATACATCGTGATGAAAGGGTACTACAATATGCCCGAGGCGACCGCGCAGGCGATCGACAAAGACGGATGGCTTCATTCGGGCGACCTCGGCGTCATGGATAATGACGGGTACATAACCATCACCGGCCGGCACAAGGACATGATCATTCGAGGGGGTGAGAACATTTACCCCAAGGAAGTCGAAGAGTACCTGTACGGGATGGAGGGAGTCCGGGACGTCCAGGTGGTCGGGGTCCCGAGCGTCAAGTACGGAGAGGAAGTGTGCGCCTTCGTCGTCCTCAAGGACGGTGTTTCATTCTCTCCCCAGGAGGTGATCGACTACTGCCGCGGCAAGATAGCGCGTTTTAAAATACCGAAATGCGTCGCCTTCGTGGAAAATTACCCGATGACCGCGAGCGGCAAGATCCAGAAATATAAACTCAGGGAGATGGCGGCACAGATGTTTCCAAACCTTTGAGCCCCATGCCGGATTGAAGCTGAAATCCGGAAATTCGTAGAGGTTAACTGTTCAACTTATCGAAGCCTTAAAACCCGGGTTGCAATTTCGACCCGGGCTATTATTATTTTTACTAAATAAAATTAAGGCCCGACTTCATCTTTCCATGGAGCCGCCAAATTCCGTCCTCTGCCGGGGTTGCGAAGAGTCGCCCGGGAATTATTATTGCGGTGAGCACGCACGGCATTCCCTATTGCAATCTTAAATGAAACGAATGCCGGCGCCCAGGGACCATCGAACGTTTCCCAAACACGTGGTAAAGCCGATTCTTGGACCGAAGAGCCGAAGATGCGGGATAGAGCCAATACGGAACAGCATCAGGTGAATCCGACGGATCAGCCGCATCAGATTTCTGATGCGCAATCAGCAGATCCCGGATTTAAAGGGCGTGGTTCGTCCAATGAACCGATCCAGCCTGCAGAAATCCCAAAAACACTCGAAATCGACCGCAACTGGTATCGGGAACTGTTTTATTCCGCTCCGGACCCGTACGTTGTCACGGATGTGGAAGGCACTATACTCGTGGCGAACAGGGAAGCACTCGCTCTGTTCGGTACCGATAAGTCGTCCGTTCTGGGCACTCCCCTGGTTCATTACTTTCCCGACAATTACGGGCCTGAATTTCACAGCTTCGTTAGTAAGCTGAGTCTCTCCGAAGGGGTGCAAACATGGGATTCCAGGGTTCGGAACCTCAATGAGGGAAACACGGTTGATGTTGCAGTCAGGGCTGCCCGGGTCGAAGGCAAACCCGAAGTGTTGTCATGGGTCATCCGGGGAGTCGTATCTGCACCGGATATCACGGGCCGGATAGCCGGCGGGCAGGAAATCAAGGAGTACCAGCGCAACCTTGAATTGCTGGTCCGGCAGCGAACTGCCGAACTCGCAAGCGTGAACGCGCAGCTCGAGCAGGAAATCGAATCGCGAAAGCGGGCGGAGAATATCCTGTCGGTAAGGAATCGGCTGCTCAAAATAATGGGGGATGCCGAGTCGAGAAGCGAGTATCTTCATGAGGTGCTGGAAGAAATCCGTCACTTGAGCGGTTGCCGATGCGTTGGGATACGCGTCCTGAATGAAAAGGGAGCTATCCCCTATGAAGCCTATACAGGTTTCAGTGAAGAATTCTGGAGGTCCGAGAACGGCCTCGTGGTTGGACGCGACAATTGTGTCTGCACTAGGATTGTGACCGGGAAACCCCAGCCGCAGGATCACGCCTGCATGACTCGGGGCGGATCTTTCAGATGCGGAGATACGCCCGCATTCGCCTCCTGTTTGTCTGGGCCGGAAATGGCCGAATTCCGGGGAGTGTGCATTAAATCAGGATTTTCCTCGGTTGCGCTTATCCCGCTTCGGCACCAGACCCGTACAATCGGAGTGATCCATCTGGCCGATGAAAGGCGGGGCATATTGCCGGACCAGCTCATGGAGGTGCTGGAGTCGGGCGCTCCCCTGATCGGAGAGGCGATCCTCAAGTTCGATACCGGGGAAGACCTTCGGCAGTCTTACGGAGCGCAGCGGGCAATCGACTCCATCCTCCAGATGACTTTCGCCGACAGCGATTTGCAGACGATACTGAAAAGGAGCCTCGAAACGGTCCTCGCGGTTCCCGGACTTCCATTGGAATCCACCGGGAGCGTGTGCCTGATGGAAGGAGAATCCCGACGGCTGGTATTGAAGGCTCGGGAAGGCGGGTCTGCCGAGGCCGTAGAATCTTGCGGAAAGCCATGCCCCGGAGAGTGCCGCTGCGAGGCTGCGGCACGGAATGGGAATATCCTGTGCAGGGATTCCGCCGAGGAAGGCGGCAGGCTCTGCGGCAAAAGTGCGCTGCACCTTGGATATTGCTGTATCCCGATAGTTGCTTCGGGCAAAATGCTCGGCGTTATGCACACAAAATTAAAACACGGACACTCGCTGGATACAAAAACCAGGAATTTTCTCATTGCTGCCTCCAACGCTCTCGCCGGCGTAATAGAGCGCAAGCACATCGAGCACGAACTCAGCTTTTATGTTTCCAAACTCGAACGCAGCAATCGAGACCTGGAACAATTTGCTTATACGGCAACGCACGACCTTTCCGAACCGCTCAGGAAAATCAGGGCATTTGCAGATTTAATATTTGAGAAAATAAAAGATTCTTCTACCGAAGACGTCCTGGACAGGTTCCAGCGGATTCAGAGCGCGGCTGCCAGGATGCAAACCCTCCTGGACGACCTGTTGAGCTATTCCAGGGCCAGCACGAGGCAGGTCCCTTTCCGCCCGGTGGATCTCCGTATGGCTGCAGAAAATGCGATAAGCGATCTGTGGGTGTCGCTCAGGAAAACAGAGGGGCGCGTAGAACTGGGGGATTTACCGCAGATCGAAGCCGACCCGACGCAGATGCGCCAGCTTTTTCAGAACCTCATCGCCAATGCTCTGAAGTTCCATGGAGATTCTCCGCCGATTGTGCGCCTGCACGGCACTTGCCGCGGCAAAGATTGCACCATCTATGTCGAGGACAATGGAATCGGATTCGACGAAAAATACCTCGCCTGCATATTCGACCCATTCCAGCGCCTCCACGGGCGCAGTGAGTATGAGGGGACCGGAATGGGCCTAGCCATCTGCCGCAGGATAGTGGAACGGCATCGGGGAAGCATTACCGCCCGAAGCGTTCTTTCCCGGGGCTCGACTTTCATAATTACGTTGCCCAGGCAGCAGGCGAAAGAAAACAACGAAGAGTTCGACTGATGACCCGCGCTTTGAGAAAGCGAAGCGACCCTCCAAGACGGCTATTCCTGCATTTGTTCTACAATCCCTCTGCCTCAGGGCGGAAACCTCAATAATGCAGCAAGCCTGCGATACCGATTATTATCAGGTAAATCGCGACGATATAGTTCAAAAGCCGCGGCTGGACGAGAATGAGAATGCCGGCGATCAGGGCTACCACGGGGCCTACCGGAAACATGGGACCTGGCATTGTCGAACTCCTTTGTATTCATTCCAATAAACAAGACCTTTTTTATCTTTTAAGCGCGAAGGGAGAAAAGTAAACCGTCGCATGGATACATAGAACCGCCTTCGGATCATCGGAAAGCATGCGGGTAAGGTTCTTCGGAAAATTGTGAGCACAGATCGGGGCCGGCGCGGTCGCCCGGCAAGGAAGGACGCAAGATGCAGGGCGGCCGGCGCGGTCTGATGCAGGTCGTTACATACCGAAAATGAGAAAGCCGGCTGGGGGTGACTTTTTGCCTTCCCGACGAACCTTTTTCGCGGCCTGTGCTCGGGCGCAAGAAGCGCCCGCAGGGCGAGCGAATTCCTTTTCCCTATTGCCATGGGACTTTACCCCATAGCCCCCTCGCCCAAAGTTTTGGTTTTATGAGTTTGGGGGCAGCTCTCCGGCAAGCAGCAACAGGCATTACCAGTTATTACAAAGAAGCTGTAGCTGCTGGACATACTCCAAATGATGGTTGGCTTATTCCGAACGAGCGTTTTTGAAAGAGCAATTTGCAGGTATGATAAGGAGCTATTTTTCATGAGCACAATGCCGTTCCTGGCGGCAAAAGACCGCAAGCGCAGTATCAAAAATCTTGCTTTATGGCACAACAGCCTTCCTGTTTTTTCGGGGTAAGTGGATTTATAATTTTTCGGCTGTTTCCAGAGCCATTCGGATGCTAGCCATTGGCAAAAGCAAAGAAAGTGGGGCGTCCAGTAGCGGCAACGCGCCGTAACCGGCATACCAGCGGGCTACGTCCTCATTCTTGGCATCAATTAGCAGGGCGACTCCCCCTACTTCCTGGGAGGCGCGGAGACAGCGCCTACCGGCAGACAAAAGAAGCTGCCCACCAAGCCCCCTGCCCTGCATGGGTTTATCAACAGCCAGACGGCCAAGGCGAAAGGCAGGCACATCATACCGCGCCAATCCTCGTTTGATTATGTCAGGGGCTTGGGCGAATTCTACCGAGGCGGGACTGATTGAATAAAAGCCAAGCACCGATGATGTATCATCAGCCCTGACTGCGAGGAAGGTTTTAGCGCCTCCACGTTCATGGGTTTGACGAGCATGGCGGCGCAAGAAATCATTTAACGCAGCGTCGCCACAATCAAACACTTCCCGATTATGCCGCTTGGAAATCGGCTCCTCGTGCCAAAGAGGAATGGTCATGGCATCGGAGGCAGAGCTTTTGCCGCTGCCAGCAGCTTCGCATTTGGATGGGGCGGATTCTCCAGGGCATCAAGTACGCGCAGACTATCACGTTCTGATAATGAAACCCTTTCCGCTTGATCAATCACGGCCTTTGCCGCTTGCACGGCGTTTCGAAGCACAAAATCCGTAAGGTCAGTGTGCGCGTAAGCGACGGCACGCATCAACAGTGCCTTATCAGCCGGACGGATTCTTAGGGACATTCGGCTATTATCTTCAACCGCTGTTCTTGGCATTTCAAACCTCCTTCTTGATTGTACGCATTCAAAACATACATCACTTTGGGTTGGCAGTCAATGTGTGTTTTCAATATGTACAGTTAATTTCCCTTAAGCTTTAATTTTTAGCACTCGATTTTCCCTACCCTCTCCCCGCCCCCAGCGCAAAAGCAAGTCAGTGGCCGTAGTCGGCTTTCTGCCTTTCGTGAAAGGCAGAAAACCTCGAAGCGGCTCAAGGGCCGCAGAGGAAAATCCTTAGCGGCCGTTGCTTTTTTATTTTCGTCTCGCTCGTGGTTTCACGAGGGCTGCGCTTTCAAGGCTCGTCGAACCCCTTCGGGATCGCGAGCGATGACCGTTAGGTAAGCTCGTGCAGGTTGATCGGGTTCCGTGCGTCCCTGTTCCCAATCGCGCAACGTGCCAAGAGGGATATGATAGCGGGCTGCAAATTCTTGCTATGTAAGGCCAAGTATACGGCGCAAAGTTTTCGTGCGGGGCACGCGCCGCGCTGTTCGCCATTCTTCGGTGGTCATAGGCCGCGCGTCGGGATCAGCCATCGCCGCAGCGTGGATTTCTTCTTCCGTCATCGGACGCATGGGGATTTCGGGCAAGGGGCGTTCTTCGCCATCTTCCAAAACCTCGACAACCGTGCCGTCAGAACGAATTTTCGCGATAGTAGATTTCTTGCTCATGTTTTTCCGCCCGCCGTGCTGAGATAATCCGAATGTATTCGACGCGTTCTGCGTAGGCCACGTGGAGAAGCACTCCCTCACACATGCCAAGCAGGTTGATGCGCTCTTCCCCGTAATCTTCGCGGTCATCGATCCCTTCAACGGCAGAGTGATCGTTGATTGCTTTAGTGGCCTGCCGAAAAGCGAAGCCGTGGTCGCGTAAGTTTACAGCAGCCTTATTGTATCCCAAGTAAACCCTGTCATTTAGAGTTCCGATTACCCGTAGTTGTGTCAAGAGGCCAGTTTTTATTTTTCTATTGTTCGAAAAGGTTCGCGGGGCATTAAGGGCGCACTGTGCCCAAAAATCGCGTAACGTCTTCAGATTATTACACCCCCTGCCCTGCGTAAAACAGACTTCATTTTCTGTCTGGTCCCCCTCGGCTTGGACGCCCTCCACGCGCGCACTCTCCGATATGGATAGTTTCATTCCAAGCACCAAGGGCTCTGCCCTCGCGCGCGGCAAGAGAGCTTCCACCCCAAAAAGACAAAGGAAATTGCCACGAGCGCCAATTTCCTTGCTTTAGACTGATCAGTTGAATTGCCGCCTTGCCGCCTTCCAGTGTTTGACCATGGCAGATTCTTGCTTTATACTATAAAGTTACTCCAGCCAGTCTGTGAGCAGATTTTCTTTCAGGAGAACCAAGGTTCAGTGACTTCGACTCCATTCAAGAATGATTGCCGGCGTCCTGTTTCTCGCCACATTCGATCGGTCCATCCAATTCATGGCAGTCCGCCATGATTGAAGAACCTATCTGCTCTATCGTTTGTTGATCGCAGAGCGCATTCAAATCCGTCCGCTTTCAGAGATTCTCTCACTTCTGCCTTTACAGCCGGCAGTTGGGCCGCCTGCGGGGATCTTCCATCTTCAAGGCCCAGGCTCACGACCGGGTATGACCCGGGAGGATTGAGAAGCCGGTCTTTGAAAGGTGCGCCATCGTCGGTGAGCCCGTGCGGTACAAATATTCATTGCATTTAAATGTCAGCCGCTTTCCCGGAGAAAGATTTAAATGAATCAACCAAATCACAAAGAAATCAACTTGCGCAGGACATTTGGGATCATCAGTCATCCCGACGCCGGCAAGACGACATTGACCGAAAAACTGCTCCTCTTTGGTGGAGCAATTCAAATAGCAGGGGCCGTCAAAGCACGTAAGGCCGCCCGTCATGCCGCCAGCGACTGGATGGCCATCGAGAAGGAGCGGGGCATCTCCGTTACCACCTCGGTCATGAAGTTCCCCTACAGGGAGTTCGAGATGAACCTTCTCGACACTCCCGGTCACCAGGATTTCTCGGAAGATACCTACAGGGTTCTCACCGCGGTCGACAGCGCTCTCATGGTCATTGACAGCGGGAAGGGAGTAGAGTCGCAGACAGAGAAGCTGATGGAAGTCTGCCGAATGCGCAACACTCCCATTATCACCTTCATCAACAAACTGGATCGTGAAGGAATGGAGCCGCTGGATATCTTGAGCGAGATAGAAGACAAGCTCCAGATCGAGTGTACGCCGCTCACCTGGCCCATCGGCATGGGGAAGAGTTTCAAAGGGGTCTACAACCTTTACCGCAGGGAAATCCAGCTTTTTGCGCCCAGCCAGGAAACCCGAAAGCAGCAGGGCGTTCTGATCAGGGATCTCGCCGACCCAATGCTGGACAAGCTGCTGGGACGCCAGGCGGACGATCTGCGTGCGGACGTGGAACTGCTCGAAGGGGCTGCCAATCCATTCGAGTTGGACCATTATCTCAGGGGGAACCAAACGCCGGTCTTCTTCGGCAGCGCCCTCAATAATTTTGGAGTCGGGGAATTGCTCGACGCCATCGTTGAAATGGCTCCGGCACCGGGAGTGAGGCCCGCAACAACCAGAGAAGTCTCCCCCTATGAGGAACCTTTTTCAGGATTCGTGTTCAAGATCCAGGCCAATATGGACCCTGCCCACCGGGACCGGATTGCATTCCTGAGGATCTGCTCCGGAAAGTTCACCAGGGGAATGAAAGTCATTCATCACCGGCTCGGGAAGGAAATCGTCCTGAACAATGCCACCACCTTCATGGCCCAGGACAGAACCAATGTCGAAGAGGCATATGCGGGGGACATAATCGGGATATACAATCATGGCACCATCAAGATAGGGGACACCTTTACCGAAAAAGAACCTCTGCGCTTTACCGGAATCCCCAATTTTGCCCCCGAGCATTTCCGGCGAGTGATCCTCAAAAACCCCCTGAAGGTAAAGCAACTTCAGAAAGGTTTGACCCAGTTGGCCGAGGAAGGCGCCGTACAGTACTTCCGCCCTCTCGTGGGCTCGGACTATATACTCGGCGCCATTGGCGCCCTGCAGTTCGATGTGACCGTGGCAAGGCTCAAGGCCGAGTACGGCGTGGATGCCGTTTATGAGCCGGTCGGCTTTTCCGCAGCCCGCTGGATCGACTGCGTTGACAAGAAAAAGTTCGAAGAATTTGAGAAGAGACACCTGTCTAATCTGGCCAATGACTCGGAAGGGCACCTGACCTACCTTGCTCCCAATACATGGCGCCTAAATATTGTTATCGAAGACTGGCCCGATATATCATTTAAGAATACGCGGGAGTACAACTGAGCCGGGCCGTTTTGCCCGAAGTCGACTATTGAGTGAACTGACCGGAGACGCTCCCTGCGCTGAGGATATCCTTTTTTGAGCCGCCGGTCTTCGCAAGGCCGTTTCCAAGCAACCCGCTACTAGTGTCCGGCGACTTTGCGGAGAGTGCCGCAGGGCCTCCTCTCACAAGGAAGCCCTGTGTTCTCTGGGAAATATCAGAAAGAAACTAAAGTCTTGGGGTGATAAAGTTAGTAGCCGCCGGCGCCGCCACCACCGCCACCGCCACCACCACCACCGCCTCCGCCGCCGCCTTCACCGGAGGAACTGCCCGAGCTGGAGGTGCTGGCGCATGGGATGTTGCGGCAGGGAGCCTGGCCGGTCAGGGTATAGCCAACGCCGGTCTCGCCAAGATCGGTGGGAAGGATTCTGCCATCCCAGTATTGCCTTACACGGTTTTTCAGCCCGGGGTTGGTGACGCTGTACCTGTGTGACCTGAACAACTGAAAGTTTGGAGTGGTCGTCAGGTTGACATGGAACTTGGAGGGCACCCCTCCTCCTATTGGATTCAGGTATTCCCAAGCCAGTTCCCCCTTTGGCGTCACTTCCAGGATATGGCCGTGTTCGCCGGCAGTAGCCATCGTGTTGCCGTTTGGCAAGCGCTGGATGCCGCTGATATGGGCAGACGCGAAGCTTGTCATCCAGTTGGCCCTGAAACTCCACACAACCTGGTTGGAGACGTTTTCCGGAGGGCTGGCGATTCCCTGGCTGGTAACGGACTTGTACCCTGCCAGAGGCGGATTTACGTAAGCGGTGGATGTGGGATATACACCCGAAACCGCCGGGCCGGTTACATAGGGGTTGATTTCCTTCATCATGGAACCGCCCACGATAGGATTGCTGTTCGTGCAGTGATTGTCGAAAATCAGGAAGTTTCCTGCACCAGGAAGAGCGGGACCGCCGGTGTGCATTGTCGGCTCGATCCACTGAATGTTGTGGGCCCCAAAGATCTGGGTATGACCGTTGGTCCCCCACGCAGCAGCAAGGCCCTGGTTGTAATTGGAAGGAGACCCGAACCGGTAGATGAAATCCCCGACCGGCCCGGCGGCCGCAGCAATGTTGGCCGAAAAGTCCGTGGTGCTCACGAACGTGTTGTCGTGATCGACCACGACGAACTCGTTCATGTCTCTTGAATTCAACACAGCCAATCCCGAGGTTGGATTGTAGTTTATGGAATTGACGTGTACCCAGTCGTTTGCGGGTGTGGTAATCGCTATCCCGTTAGTCGGGAAATTGAGCACATTGATGTCCAGGCGTCCCGGCGCGTCCGCGAGATTGGCAACATACCCGGTTTTGGTCGAATCATAGGTCTGGCAGGTGTGGTCGGCATAAGTCCACATCCATACGATTTGCCCTGCACTGTTGACTTCGATGATGCCGTCATCGTACCAGCCGTTTGCATACGTCGTAGCCGGCTTTGCTCCCAGGGCGGTGGCAAGGGCGGCAGTCCGGTTGACGCGGACGAGCAACATATAGGTGTAGTCATTGAGTTTCTTGTTCCAGATCTTCACTTGATCGTGGTGCTGAGACGCGCTTGTCCACGGTTGCTGTTTACCGACAAATGCCGCAGGTTGTGCGGAAAAACTGCTGGGTGCGGACCAGGCGATATTGCCCCACCAGTCGATCTCGGCAATAATCGAAGAACCGTTATAATTTCCTGCTGAGAGAATATTTCCGTCTTCGAGAAACTTTGAGTATCCCAGAGTTTTAGTTTTATGTACGAGTCTGCCGTCCATGTCTATCATGTAGGAAAATGTACCGTCGGCGCCGCCATTCGGGGTAAAGAAGGTTACGCCGGTATATGCCAGATTCGTGTCATAATAGGTCACTTCCGTGGGATAGTGCATGATATCGGCCTGTACCGTTGCCGTAATCGGCAAAATGAAGGCGCTGATCAGTGCTAGAAAAAAAATCTTTTTGAACATGGTTTCACATCCTTGTGCATGGTTTTGAACATCTCCTCCACCCGAACAACGTAGTTGTACGTCCAACAGATTCTCATCCCATTCTGCAAAATAGCTGCAGCCGGTTTCCCTCCCTTCCGCCGGCATTCAAACGAACAACCATGCCAACCTTGTCATCAGCTACTTGGATTAAACTCAGACAAAGCTCTGCCCTCACCACCCCTCCATGTTGATTTTCCACAGCGGTGCGTCATTACCCGAGGAACCGAGTATGCTGAGACAGTTTATTTGTTAATATTTGTGTGCGGTTCACATTCACGGCTGCTGTAATGCAAGTCCTGCTCCAAGTCTCCAAATAGCCGAGTTCAATGCGGGACGGCCTGCATACCGAATATGAGTTAAAAGCGGTTCTCCCCGCGGTATCAGCGACTTGCACAGCTTGCAATATGCCTGATGGTTTCGCTCGGAATTTAATACTTGGCCGTGAGCGAATCTGTATTAAAAAAAAGGGGTGTGAGAATTTTCAACCCGATTTGATCCGCAGTTTGTTATTTAAACAATTTCAATAGATTGAATATGGTTGCGAGACTTGAAGAGATTGAGCAAAAAAGGCAGGGTTTCCTCACTCAGGCATTCCCATCATCTGAAAAGACCGACACCGAGCTGGATAGTAACAAATCAATGCATCCGGACCTGCTTTGAAGGAGCTGTTGTGATTCTGATGGCCATCTGAAGGAAAGATGGTCAGTTTTAGGCCGCCGGTCTTCGCAAGGCCGTTTATAAGCAACCCGCTACTAGTGTCCGGCGACTTTGCGGAGAGTGCCGCAGGACCTCCCCTGGCGAGGAGGCCCTGTGTTCTCTGGGAAGTTTCGTAAAGGAACTAACGGTTTGTGATAACGGGGCTAGTACCCTCCGGCACCGCCACCGCCACCGCCGCCACCGCCGCCGCCGCCTCCTCCTCCTTCACCATTTGAACTGCCCGAAGCGTCGGAGTAACTGCACGGAACATTGCGACAGGGGGCTGCGCCGGTAATGGTGTAACCCACGCCCTGCATACCAAGGTCCAGAGGCAGGATTCTGCCGTCCCAATACTGCCTTACCCTGTTTTTGAATGCCGGGTGATTGACATCGTACCTGAAGGCCCTGAAGACATTGAATGCTCCCTGGGTATCATGCTGGTATCTTTGTGGAATGCCGGTATTGAGCGGGCTTACATATTCCCAGGCCAGGGCTCCGCTGCTGGTCACTTCCAGGAAATGTCCGTTCCATCCGGCATCCGCAAGAGTGTTGCCGTTCGGAAGCCGCTGAACACTGCTTATATAGTTAGATCCGAATTGACTCGGATGGTTTGGTTTGTATTTCCAGACAATCTGGTTTGATGCGTTCTCGCCGCCAACATTCCTGTAGCCTGCCAGGGGCGGATTCAAATAGATGTTCCCGGTGGGAAAAACTGCCGGAGTACCTGCTGGAGCGCCCGTAACAAAGGGGTTTATCTCCTTCATCTGAGAATAACTTCCGAGCGGATTGTTATTGGTCCCACCATTATCAAAAATCAGAAAGTGGCCTGCCCCGGGTAAAATCGGACCGCCGGCGTAACTTCGATTGCGAATCCACTGGATGTTGTGCGCTCCCCAAATCTGAGTGGTCCCGTTTGTTCCGACGGATGGACCTGCCCCCTGATTGTAGTTGGCCGGGGCCCCGAAACGGTAAACAAAATCGCCGTCAGGTCCCGCCGCTGCTGCTATATTGGACTGAAAGTTTGTGGTGCTCACAAAAGTCTTTCCATGATCGATAACCCAGAACTCGTTGAAGCTTCGGGAATTCAGGGCAATCAGATCAGAGTCCTCGTTGTAGTCAAGCGAATTGCAGTGGGTCCAGTCCGCTTTGAGCTGACTGATATTAATGTCGAATCGCCCGGGTGCATTAGCCAGATCAGAAACATAATTGGATTTGGTCGGATCGACGTTCTGGCAGAGATGATCGGCTATGGACCACATCCACACAATCTGTCCGGCGTTGTTGACTTCATAGATGGCATCGGGAGACCATCCTTTAGCTGCAACTGATGTCGCTCCCAATGCAGTACCCTGCTCTTTTGTCTTAGGCTGCCACGCTATGAAGATGGTTGTATAGGCCTGAAGCTTCTTATTCCAGATCCTCTGATGATCGTGGTGCTGTCGGAACTGGCTGGTATACGCGTTGTATTCCCACACAACGTTGCCCCACCAATCTACCTCCTGCAAGACACCCGACCCGCCTGCACCTCCAATAAGGCCGGAGGGATCGATGGCAGCCTGCTGTTCGGCTGTGTACTGAGGCTTGACGTCGCGTTGGAAATTACCCGACCCGAACGGGTAAGCGTAGCAGTAATTAACAGGTAAGGGGCTGAGTATCTTATGAACGATCCTACCGTCCATGTCGATTATGTAGGTAACGAACGGTTGATTCGCCTGCTGAGTAAGCGGCGTAAAGAGAGTTACGCCCGTATATGCGGTGCTGGTATCATAGTAGATCAACTCTGTTGGGCCGTGAACCGCCTCATAAGCCTGAGCGTAAAATGGAGTCAGGCAAATGATTGCCATCATGAGAATCAATAAATTATTTCGTCTCATCTTTCCCTCTGGATAGAGAAGTTGTCAGCCGCAAACTCCCGATAAGCCAATCGCTCAAGAATCTTTTCCTATAGCTGACGGGAGTTGCTGTCTCATCGTGTTGCATCGAGAGAATTTTTCCCCCTCTCCGCTTGTATCCCTCAAACTGCCGTTTATCCCGATCCCTGCGAAACTGCCTGTATCAATATCCCTCCTCCCTTTTCCGGATGTGCGGGTGGTCCGGTTGATACGAGCCCGCCTCCCGCAGGCTTTACCCAACGCTTCCAGCCCAACATCGGGCCGGTTATCGGTATGCGCGTCAGTGAAAGGAGCACGCCGGAGCGCGTCCGTTGCGAAATGCATTAGCCAACTCTCAAGTTTATCAGGGCAGATGCGCGGCATGTCAGGTTGGATGGTTCATAATTCACTCCCTCCATGCTGCTCTGGAGAAAGGGTGGCATATTTTTATTTACCACTTCATGCCGCGAGAAAGATGCCCAAGTTCCTGGATAATCTGCCAATCATGGACCTGCCTTAGTGTTTAAGTAACCTGCGATATAGATATGTTAGACTTGAAAAACGGGTGCGTTCCGACTCATTATCAACTAATATTCTGTGCTGATGGGGGCACCGTTACTGTACAGCAAGCCTTAGGCCAATTGGTTTCAGCATTTCACGGCCTCTGTGTATTAAATGTGCTTTCGAGCTTGCTTTTTCGCAAGTTTCAGTAACTTACAGGGCACGAAATGTGCTTATAGATTTGAGGGTTAATGCCCAGGCGAGTCGTTTCAGGAGATAAAGGGATATGAGAAATTTCAATACATATAGGATGTTTTCTGTAAGAGCTTAACAATAACGATGATTTGTATGTATACTCAAGATTTGAGCAGATTGAGCAAAAATTGCAGGATTTCGTCCGATAAATTATAATCCAGCAAGTTTCAAGGGGCATGTGGGTATGGATTCTCGAAAACAGCAGTTACTCGTTGGCTTAGTCCTGGCATGCAGCCTCCTACTTTCCCTGGTTGCTTACAGGCACGCATTTGCGGAGAGAATGGATAGGAAGAGAGTGCTGTGCATCACTTCCGGGCACCCGGAAAGACCCTTTGTCCCGAAGTTTCTTGCCGGAATCAGAGAAGTCTGCGAGGAAGTGCATCCCGGACAGATAGAAATATTCCAGGAGCATTTGGACTTAATACGCTTAACATCAAGGGAGTATATTGATTCATTACCGAACTATTACAGGGCAAAATACGCATCGCTGAAGTTTGATGCGATCGTTGCGATCGGACCCGGTCCAGGACGCTATAGCGGACCACCTGTGCAAGTTCTGGATGGTCGGCAATTGAATATGATATTCCCCGGAGTTCCTGTTATCTCTCCAAAAAGAGTTAATACAAACCCTAAAGACGATAACATTGCATGTACTATTGACCTTGCTATACATCTTCAACCTTCTTTAAAAAAGCTTTTCATTACTTCCGGCAGCCATTTTTGGGATGATGATATCAGGATATCAGTACAGGATTGCGAGAAGAGATTCCCAAATATTGAATTCGTCTACATGCAAAACCTCTCGGTTGAGGAACTGGTGAGCACAGTCCGAGTGCTGCCCGCAAACAGCGCAATTTTTCACAGCAGTTACTTTATGGACAGGAACGGACTCATTTTTACAGAACCTGAAATTGCCGGCAGGATCTCGGCAGCCGCAAATTGTCCGGTTTACGCATCAAACGGGAATGTTATGGGATTCGGGGTAGTCGGCGGTTGCATGGGGGATGGCCGTCAATTTGGAAGGATGATGGGCAGGCAACTACAAAATGTTCTATTCGGAGAAACGGCCCGGGAAGGGGCCACTCCGGTGACACCAAGAAAGCTCATGCAAGTTGATGAGCACCAGATGATTCGCTGGGGGCTGAGTGAAAGTAATCTTCCGGCCGGTTTTGAGGTGGTGAACCCGGTCCCTTCCCTGTGGCGCGATCATAGACATACAATATTGATAATTCTGGCGCTCCTGTTTCTCGAGACTGCGCTGATTATCGGCCTGCTGGGCGAGCGAAGGAGAAAGCGCATAGCAGAGAAAGATCTTCTCGGAACACTCAAAGCACTTGAAAACAACCAGAAGGAATTGAGCAACACGCTTTCATTGAAGAACAAGTACCTGGAGAGCCTTCAGGAAAGCGAAGCAAACTTGCAGGCCATTTTCTCTTCGATACCCGTGGGTGCCCTGATCGTCGAGGCCGATACACGGACGATCAAAGGCGCAAACCGCGTTGCCTGTGGTATGTTGGGTAAACCTTTTGAAGATTTGCTGGGAAATCCCTGCCCGGCCACCTGCAGTCCCTGTGAGCTGGACGAGTCGCTCGGGGGGCGCCGGAGTGAGGGAGTGAGCCCGTTTGAGAGTTCCATATATGATGGAACCGGCAAGGAGCTAAGCGTCCTGAAAAGTGTCGGTCAAATCAGGCTCGACGGGAAACTGCACTTTCTTGAATGCTTTGTGGACATAACCGAGAGGAAACTTGCAGAAAAACTGGCGCGTGAGAGGGAGGCGCAACTGTTCCATGCAGACCGCATGATATCTCTTGGAACAATGGCTGCGGGGATTGGCCACGAGATAAACAATCCCAATAACTTCATCTTAATCAATTCGCCGTTGCTTGAGAAAGTCTGGCAGGGAGTGGTCGAAAAACTCGATGAGTACGTCCAGCAAAACGGTGAATTTGAAATTGCAGCAATGCCGTTCTCCGAGGTTCGACAGTATATTCCCGTCCTGTTGCAAGGCATTTCGGAAGGAGCGGAGCGGATCCGGACAATTGTCCATGACTTGAGGGAGTTCGTATGCGAAAAGCCATCGGATATTAACGAGAGAATAAATATAAATTCCGTACTGGCATCGACGCTAAATCTCCTTTCCAGCAAACTGAAAAAATCGACCAACAACCTTTCGATCACATATGGCAAGGATATACCGTTTATCCCGGGAAATGAACAATGGTTGGGCCAGGTAATCATAAACCTTCTTTTGAATGCGGCCGAAGCTTTAGCGAATAAGAAGAAAGCCCTTTTCGTGTCCACGTCGTATGATGCTGAACGGAAATTGGCAATCCTGGAGGTTCGCGATGAGGGTGTTGGTATCGAGACCGAGAACCTGAAGAGAATTTTCGACCCGTTCTTTACGACAAAACGGGAGTGCGGAGGGACTGGCCTGGGACTTGCAATCTCCATGAATATCATAAAGGCCCATGGCGGCAAGATTTCATTTACTTCGGAGCCGGGAAGAGGAACGACGGCTGTCCTCGAGCTTCCTGTAGAGGTCCCGGCAAACGGTGAGAGGTAGTTTTTATGGCGCTTGATTTAAACCCGGAGCATCCGGTCCTTCTTGTTGACGACGAAGCAAACGCACTGGAAAGCTTTTCGATTGCCCTCCGGTTCCTGGGCATTCGAAATGTGATCAAATGCCAGGATGAAATGGAAGTCATGGACATTCTGGCCCGGGAAGACGTAGAAATTATCCTCCTGGACCTGGTAATGCCGAAAAAATCGGGGGAGAGTCTGCTGGAAGAAATCGTACTGAAATACCCCGATATTCCCGTCTTGATGGTTACCGGAATCGGCGATGTACGCACTGCCGTGCGATGCATGAGCAAAGGCGCCTTCGATTACCTGACCAAGCCTGTTGACAACGAGCAACTGGCCTCAAGCCTTAAGCGGGCCCTTGATTTCAGGCTCTTGAAGCGAAAAAACGATCTGCTTGTCCATCATCTTCTGACGGATAGTCTAGGATCGCCGCAAGCCTTCAAATCGATTATCACTCAAAACCGGAAAATGCTGAACCTGTTCAAGTACTGTGAGGCGATCGCTCCCGGAAACGAGCCGGTGCTCATTACCGGCGAAACGGGAGTAGGCAAGGAACTGTTTGCGAGGGCGATTCATCTTGCCGGAAAAAGGCCTGGAGAGTTTGTGCCGGTGAATGTGGCGGGAGTGGACGACCATGTCTTTTCGGACACCTTGTTCGGCCATAAAAGAGGGGCTTTCACCGGGGCGCTTGACACCCGCAAAGGACTTATCGAAAAAGCTGCGCACGGTACCATTTTCCTGGACGAGATCGGAGACCTGGGAGAGAGTTCGCAGATAAAGCTTCTCCGCGTCCTTCAGGATCGCGAATATTTTCCGTTGGGGTCCGACGAAGCACATGCCGTCAGAGCGAGAATAATCGTGGCCACGAACAAGGAACTGAGGCAACTCAATGAAGGAGGGGCTCTCCGGCAGGATCTTTTCTATCGGCTCAGGACCCACCATCTCCATATCCCCGCTCTCAGGGATCGTCCTGAAGATATCCCGTTGCTTCTGGACTACTATATTGAAGAGGCCGCCCGTGAATTTCGCAAACCGGCGCCCACATACCCCCCTGCTCTTCAGCAATTATTAACCGGCCACTATTTCCCGGGAAATGTCCGCGAACTGCGGGCGATGGTGTACGACGCCGTCGGAAAACACGTTTCCAGGGTCATGTCGATGAGATCGTTCCGCGACCATATAATCGAGAACAGCCCTTCTTTTGCCGCTCCTTATCAGGTGAACGATCGGATTTATGAGTCCCTGCCAAAACTGCCGACGATAAAAGAAGCAATCAACTCTTTGGTAAAGGAAGCAATGCAGCGCACAGGAGGCAACCAACGTGTGGCTTCAGGCATATTGGGAATCACCCCCTCGGGGCTGAACAAAAGACTCAATGCACCGGATTATAAGGGTAAAGACAAATAGGAAAATGAGATTCCCTTTAATCAACACCTGTATTTTGGATTAGCTTCCTTTCCGCCGGCAGTGTTGAAGAGAATTTCAGATCCTGCCCATCCGGCAGCATGAACTCGAAATCGACCGGTTTGGGTTTTAGGGCGGCCAGATTCCCGGCTTTTCTGTTCCAGTCGCCCGCAATAACTACTTCCCGCCCCAGGGCATAATGGGTACGGTGGAGATGGAATTCTCGGGACTTCCTTCGACCACCTTCTTGCTGACGGCCACGTAGACCAGGGTATTATGCTTTTTGTCGAACATGCGTATGACTTTGGTCTTCTTGAAGAATGCACTGGTTTTTTCGCTGAAGACATTCTCCTGGTCGGAAAGTTTGTCCGGCAGCGAAATGGGGCCGGTCTGCCGGCAGGCAATCGAGAAACGCGAGGGATCTTCCGCGAGACCGACGACGCTGCCCCAACCGCCTTTGCGGGCCTGGCTGATATGGCAGGTCACGCCGGGCACTTTCGGGTCCTCAAAAGCCGATACGCATACGGAATCGTTGGGGCTCAGAAGTTTGAAGGTAGTATCCAGGCAACCGATGTCATCGGCCAAGGCCGGCTTGATCCCGGCAACCACTAAACAAAAAAACAGCGCGAGCGTCGTTGCGCTCCTCATACTCTCCCCTCCTGGTTTCTGCACATTCATGCCGGTTTGGAAACTCCGATTCAGAGCCGCAGTATATAATCCATGGTCCGAACGTGGCAAGCTTTTCGGCACATCGAAGTCTGATTGCGGGGAGGTCCGGTGCAATGCTGTTGCTACAATGACTCCGTTCCGGCGGTAGACCGGCGGACAAATAGCACAAATTTGACGGCTGTGCGTATCAGGTTGGATGGCCGCAATTGTTTCCGGGTGCGAAGCGCAGAGCCTGCACTCGAGTTGCCCTGAGGGGCGCAGCACGTACCGGATACTATCCGGCCTGCCGGAGCGGGGTTCCCAAGGCGGAGGGGCTGTGCCCAAATCATCGCGGCAGCCCCGAATGGCTCGCGGAGCCCAGCCTCGTCATTCCGACCCTTCTCTTCGATCAGGGCAAGTTCACATCGGAATCCAGGCTTTGGGGCGGATTAATTGTGAATTCAAGGCCTTAAAACTCTGGTTCCCGGCTCAGAAGCACTGCCGGGATGACGGGTTGGGGGGCTTGGTAGCAAAATGCCCGCTAAAGAAGCTTCATCTCCATTTGGGCAACAGCTCCCGGACCTTGGGAACCAGCGGCGTATCTCCTTAAAGCAAGAATCCGGTGGCGCCCACTCGCAATACCGGCGTTTCAAAAGATAAGTACCCCACTTCCCTCCCCCCCTTTGAGTTGAGGCACGGTTTCCCGACCGTGCCGGTGTGGCTGCGGAGAGCCGGCCGGTCCCACTTAAAAGTATTCTTTTTCCTTTCGAAAATTCTTATTATAAGTTTCTCTAATCCTGCTGGAGCAATCCAGCGTGTCCATTCTTTTGGGGGAAGACTGATGCGGCTGCTGGTCGTGGAAGATGAAAAAAAGGTCTCCAGTTTCATCAAGAAAGGTTTGGAAGAAGAGGGCTATGCCGTAGACCTGGCTTTTGACGGCAAGAACGGCCTCCAGATGGCGATGGACAGAGTCCATGACCTGGTTGTCCTCGACATAAATCTTCCCGGGATGAATGGGCTGCGCGTTCTTCAGGAGTTACGCAAAGCAAAGGTGCAGGTACCGGTTCTGTTATTGACTGTAAGGGCTAACATAGAAGACAAGGTCTTGGGGCTCGACTCGGGCGCGGACGATTACCTGACCAAGCCGTTCGCGTTTGACGAACTGCTTGCCAGGATAAGGGCCCTTCTCAGGAGGCAAACCGGAGCAAACCGGTCGGTGCTGCAGTTTGCAGATCTCACGCTCGACGTTGCATCGCGCACCGCTTTTCGGGGCGGCCGGAAGATCGATCTGACGGCGAGGGAGTATGCTTTTCTCGAATATTTCATGCGCAACCCGGGCCACATACTGACGAGAACACAGATCGCCGAACACGTTTGGGACTACGACTTTGATTCGGAAACCAATGTCATCGATGTCTTCGTGAATTACCTGCGCAGAAAGATCGACACGGACGGTTCCATGAAGCTCATCCACACGGTTCGCGGGGTCGGCTACGTCCTGAAAGAGGAGGTTAATTCTTGATCAGGTCTGTCCGGGCACGGCTTACATTCTGGTACATCTGCCTTCTGACGATCACGCTGCTCGTTATGGGCGGAGCAGCCTATGCGCTTTTGTCTTACAGCCTCTCACATCAAATCGATACTGCACTCGACAGCGTTGCAAAATCCCTTGTGGAACAGGCGCGCGGAAGATCCAGGAGCTTTCCCCAATCCGAGGTCGAAGAGCTTTTTCGCCGTTTTTTCGGGGTTTCACCGTGGGACCCCTATTTCCAGATGCGAGACCCGGCAGGTCAGGAGCAGCAGTCATCATCCAGGCGCCTCCCACTCAGCAGGGAAGCCCTGGAGAATGTCCTCCGGAGCCGTCCTTTCTATGAAACGGTTTACGGACTGGATGAATATCCGGTTCGAGTCCTGAACATGCCTGTGGTTGAGAGAAACCACGTGGTCAATATTATCCAGGTTGGAATGACCCTGAAAAACTTTTATGAAACGCGGTTCCGGTTTCTTCTTATCATGGGGGGATTGCTTCCATTCGGTTTGATCCTGGCGGGGGCCGGGGGGTGGGCCCTTGCCCATCGGGCATTGAAACCGGTCGGCAAAATGACGGAAGCCGCTCAACGGATAAGCTCCGAACACCTGGACAAGCGACTGGATGAGACAGGAATCGGGGACGAACTGGACAACCTGGCCAAAACTCTGAATCAGATGCTCACCCGGCTCGATGATTCCTTCCGGCAGGTCCGCCAGTTCAGCGCCGATGTCTCCCACGAGCTGCAAACTCCACTGACAATTCTGAAGGGAGAACTGGAGGTAGTCCTGCGCTCGGCGCGGACACCGGAGGAGTACCGGACGGCGATAATAAGCGGACTGGAGGAGGTCGACAGGATTGCCCGCCTGGTAGAGGGTATGCTGCATCTCGCCCGCGCCGAAGCCGGTGTTTTGCGAATGGACCGCAGGGAGGTCGATCTGGAGCTTGTCCTGGCCACAATTCAACGGCAAGAGAAACCGCTCGCTGATGCCCGCGGCGTGCAAATCCGTCTCGAATCGACCGGGCATGTCAGCATTCAGGGGGACAGCGAACGCATCCAGAGAATGATTTCCAATATCGTGGACAATGCAATCAAATATTCGCAGCCCGGGGGGCTCGTTACGGTCTCATTGAGCAATGACGGAGAAATGGCCTCAATTGTGATCTCGGATACCGGCATAGGAATTCCCGGTGAAGAGCTTGAGCGTATCTTTCAGCCGTTTTATCGCACATCCGAAGCACGCTCCATCGCGGACAAGGGGACGGGCCTCGGGCTGTCCATCGCCCGGTCCATTGCCGCAGCCCATCATGGAAAGATCGAGGTTAGAAGCAACCCCGGCCGGGGAACCACCTTCAGCATACTGATTCCGCGTGTGTAAACCTCCGTATCCCTAGGATCACAGACGGAATTCTTCATTAGAAACTTTTAATCCAAATTTAATCTTCCTTTAATTTTGCCTCCTTAAACTTCTGTCCAACTGCAAACACACCGGAACACTTCAAATAGGAGGCAGAGCAATGCTCAAAAGAAGCGGAGAAAATCGACTTGCAATTGCAGCGATTGTATTCACGGCCTTTTCCTTTTTCATGGGCGGATTTCTGATATCGTCACATTTCGACGGTACCGCCCAGGTCGAAGCCGAAGCCCGCGCAGTTCAATCGGTGAGTAACGGCGGTCAGCAAGGCACTGAGAGTCCTTTTACATCTTTAGCCGCAAACCTTGTCCCCTCTGTCGTGAACATCACGGTAAGCAGGCATGAGAAAACCGGCTTTGGCGGCGGCAACCTTCCCGGGCCGTTTGGCGAGTTTTTCAATTCTCCGAACCTTCCGGGCAACCAGATAGTCCGGGGGAAAGGCTCGGGCGTGGTAATCTCCGGTGACGGCTTCATCCTGACCAACAACCACGTGGTCGAGGGCGCGAAGGAAGTGCAGGTGACATTCGACAACCAGACTGAGTACCAGGCCCGGGTAATCGGCCGGGACCCCATGACGGACCTAGCAATAGTGAAGATCGATGCGGCCGAGAATCTGCCGTTTGCGACGATCGGCGACTCGGAGCAGATGAAAGTCGGTGATTGGGTCATGGCTGTAGGAAATCCTTTCGGGTTGGGCACGACGGTCACATCGGGGATTGTCAGCGCAAAAGGACGGGTGCTCGGCGCCGGTCCTTATGACGATTTCATTCAGACCGATGCACCCATTAACCCGGGTAACTCGGGAGGCCCTCTCTTCAATATGAAAGGGGAGGTAATAGGGATCAATACGGCGATCCTGGCCTCCGGGCAGGGACTGGGGTTCGCGATACCGATAAACACAGCTAAACCCCTTATTCCGCAACTCGAGTCAAAAGGCGAGGTGACTCGCGGCTACCTGGGGGTAAATATTCAGTCCATCACTCCCGAACTGTCGAAAGCAATGGGGCTTAAGGGAACCGAGGGCGCACTTGTCGCGGGAGTCGTTGAAGGCGGGGCCGCCGAAAAGGCAGGGGTAAAAACCGGTGATGTGATCACGGCTTTCGACGGCAAACATGTCCAAAACGCTCAGACTTTGCCTGCCATGGTTGCCGCCGCGCCGGTCGGCCGTGAAGTGCCCATCACCATTATAAGAGACGGCAGCGAAAAAAAGGTATCGGCCGCTATCGCCAAACTTGATACAGGCGAAAGCACGCGTGCCGAAGCATCCGGACCGGCACAGGGGAAATGGGGTCTCGCAGTTCGTGACCTGGACGATCAAACCGCTCGTCAACTCGGGATAAACGAACGTGGTGTACTGGTTATGGGCGTGCAGCCCGGAAGTCCCGCTCAGCGTGCATCTATCCAAAACAATGATATCATCCTGGAAGTGAATCGGCAGAAAGTGGAATCAGCGAAGGACTTCAAGGATAAAGTCGCCAAAGCCGGCGATTCCTTGCTCCTTCTCGTGAAAAACGGTCAGGGACAGAGATATCTGGCCATGAACAGATAGGATACCCGCTTCGAAGGCGGCCGGGAAGGACCCGGCCGCCCTCGATAAGCGATGCTTGCCCCGAACGCAAGACTATCTTGCCAACCCGCTATCCCTTGCCGCCTGTGCGACTGCCATGGCCACCTTTTCAGACAGCTTTTTATCCAGCGCGCATGGAGTGACATGGTCGGCATCCAGTTCGCTTTCCGGAACATATGCGGCTATCGTATTGACAGCCGCGATCTTCATGGCATCGTTGATGTTGGAGGCCCTCACGTCCAGCGCGCCTCTCATGACACCCGGAAAGGCAAGGAGGTTATTTACCTGGTTCAGAAAATCGGACCTCCCGGTTCCCACTACCCTGGCACCCCAGGCCCTGGCTTTGTCCGGAAAGATTTCCGGAACCGGATTCGACATGGCAAAAACGATAGGATCCTTCGCCATGGACCTTATCATCCCCTCTTCTTCGTTCAGCACTCCCGGGCCGGAAAGGCCGATGAAAACATCGGCGCCGACCATCGCTTCCCTGAGGGTCTTCAGTTTTTGCCTGTTTGTGGCCTTCGCAAGTCTCTCCTTGTATGGATTCATGTTTTCGGTGCGCCCTTCGTAAATAGCTCCTTTGGTGTCACAGACCACCATGTTTTTGAAGCCCATTGCACCGAAGAGCCTGGCCGTTTCGTAACCGGAAGCGCCGGCGCCGTTGATCGCTATCTTTACCTCTCCGATTTCCTTGCCGACCACCTTCAACGCGTTTACCAGGGCGGCGGCCGTGGCGATTGCCGTTCCGTGCTGGTCGTCGTGGAAAACCGGGATTGACAGTTCCCGCCTGAGCCTTTCTTCCACCTCGAAGCACCTCGGGGCCGATATGTCTTCGAGAAAAATGCCGCCGAAGGTAGGTTCGAGGACTTTGATAATCCTGACTATTTCATCGACGTCTGAGGTGGCCATGCAGAGCGGAAAGGCGTCAATGTCGCCAAAGGCCTTCAACAGGATGGCCTTCCCTTCCATAACGACCATTGCCGCTTCGGGTCCTGTGTTTCCGAGCCCCAACACCGCGGTGCCGTCCGTAACCACCGGAACGAGGCTGCCTTTTACGGTGTAGCTATAAGCCAGAAAGGGATCGTCTTTGACCTTGAGGGTCGGGGCAGCCACCCCGGGAGTGTAGGCGACGCTCAGGTCCTCCAGGTCGTTTACGACTATCTTGCTGACTATCTCCAGCTTTCCGCGGTATTTTTCGACCAGTTCGATACCTCTTCGGTAATAGTCATGGCGTTCCGCGCTTATGGCCTGCCCTGCGGCTTTTGTAGCATCCATCAGACGTTTCCTCACATTTTCCTGATCAGTTCAGGAAGCCAAAGAGTAAAACCGGGAATAAGAATGATGAGAATCAGCGATATGATTTCCACCAGGATAAACGGCATGATCGCACGGCATATCCGGGTCATGGTGGTTCCGCTGACCGGTACGGCCGCGAACAGATTTACGCCGACCGGTGGTGTGATCATGCCGATTGAAATGTTAACAATGACGATCATGGCAAAATGCATCGGGCTGAAGCCTACCTGGTAAGCAACAGGGGCAAGCATCGGACCGAGCAGCAGGATGATTGCGGCACCTTCCATGAGGCATCCGGCGATCAGGACCAGGATGTTGATAAGGGTGATTACCGCCCATTTGTTCATCGAAATGCCGAGGATAGTCTGGGCGAACATCTGCGGAATCTGATACTTGGTCATGACCCAGCCGAAAGGATTGCTGGCGCCGATGATGAGCAGTATGACCGCAGAAATTATTGCGCTTTGAACCAGGCAATCCCGGATATCCTTCAGCTTGAGAGTGCGGTATACGAAACACCCGAGAACAAGCGAGTAGCCGACCGTAATAGCCCCGCCCTCTGTGGCCGTGAAAACTCCGCCATAGATTCCCGCGAGGATGATGAACGGGACCAGCAGTGCGAGGGAGGCATCCTTAAGCCCCTGGAAAACGAGCCGAAATGTGAATCGCTCGGTCGATCGAGGCCAGTTGTGCCTCAATGCATTGTAATAGTTCAGGCACATGATGCAGCCGCCCATGACTATGCCGGGGACAATGCCGCCTATGAAGAGCCCACCGACAGAGACGTTCAGCGTCGCGCCATAGACGATCATAATGATGCTGGGCGGAATGATCGGGCCGAGGACGCCGCAGGCGGCACCCAGCGCCGCGACGTAGTCCTTCGGATAGCCCTGTTTTTCCATGTGCGGACCGAAGATCTTGAGCATGGCCACGGTGTCCGCGACAGCCGATCCGCTGAGGCCCGAGAATATACATTCGGTGCCCACCATGACCTGTGCCTGCCCACCTCTGAATCTTCCGAAAATCGCCTGCGTGAAGTCCATCAGGCGAACCGAAATGCCCGCTCTGTCCATCAGATCGCCGGCCAGGACGAAAAAAGGAATCGCCATCATCGGGAATGAGGAGACCGTTTGGAACATCTGGTGCGACAGTACTTCCACGGGCAGGGTCGAAGTAGCGATTATAAAAGTGACTACCCCCAGGATCATGCTGAAGGAAATCGGTATCCCTATCAGAAGAGCCAATCCGAAGGGCATAAAAAGCCAGGATATGGTTCCATAATCGACCACGTCAACGTACCTCCTCAACCTCTCCGGCGATGTCCGGGCCAAAGAGTTTTTCGATGTCCGAAATAATCATGTGGACAAGGTGGATGGCCATCAGCACGGCCCCCACAGGCATGCTGATTCGCGGCCAGACCATGGAAATGCCCAGCGCATCGGAGATCATTTTTGTACTGGCGGTGGTGAGGCCGAGGCCGGCCTTGAAGAGGTAAACAACTATGAAGAGAGTGACGATCTTTACCAGGAACAGGAGCAAATCCTTGGCTCTTTCAGGAAGGAAATTGAGCACAATGTCGACGGCGATATGCTCCGAACTCTTTATCGCAACCGCAGAACCTATAAATGTCATCCAGGCCATGAGATAAATTGTCAGTTCTTCCGGCCAGCTCAAAGGATCGTTTAGCACGTACCGGCAGAATACTTGAAGCAGGCAGGCCAGAATCATGATTGCAAAGGAAAAAATGAGAAAAATCCGCGACGCCCCGTCCAGCCAGTCGCTGAGCCTGGCCAAAGTCAATCTTGCCCCGGCGAACATAAACAGCCTCCTATCCGCATTATGACAGGGGATAGAGCATCCAGCCGCCCTATCCCCATTCTTTCGCTGATGGTCGCTATTCCTGGGCCTTGAGAATCCGGTTGATCAGATCCATCGATACTTTGTCCTTGAACTCGGTCCAGACCTTTCGACCGGATTCTTCCCACGCCTTGTATTCCTCTGCGGTGGGTTTGTAGATCTTCACACCGGCTTTGAGGACTTCCTGCCGGAGTTCATTGTTGAAGGCCGCTGCGTTTTCGAAGTTATACTTCTGTGTGTCTTTCGACGCATCCATCACGATTTTTTGAAGTTCAGGGGTAAGCCTCTCCCAGGTTTTCTTGCTCATGATCGCCAGGTGGAGCGCATGCTGACCGCCGCACTCGGTAACATACTTGATAATTTCCTGGTGCCGGGCGGTTACGATCCAGTGATATTGCTGCAATTCGCCGTCTACGACTCTCTGTTCGAGAGACATATAGACTTCAGGCCAGTTGATCGGAGTAGGGGATGCGCCGAAAGCGCGTACAATGGCCTGCTCGACCGGGCTTGCCGCAGTACGCAGCTTGAGCCCTTTGGCGTCTGCCGGGGTCTTGACTTCCCGCTTTGAGTTCATGAAGTTGCGGAAATCCCCGGGGTCTGCGTAGAACAGCACTTTGATGTCACCCTGCTGTTCTTCGAACTTTTTCTTGAATTCTTCGCCTATTTCTCCCTCATAAACTTTGTGCAGGCTGTCTATGCTCTTGAACACATAGGGCATGTCGGACCACATGTAGAGTGTTGTAAAGGGGGTAAGGTTGTTGGTGCCGCAAGACCCGATATCGATGGCGCCCCGCTTTACACTTTCAACCAGGGCAACATCGCCGCCGAGCGTGCTCTGCGGGTGCACATTCACCTTGAGCTTGCCCTGGGATTTCTTTTCGAGGTCTTCTTTAAAACGCTCATAGGCTTTGAAGATGGGTGTGCCCGGCGAAGACGTGTGGGCCAGTGTGATCGTTATGACGCCGTCGGTGGGCGCTGCACCGTACGATCCCGTCGGGACGAGTAAAAGAATGAAAGCTGCCGATAACAATCCAGAAAACCATCCATACTTCTTCATGCAACCGCCTCCCATTGAATGATTAATAGGCATTATTGAATATCGCCAATACATCCTCTGCACTAAGCTCACGCGGGTTGTTGGACATACTCCTGGTGTTGTTCATGGCGCCCTGGACCAGTTCCGGCAAACCTTCCTTTCCGACGCCCAGCAGCTCGATCTTCCGTGGGCACCCCACGTCTTCGCAAAGTTCCGCAACGACCCGGATCGCTTCTTCGGCCGCCTCACGCTCCGTCATGCAGGAAATGTCGACGCCCATTGCCTCGGCGATTCCGGCAAATTTGGGAACATCGCCCAGGAAATTGTATTCCATCACATAGGGCAGAAGGAGGCCGTTTGCGACTCCGTGCGGCACACCGAACCTGCCGCCGAGGGAATGTGCCAGGGCGTGCACCGCGTTGACTCCCGAGTTGGCAAGACATACCCCTGCCAGCATACTGCCCAAAGACATATTGTACCTCGCTTCGATATTCCCCCTGTCGTAAACTGCCGTCCGAAGCCATTTCCCGATAACCTCGATTGCTTTCAGGGCGAACATGTCCGTCATTACCGTGGCCTTTTGAGCCGTATAGGACTCAATCGCGTGGGCCAGCGCATCAAGACCGGTGGATGCGGTGAGTTTCGCGGGGCAGCTTATAGTCAGCTCCGGGTCGACCAGGGCAACATCAGGCATAATGAAGCGGGACTGGACGGTCATCTTCGTCCTGGTCGCATCGTCTACGAAAACGGCATTCATCGTCATTTCAGCGCCGGTGCCCGAGGTGGTGGGAATCATGATCATGGGCAGTCCGCGCCTCGGCACCTTCTCGATGCCGTAGTAGTCGGTGAGTTTGCCTCCATTGGCAGCCACTACGGAACCGCCTTTCGTAACATCCATGGCGCTGCCGCCGCCAAGGGCGATCAACAGATCGAAATGATCCCCCCTGATTATATCCGAGCATGCCTGAATGCTGGATGCGGGCGGCTCCGGGCGTGCTTCGCCGTAAACGGTGCATGAGACCCCGGCCCCTTTGAGCAGATCGACTATCTTTTCGGGCATCGGGGTAGCTGCGATCTGCGGATCGGTAATAAGCAGGACTTTTTGAGCGCCGAAGCTTTTTACTTCATCCTGGAGCCGGTTTAGAGCGTTAATGCCGAAAATTACGTTTCCCGGCATACGGAAAGGGTAAATGGGTTTGGCAAACATTCCGGTAGCCTCCACAGGTTTTATGAGAATTGATGTTGCAGTGTACAAATTACTCGCAAAGCCACCACAGTCCGAGCTCGTACAGCTTGCCGGGATTGGGTTTGCCGCTTTCGGCATCCAGACCGGCCATGCTGTAATAGATCTGAACGGCCCTGTCGAAAGCGTTTTTGTCCATAGCGCCGGTTCCTGCGAGCGGGCCGTTTGCTATTGGTTTGAAAAACTTTTCCGGCAGCACGTCGTCTTTCCTGCTGAAGCCTTCGCCGGCATTGAAGTAGCGCGACATTACTATTGCGCGCTCGCCGGCTTTCATGAGTTCCCAGAGGCTGGTTTCCCATCCGGTTGCCGCCGAAACGAGTTCCTGCATCGTGGCCAATGGGATGATGCTGCGGACCACATATCCGAAATTGCATGCGCCCAGAAGGTCCAGGACGGAATTGAAGATGCTGGAATAGTAAATGAGGCGGACCTTGCGGGGTCCGAGTTCGGTAGCTTCGATCGGTTCGAAAAGGCCGAGGGGGGCCAGGGAAGACAGCCCCGGAGCGTTTTCTTTCGCAAAGAAGGGATCGTGCTGCGCGAACCAGTGGTCAGGCCCGTTCGTCGAAAGTGTGTACTGGAGACCTAATCCGGATTTGACTCTCGGATCGTGCATCGGGAGTTCCTGCCCTTTGACCTGGAGCAGAAACCGCTCCGATCCCTGTCCGAAAACCTGGCTGGCCGCACGGGAACCATCCGCCAGCGTTCTGCCGATGCCTTCCCGCCTGGCGATTTTCTCCAGGAGCGGCAGTAAAACCTCCTTGTTGCCGAACCGCAGTTCAAGGCCGTCGGTCTGATCCTTTCCGATTATTCCCTCCTCGAAGCATTTCATGGCGAAGGAAATAGTCATACCGGCGGAAATTGTATCAATTGTGAAACGGTTACAAAGTTCGTTAGCCTTGGAGATGACTGCAATATCGTCTATTCCACAGTTGGATCCGAAGGAGGCCAGGGTTTCGTACTCCGGTCCGCCGTATTTCGGATCTATGGTCAGAGATTCCGTGTTGCAGGCCACGACACGCTTGCAACGCACAGGACAGGCGAAACATCCCTGGCGTCCCTGCAGTAATTCTTTTTCCAGTTCGTCGACGCCTATCGAGGCCGCACGGTCGAAGAAGGATTCATCCCAGTTCCTGGTTGGCAGTGCGCCGGCCGAATTGAACGCGCCTATGGTAGCCGGTGTTCCGCGCTTGCCGAGAGGTCCGGCCAGCGGGTGATTTTCCCAGTTCCGGGAAACCCATCGAAAAATCTCAGCAATCCGGCTGGGATTTTCCACATCCACTTTCTCGTCACCGCGCACGACTATGGCTTTCAGGTTCTTGGAACCCATAACAGCACCGAGTCCGCTGCGGCCGTTATAATGCGCCAGGTTGTTGCATATCGCCGCGAACCGGACCAGGTTCTCCCCTGCGGGACCGATCTGGAGGACGGAGACGTTTTTGCGGCCCAGTTCCTCCTGAATGCGCTGCTGGCAATCACCGGTATCTTTGCCCCAGAGGGATTCGGCACTCCTGAGTTCCGCTTCTCCTTCATGGATCCACAAATAGACCGGCCGCTTTGCCCGCCCCTTGACGACAATGGCGTCGAAGCCGGCTCGTTTGAGAAATGGGCCCCAGTTGCCTCCCGAATCCGAACGGCCCAAAGCGCCTGTTAGAGGAGATTTGGCGCAGACCACGTAACGCGGCGCACAGGGGCTCATAGTGCCGGCCAGAAGCCCTGCGGAAAATACGAGCGTGTTGTCCGGTCCAAGAGGGTCGCAATTGAGTTTTTGATTTTTCAGCAGGTGGTACAGGGCGATACCCTGTCCCCCCATGTAGGTGCGGTAGAAAGATGGAGAAGGCTCTTCGATCAGGAATTTTGCTTTTGTAAGGTCAACGTGTAATATCCTGCCTACAAACCCCTTGGCTCCCAAAGCAGACCTCCTTTGACAATGATAAGAGTGCCCGTTCAAAAGATTCCGTCAGCTTTATTGTGCAACGGGTGTGCCGGCAGATTTTGACTCTGCACCGTGAACTTTTTCGATGGGAGAGGCGGCCCTGTTAACTTGGCCGACCCTTTATGTATCCATGTTTTAGCGTGGAAGAGCGTAGGGGGGTGGGACCGGAAATTACTGACTGCAGCATGTATCAGGAATGAAACATGTTACAGATCTGATCAAGGCTGCCGTCTCCCGGGCTTGTCCAGGGGAATTCCGTAACGACTGATTTTGCGGTAAAGGGTTATTCGAGAAATTCCTAGTTGTTTCGCAGCCTTGACTACATTCCCCCCGGCAGAGGCGATTGCGGCGACAATGGCCTCCTTTTCAACGTTGAACACCCTGTTTGCCAGTTCGTCACCCGGGTCGGTTTTGGGCATGTTGCTCTGCTTCTGGTAGCTTCTTATCGGCTCGTAGGACAGGACATCTTCCCTTCTGATCCGGTTGTCGCCGCGGCTGAAGGCGAGAACGGCGCAACGTTCGACAAGATGTTCCAGTTCCCTCACGTTTCCCGGCCATCGATAAGGTTCGAGGGCCGCAATCGCATCCGGCGCGAATATAAATTCACGGTTGAACCGGCGGGCGTGTTTGCGGCAGAAATGCTCGATCAGGGTCGGAATATCTTCCCGCCTCTCATCGATCGACGGAATATTGATTGTCACGACGTTGATGCGGAAGAAGAGGTCCTCCCGGAAGTTGCCCTGCCGGACTTCCTGCCAGAGGTCCCTGTTTGCAGCGGCAATTATCCGGGCGTTGAACTGAATTTCCCGGTTCCCGCCCAGCCTGATGAAGGTCTTGTTTTGAAGAACCCTCAGAAGCTTCGCCTGCATATTCAGCGGCATGGCGCTTATTTCGTCCAGGAACAGGGTGCCGTCTTCGGCCAGTTCGATCTTCCCGGGCCGGCCTTCCTTGCGCGCCCCCGTAAATGCCCCTCCGTCGTAACCGAAAAGTTCCGATTCGATCAGTTCGGCCGGCATTGCGGCACAGTTGATTCCCACAAAAGGGCCGTTCCTGCGGTCACTTATGTTGTGAATGGCTTGGGCGAAAAGCTCCTTGCCCGTTCCGCTGCTGCCCTGGAGCAGGATGTTTGTGGGCAGGATGGCTGCCTGCCGGGCGAACTTTATGGCATGAAGGTGAACGGGGCTCTGCCCGATTATGTCCTCGAAACTGAAATGGGCCTTGAAGCCCGCCATATTCTTCAAGAATACCCTGGCCTGCTTCTTTCCCCTGATTACTCCGATGACGTTGAATTTCGAACTCTCCTTCCCCTGGATGGTTTTGGTGCTGCAGTAGAGGACATCCCTCCTGCTGCCCCTGGTCGAAGGCAGGAACTCTTCATCGTGAATCGTTGCGCCGTGTCTCAATGTGCGTGAAAAAGGGGTGTCGGCGCCGAGCGTCTTTTCGATGTAACTCCCGACAGCCAGGTGGGGGTCCATGCCGAGCATTTTTGCGGCATTGCCGTTCAGCAGGGAAATCTTGCCTTCCTCGTTCAGGACTACGATACCTTCGGACATGGATTCAATGATATCGATTATAGAATTGCTGTAGATCTCGAGTTCGTTTCGAAGCTGTTTCTGAAGCAGGGAATATTCGATTGCTTTGGCAATAGCAATGGCCATTCCGAGCGTATGCCGGTGCATGAGCTGGTAATGGCCGGCAATATTTATGACGCCGGCCATTTCGCATCCCGGCAGGAAAATCGGAGCGGCCGAACATGTCCAGTAATGCAGTTCGGCGCAATAGTGTTCCGGGCCGACGAGTTGCACCGCTCTTTCCATAATGCACGCCAGGTTGATGGCGTTTGTTCCGGTGGTCGCCTCGTTCCTGCTCGCACCCAGCTTCGATCCGAACCCCTCGGAAACATGCAGGGTAGCCTTGTCCCCGAACTGGGCCATGAGGTAGAGGTCTTTGTCGAAGAGGTCGACACGGAAGCCGCTGCCCTTAACGTTTTCTGAAAGGTTTGCGAGAATGGGGGAAGCTATTTCGATGAGTTCTTCATTGTCCCGCAACCGGCGCTTGAGGTCTCCCGGCGGCAGAAATACCTGATTTAAATGGAAAGGATCGACCCCCATATTCTTGGATCGCTGCCAGGAGCTTAGTATTTCAGCCCTGACGTCGACACGGGGGGAGCCCAGCAGGACAAACTGTTCCCAGGAGGCGCGCAGGCTGTGGACCCTGGAATTGAGCGCGTCCCAATCATGGTCGGTTCCAACTATGGTCGGCTCGATTTCGCCCATGTCCGGCTTTCGTTTTAATTAATTTATTAATTAATCTGAGAACCGATATTTTTTTATTATCGATTCTAACAGGAGCTGAGATGTGGAGCAAATGTATTCGCTGCAAATAATTTTTCGCATGAAAGTGGATATAAACGTCAAGATGTCGTCGGTGTGGTGGGCCTATTTCAGAAATGACTTTTATTCTCACCCGGGTATAACGACCAAATCATTTCGCGCTGCTTCATCCTGGGAATTCGAGTATGACAACGATTCCGGGCTCGTAGGAAATAGCTCGAACGTGAACTGCGGGGGGATTTGGAATTGCTGACGATTTTGAGCGGGTTGCAGCGAAAAGGTTCATCTTTTCGCGCGCCCCGCGTCGCGACAGGAGTTCGTTTCGGACGAAACGTCGGAGTGACGGGCAAAAGCACCCGTTTTGTTATAGTATCAAAGACAGGTATGAGAACATAGTGCCTTCAAAAGCTTTTTCGACAAACACTCCTACAAGGGCCTTGCCGACCGCTTTCCCAACTTTTGTAACTGCTTCTTCCATGACTCGGGCGTCTTCCTTTATCTGCGGAACCCGATAGTAACCTTCTCGTTTCAAAACATTCAGGATAGCTTCGGAATCGCCTTCGCACGCGTCATACTTGATTACGATGCTCCCGGTTACGGGATTGATAGTGAACGATTCAATTTCCGATATCGACAAAAGCAGATTGCGGATCTTGTCGATTTCCGCCATGTTCTGCTTGATGATCGGGGTCTTGATTCTGAGTCTTCCCGGGGTGTTGTGGCAATAGAAGCTCATTTGGCACCTCTTGTTTCCTATTCGAACTGCAATTTCCTCCCGGAATTGCAGAAGTCCAAAACCCGGTCGGAGGCCGGACTTTCATGCCGGCACACCTATTTTATCGTTGAGTGAAGCGTAATCGTTATTTGTTACGAACAGGTTACGGCGATTCGCTATTTAGGTGAATTTTATGTCAAAGACAATATTTTTTGTGCTGCATATCTTTCCCGGGCAGCTCAAGCCGAAATTCTCCGGTTTGCTGCCCCGATCTGCTCGGCTTGACCTTCCACTTGAGAGACGGGCACCGGAAAGGGCCGTAGGCGGCTTAAGGGCCTGCGGCGCCACACCCCTATTGAGAGACGAAGGCTGGAGTCTTTTGTGATGGTAGAGTGTAAAACAAGTAAACGGTGAGTTGTGTAGGGTGGGCACAAAGCTTCACCGTGCCCACCGTCCGGCCATCCCGACGAGACTTGAACCGAGGGGACGGACGGTGGGCACGATAAAACCTGTGCCCACCCTACGCCGCTGACCGTTCTCTCCGCTGGTTCCCAAGGTCCGCCTTGGGAACCCCGCCCCCCCAGGCCGGATAGGATCCGGTACGTGCTATGCCGCTCAGGGCAACTCTATCGCGGCCTCTGGCTTTGCCCACCCTGCGCCGCTGACCGTTCTCTTTCATTGGGGTTTATAAGAGCACATCCAGGGGGGCACCATTTCATCCGCTCGCGCTATCCCGCTTACACTTACGCTCGCAGATGTGGACGCATTTTTTGAGAATGATTATCAAAATAGATAACTAACTCTGACTGCGGGGGGAAAATATGGCAATTGATTCGAAAGAATGTACATTCGAAGAAAAAAGATACCCTGCCGGGCACGAGCTTTGAACGGACAAAGGGTGCAAGGTTTGCGCCGACGGTAGATGGCTCGAGCCCGATAAGGAAATTCCGAGCCACGTGTCATAGAATTCCGCCAGAACAGAAGCCCGGGATTAAGCCCCCGGGCTTTTTGTCAATGGAATATGGCGAGCGGTGACGCGAAAATCCCGCTCGCTATGCCGTCATGAAGACCTTCTCCGCAATTCCAGGTCTCCATCTTTTTTCGTCAGTCTACCGGTTCTTCCATCCGGGCTTTCTTTTCTCGAGAAAAGCGCTCATCCCCTCGAAGGCATCATCCGCCATGCAATTCATGGAGATCACCTCTTTCGCGTAATCGTACGCCGCCTTTTCATCCAGATCTATCTGGGAGTAAAAAGCCCGCTTTCCGAGCGAAAGGGTATACCGGCTCGCCTGGGCAAGTTCCAGTGCCCAGTTCCGGGTCTCTTCCTCGAGTGTTTCCGGTGGGACCACCCGGTTTACCAGCCCGAACTGAAGGGCCTCCTCAGCCGATATGAACCGGCCGCTCAGGAGCATATCCATGGCACGCCTTCTTCCGATTACACGAACCAGGGGTATCATCGGGGTCGTACAGAAGAGCCCGATTTTCACTCCGGGCGTCGCAAAGCGCGCTCCCGTTTCAGCAATCGCGAGGTCGCAGGCCGCCACCAACTGGCACCCGGCAGCCGTTGCAACCCCATGCACCTGCGCGATTACCGGCTGCGGCAGATCGTGGAGCTTCAACATCATCTTGTTGCATTCCGTGAAAATTTCCCGGATCCCGTGGAGGTCCTCGTGCTTCCGGGTCATCTCGCGGATATCGTGCCCCGCACTGAACACCTTCCCGTTCGCCCGGATAATTATGATCTTCAACTCGGGATCTTCAGCCAGTGTGTCCAGGCCATGAGCAATGGCTTCGATCATTTCGAGTGAAAGGGCATTCCTGGTTTCGGGCCGGTTCAGAGTGAGCCGGCCTATCGGACCGTCTTTTTCCAGCAGCACAAAGTCCATTTGAAAACCTCGCCTTGAGTTTTACTCGAAAATTAATTCCACTCCGCCTTCCCATCCAGGCTATAGCGCAGTGCCCTCTGGATTTCCGTGATCTGCTCCGGATCGGTGACTTTTTCCCGCTTGTCGGTCCTTACATAAAACACGTCGGCGACCTGATCGCCCTTGGTGGTGATTTTCGCTACGGAAATCAGCATCTGCAGTTCATAGAGTGTCCTGGTGATCGTATAGAGAAGACCTATTCTGTCCAGGGTATAGACCTCCAGGATGGTGTACATGGCGGAAGACTCGTTATCGATCACTATCGTGCTCGGACTCGAGCGAACGACCTTCCGCCGGCTCCCCCCGGAGGAGTGCGCCGCAATTCTGTAATCCAGGGCCAGCTTGCCGTTGATCAGGCGGTCCATGTCTTTCTTGAGATTATCCCAATGCATTGCGGCCCCGTCTTTTTCCGGGAGCCGGCACTGGAAAATGAGCAGAATCATTTCTTCGTTCATCATGAACGCCTGGGCGCTCATAATGTTCAAACCGTGGAGCGTAAGAATACCGGCGGCCCGGGAAAGAAAGGCCGGCTTGTCCCAGCTTATAACCGTAATTTCCGCGGTTTCCCGCCCGGCAGAGACTTCCCAGACGAATTGCTCTCCCGATGCCTGCAGGTAGCGCCCGAGCCGCAGGTGCTTGACGATCTCCTCGGGCGAAATCGTGATGAGATACCGGGGAGCCAGCCGGGAAAAATAAGTTTCGAGTTCCTCGGCCCCCATGAGATCGGAGATCCGGGCCTGCAGTTGCTTCTTTACCCTCGCCGCCTTCTCTGCAATGACCTGGGAGCTGGGTTCCCCTTTCTCCAGGATATTGGAGATACTGCAATAGAGATCCATAACCGGGGTGTCGCGCCACTTTTCGCGTGCCCTGGGACCTGTCGACATCATGTCCGCGAAAGTCAGCAGCAAAAGCTGATCGAGGTATTCCGGCTTCCCGACCGCGGCGGTACAGCCGGCCAGCATTTCGGGGTCTGCAAGATCGCGCATCGATGCACTGTCGATCAGGAGCAGGTGCTGCGCAACGAGGAACTGCACCGTATCGGTCTCCTGGGCGGAAAGGCCGAGCCGCTTCGCAATCGGCGGGATCATTTCGCCGCCCTTCGCCGCGTGCCCGCTTCCCGAACTTTTTCCGAGGTCATGGAGGAGTCCGGCCAGGAGCAGAAGCGCGGGGTCGGTCATATCGGCCGCGGTTCGAGTCAGATCGGGCTCGGTTTCAGCATACCTCCCCGCAAGGAGCCTTTTCAGCTCGGAGCAGGTGCGCAGATGGTGTTCCTGAACGGGATATAGGTGGAAGGCATCATGCTGTACCAAACCGTGTACCGAACCGAGTTCCGGGATGATCGCGGTCATAAGGCCGTAGCTGTAGAATCGGCGCAGCAAGGGAATTTCGGGCGAATCGGCGCGAAGCAGAGCGAGAAGTTCGTCCTTCACGTTCGGGTCCCCGGATGCCGAATCCAGTACGTTTCTGTTGTGCATGATCCATTGCCGGGTAACGTTTGCCAGGCCGAGCCGCTGCTTCGCAGCCAGCGCGAACAGGTGGACAAGATGCCCGGGAGTGGCGGGATAGCGCTCGGTTTGAATGTAGATTTTCCCAAACCGTGAGACAATACCCTCTTCGAGTTCGGTCCCGTTGTCTTCGGACCTGTCGGCCCTGCTCTCCTCCACCCGCTCCCAAAACTCACGGGCAACCTCGGCAACGCCGTGGAATGTCTGGTGTACATGCTGCATAAAAATCTCGACCGGGAGAAAGCCGGAAATTTCCGAATAACCGAGTTTTCTTGCGAGCAACTCCTGCTCCCGTACGGGCAGGATTGTGGAAGAATCGCCGGAAGCGCTCTGGAGCAGGGTCAGGTAGCGGCGGAAGGATTTCTCGGCATTCTGCAGGAAATCCACTTCCTGACGAGTCAGGTAGCCTTGGAATATGGCGTCCTCAAGGCTCCGGATGTTGGAAGCGATTCGGCACGCAAACCTTATCCCGTTGATTTCCGAAAGACCGCCCGGACTTTCCTCCAGATCCGGTTCAAGCCAGTTCCGGGCCTGCTCGATCAGCTTATCCCGTGAAGCCGCCGCCTCGCGGAGGGAAAGAAGAAATGGGGTCCTGTTCGCCCCGATGTAATCGTCAATCGCCTTTTCGAGTTGCTCCGCCAGGGCCTTATTACCCGAAATGTACCGCATATCCATGAGCTTGAGCATGAGGGCGGGTGCATTCTTCGCCTTGTCGATGATCTGCCGTACCGACCCTTGAACGGCCTCAACCTTCCAGCCGGCATCAATGAGAGGTTCGGTGATCTCGTCAATCCAGGAATCTTTGATGGGAGCATCATCGGCATGGAGGTACAGAATCGGTACAGCCTGGGTCGGACCGGATACTCCGTGCCCGAAAGGCCCGATCGCAGCAATGGCCCCGCCGGCCCGAAATGCCTCGGATCCGTCCAGAAGCCTGTTCGCGAGACGGTTGTAGAGCGAGATGATCGCGATCTCCAGAAGGCTCGTGTGGCGGTCCAGGGCCTGCTCGCTCCCCTCCTCGAGAATGAGTTCGCGCTGCTTTCTCAACGATTCTGAGATGTTCTGCATCATGTCCGTTTCCATTTATTATCAGGAAGTATAGGTGGATGAGCTGAATCTTAAGTCATTTCTTTCCAAAAGGAAGAGGCAAAAGAGGTGAATGGGAGTGTGACGGCCACACTGGTTCAAGGCAATTGCCGGAAAGTCGGCCCATCCTTTGCGGGATACTGTCCGTCGAACCCTCTTGCCTCCGGCACGGGCAACAAAAGAACGTTGCCCGTGTCACCCGTGCCGCCCACCCTTGCGGGCAATAGTACCGGGCGCCCCTGACACTTGTCTCCCGCATGCGTCAACTTAAGCGAGCCGAGTCGTTTTTTGCGCTGAAAGCGCTACCTAACCAATAGCCCGGGGTCAGCGGAGCGCCACCCCGGGATTGGGCGCGCCAATCGTCACTTTGTTCTTTTCCCTGAAGGGGATAAATAAAAAATCTGCGTTGAGGCACGGGTTCCCGACCGTGCCGGTGTGGAACCGTGCTCCCACATCCGTCATCCCGGCGGCGCTTTTGTGCCGGGATCCAGCGGGGCCGACACGCCGCCGGCGCGTTTGAACGAGAATGAAAAACTGCCGTCCCCCTTGAGTTCCGGCTTCAGTTCCTCTTCCGAACCCTGCACGGCAGGTTCTTGATATTCGGCGTTCCGAACTCTTTTCCGAGCTTTCCAACAGAAGTAAGCATATTGAAATTCGACTTCCGCCAGTCGAATTGCTCCGCAGGATGTCCTTCCGGAAACCACCAGCCCAGGGCGGCACTGATCACGCGCGGATGGACAATATCGGTAACGTGTGCCGTCTGGGTGATTTCTCCGTACCGCGTTTCGATGACTACCTCGTCACCCTCTTCGATTCCATAGCCCGCCGCCGTCTCGGGATGAATCTCCACCCGCGGTACGGGCCGCTTTTGCTGGAGCTTTTCAACCCACCGGTATGACGACAACAAATAGTAGCGGCTCTTCGCGCTGATCAGAATGAGCGGGAATTCCGGATCTTCGTCTTCCGGCAGTCCGGCAAACTCTGGCAGCGGCTTCAATTTCAACTCCTCCGCCGTGCTCAGTACGAGTTCCACTTTACCCGACGGCGTTCGGAAGCCTTTTTCGAGGTACTGTTTGAAGCGGTCGGGCCCTTTGAGATATCCTTTTTCGGCAAATTCCCGGAAATTCAAACCTGAAGGCCGGAGCACATCCTCCAGAAATTCTTCAGAATTATCGTGCCACAGTTCGGCCGTAGATATACGCTTGCCAAGTTCGTTCATGATCTCCATGTCGGGGCGGCACTCTTCGGGCGGTTCCACCACCTTTGGCCGGGCAAGAATCATCCCGTGCCCGATGCCGTAGTGGCCGATGTCGTTCATCTCGAAATGGTGTGCAACCGGGAATACGATATCGGCAAGCGAAGCTGTAGGCGTCATGAAGATCTCCGATACGGCAACAAAGTCGAGCTTCATGAAAGCTTCATAGGTAACCTTGCTGTCGGCCCAGGCTACGAGCGGGTTGGTGCACATACCGTAATAAGCCCTGACTGGATAGGGCACCCCTTCGAGAACCGCTTTCCGAAAATATGCCGGGGGAACCGTCATCATCCCGGGGATGGTGCCGTGGTACGCGCCGATCATTTCTTTGCGCTTGTCGGGAAGGAGGTCTGCCCGGACAAATTTTCCAAGTCCGAGAATTTCCGGGTCGTGGGCATGAACATTTCCGCCGGGCACTTCGAGATTGCCGCAGATGGCCATGAGAAGAACAAGGGACCGGGTAGCATCGAAGACGTTAAGGTCGTGCTCGATTGCGTTCCCCCACTGGAGCGCCGCCGGTTTTGCCTCGGCATACATCCGCGCGGCCCTGCGAATCAGGTCGGCCGGGACCCAGGTGATGTCGGAAACCTTTTCCGGGGCATACAGTTTCACATGCTGCGCCAGCTCATTGAAGCCGTATGTGTATTTCTCGACAAACTCCCTGTCGTAAAGCGATTCTTCGATAATCACGTTAAGAAAGCTGAGGGCAAGCGCCTGTGCCGTTCCGGGTCGCAGCTGAAGCCACAGATCGGCCCGCTCGGCAAGTTCCGTCCTGCGGGGATCTACCACGATAAGTTTGGCGCCTGCCTTGAGCTGAGACAGCGCGAGGGAGGCGATCTGCCCTTCTTCACTGGTGGAGAGGATATTGCTTGCCCAGGAGAGGATCAGTCGGGTCGGATTGTGCAGGTCGGCGACGGGGTAAAATCCGCAGGTATGGATCCCCGTGATCTCCCGGGGAGCGTGGCAGACATCCTGCGAAGCTACTACGTTTGGGGAACCGAAGATATTGGCAAACCGAATGAGGACGAAATGTTCGAGCCCTTTGGGCATTCCGGCCCCGAATGCGACGGCGCGCGCACCGAATTCCGATTTTATTCGAAGAAGATTCTTCGCTGTCTCATCCAGCGCTTCATCCCATGAGATGCGCTGCCACTTGCCCTCCCCGCGCTTTCCTGCACGCTTCAGTGGATACCGGAGACGATTCGGGTGGTTGAGCCGCTCGGCCGAAACCCTGCCCTTGAAGCAGGTATAGCCCTTGTTCAGATATCCTTCCGGATCTCCCCGGACCTGCAGGATGTCGTTTCCTCCGGCTTCGACCAGCAAACCGCAGCCACCGTGATCCATGCGGGCACAATGCGTCTTGACCCAACGGGTGTCTTCCTTCATGGCAGCACATCCTCCTTGTCGGCCGGTTCAGAGCAATGTCTCCCCTTTTTATTACCATGCGGGAGGTTGCGGGTGAAGGCGGAAGTGCAAGGACATCGCGAAAGGAACGTTCCCGGATTGAATCAAGAGGATGGAGAAGGGATTTGGAAAATCGGTTGAACAGGTACTTGGTAAGAGATTCGTAAATGTGACGTTTTCCGGTGTCCACCGCCCGGCCATTCTCAGAAGGGGCCTGATCCGAGTGGGTGGGCACCAACCGGAAGGGCCGTAGGATGGGTGGGAGCGGAGCGGGAACCCATCGTTTTTGGAATCAAATCGAATCAATTAGCATTATGCTTAATATGGCGCCTGCCCTTACGCACAGAATATTCTTTCCCTTGTTTTTGCGCGATCTCCCGACCAGCCATTTTCTCGGTTCCAGGCCGGCACGGTCAGGAAACCGTGCCTCAACTCAACGGGAACGGCGGTTTTTGGCTCTCATTCAAGCTGTGTTGACGGTATATGACCGCAAGGCTTCTTAAGGGCCGGCGGTATTTCCTTGAAATTAATGCAAAAAAATCATCGGACCGTATCGGACGGTGGGCACGATGAAGCATTACACCGCTCCGCTCCCCCACCTTACGCGACTCATCGTCCACTTGCTTTACATTCCACCATCACAAAAGATTCCGGCCTCCGTCTCTCAATAGTGGTGTAGCGCCACCGGCTCTTAAGACCCCTGCGCTCCCTACTGATTCCCCTACCCCTTCAGAAAAGGGGTAAGGGAGAATTGTTTTTTCAGTTCACTGCTCACTGATTCGTTCACTGTTCACTCACTTCGGAGCCTTTTCCGGAGTGATTCCCTCGGCTTCCATTTTCTTCAGATATTTCTGCGGGTCCTTTTTGAAATCGTCGATGCAGGCAGAACAGCAGAAATAGACGCGCTTTCCCTGGTAATCGACGTATACATTCTTGTCGATCGGATTGTTCAGCACCGGGCACTTGGTCTGCGCAGCCGCATAGGCCAACCCGGACAGTCCCGGACCCATGCAAAGCAACCCGAAAATCACAAAAGCGAATACAACCAGCCGAACCTTTCTCATACCCTCTCCTTTATAGAAAGCCATTAAACATACGGTCATAACCGGCTGCATCACCCGCGCACCGGCAACCTCCCGGTTCCAGTCGATGAGGGGTGATGCACCGTTTCTACAAACAATGTTAAGCCGGATTTTCACCCAAAGCAGACCTTTTTTTCTTCAGGTGGAAATGCCAGCGCCACACTTCATATATAGCCGGGTAAACCAGAAGCTCCATGAGGAAAGATGTGAAAATCCCTCCGATCATCGGTGCGGCGATCCGCTTCATTACATCGGAACCCGCTCCCATGGACCACATGATTGGAACCAGGCCCAGGAACATGACGGCTACCGTCATGAACTTGGGACGCAGTCTTTTGACGGCACCCTCCACGATGGCTTCCCGCAGGTCCTGCTTCGTATTCATTAGGCCCTTGTCCCGCCTGGAATAATAGGCGAGGTCCAGATAGAGCAGCATAAAAACACCCGTTTCCGCATCGACTCCCATTAGTGCGATCAAACCGACCCAGACCGCGATGCTCATGTTGTACCCGAGGAAGTACAGGAACCAGACTGCACCGACAGCCGAAAACGGAACAGCGAGAAAGATGATGAATGTTTTCGCCACCGACTTCGTATTGAAATAGATGAGCATAAATATGATGAACAGCGTAATGGGGACGACAACTATCAGTCTGTCCTTCACCCGGATCATGCTTTCGTACTGACCGCTCCAGGTAAGGGTGTAGCCGGGCGGAAGCTGTACGTGCGTGCTTACCACCTTCTTGGCATCTTCAACGTAGCTGCCGACATCACGGCCGGAAATATCGACTGTGACATAGCCGCTGAGTCTTGCATTTTCGTCCCGGATCATTCCGGGACCGGAAATGAGTTTGATATCCGCAACCTGCACGATGGGAATCTGCGCCCCGCTCATCGTCGAAATCATCGTCCTGTTCAGCCGGTCGATCGTACTCCGGTAGTCGCGCATGTATCGCAGGCTTATCGGGTAACGTTCACGTCCCTCGATTGTTGTGGTGATGTTCTCGCCGCCTATTGCTGAAGTGATGGCACTTTCGACCTGGGCTATGGTGAGACCGTAGCGCGCAAGTTCGTCCCGCTTCAGGTCGAAATCCAGGAAGTAGCCGCCGGCCGTGCGCTCGGCGTAAGCATTGGAGGTTCCCGCAACTCCCCTGAGGGCGGATTCGATTTCCTTGCCGATCTCCTCGATCTTTTTGAGGTCCGGACCGAGGACTTTAATGCCCACGGGGGTTCGAATCCCCGTATTGAGCATGTCGATCCTGGCTTTGATAGGCATCGTCCAGGCGTTGACCACCCCGGGAATCTGCATAGCCTGGTCGAGCCCTCCGGGTCCGTGGATCAGGTCTTCCGTGCTCCGGTGATCGGGCCATGCTCTTCGCAAAATTCCTTTCAGCCATTCGGGCGCCCATTCGGAATACCAGGTCGGGATTTTGGGCCACTCCGACTGCGGCTTGAGAAGAATCACCGTCTCCATCATAGAGAGCGGAGCAGGATCGGTGGCGGTCTCCGCCCGGCCGGCTTTTCCGAATACGCGGTCCACCTCGGGAAAGCTCTTCAGGATCTTGTCCTGGACCTGGAGCACCCTCTGGGCCTCCGCCACTGAAATGCCCGGTATGGTTGTCGGCATGTACAGCAGCGATCCTTCATCGAGAGGCGGCATGAACTCGGATCCGAGCCTTTCAAAAACCCCTATGCCGGGTATTTTTCCGGAAACCCACGCAGAGGGAGTGAACGTATATAGGAGCACCAGAACTGCGGACATAATCGTGATCCACTGGTGTCTGAGCACGAATTCCACTATGGGGTGGTAAATCCGCATGAGCGGGCGGCTGATCGGATGGGTCTCTTCGCTGTGGATCTTTCCTACAAGAACGGCATTCGCAGCACGGGCGAGGAATCTCGGCCGGAACGAAAAGTCCTTCATATGAGTGAAAAGCAGACGGATTGCAGGATCGAGCGTAATCGCCAGGAGTGCGGCGACAATCATCGAAAAGTTCTTGGTGAATGCAAGAGGCTTGAAAAGACGCCCTTCCATAGCTTCCAGCGTAAAGACGGGCATGAACGAAACGGCGATCACCAGCAGTGCGAAGAAGCTCGGCCCTCCTACTTCCTTTACCGCACCGATGACGACATCCTTAAAATTGCCGGGTCGTCCCTCCGCATCCCAGTGTTCGAGCTTCTTGTGGGTCTGCTCGACCACCACGATTGCCGCGTCCACCATCGCTCCGATTGCGATCGCAATTCCACCGAGGGACATGATGTTTGCGGTAATCCCCATCCCCCACATAGGTATGAAAGAGATGATGACCGCCACGGGAATGGTGATGATCGGAATTAGGGCGCTCGGGATGTGCCAGAGAAAAATGAGGATCACGAGGCTTACGATTATGAGTTCCTCGATCAGGGTACCTTGGAGAGTGTCGATCGAGCGCTCTATCAGGTCCGCCCGGTCGTAAGTCGTAACGAGCTTAATGCCGGGAGGCAGGTTGGGTTCGATTTCGGCCAGCTTCTTTTTGACTCTGTCGATCACGGTAAGTGCGTTTTCACCGTACCGCATAATGACGATTCCGCCCACGGTGTCGCCCTGGCCGTCCAGGTCGGCGACTCCGCGGCGCAGGTCGGGCCCGAGAACGACGTTGCCCAGGTTCTTCACCAGAATCGGCGTGCCGGTTCCCTCATTTGTACCGACGACGATGTTTTCGATGTCGCTCAGCGATTTCACATAACCGCGGCCGCGAACCATGTACTCGCGTCCGGAGAGTTCGACGAGCCGCCCTCCGACGTCGTTATTGCCCTCGCGGATGGCGTTCATCACTTTTTCGAGCGAAATGTTGTAGGCAAGAAGCGAATTCGGGTCGAGGTTCACCTGGTATTGCCGAACAAATCCGCCGATCGGCGCGACTTCGGCAACTCCCGGCAGGGACTGGATCTCAAATTTCAGGAACCAGTCCTGGACCGAACGCAATTCGGCAAGATTGTGCTTCCCGGTCGTATCGACCAGCGCATACTGGAACACCCAGCCAATCGATGTGGCGTCTCGTCCCAATTCCACCTGAACGCCCTGGGGCAGCTTCGGCAAAATGTTGTTCAGGTATTCGACTATCCTTGACCTTGCCCAGTAGATGTCGGTCCCGTCCTCGAATATGACCGTCACGAACGAATAGCCGAAGTCCGTCGACCCTCGTATGCCCTTCACGCCGGGCACTCCCAGCATGGCGGTGACGATCGGGTATGTGACCTGGTCCTCCATGATGTCAGGGCTGCGGTCCCACTTCGAGTAGATAATGACCTGCGTATCCGAAAGATCGGGGATGGCATCCAGGGTAATGTGCTTCATCGAATAGAGACCGGCGAAGACGGCGGCTCCAATAAAAACGAAGACGAGAAACCGGTTGTTGGCGCAAAAATCGATGATCCTGTTGATCATTTTATATCCACTAATGGCGGGTTGACTGGTTTACTTTCCAGGGCACATTTACCGGGCTGCTTATTGCCCGTGTCCGCTGTGATCGGCACTCGCCGCCGCCGGCGAACCCGCTCCAGAATGTTGCGAATGGTCTGTGGCCGATCCTCCGTGCGCGGAATGATCCATCCCGGGATCGGGCTTCGGCTGCGCACCGGCAGCATCAGTCGTTCCATGACCTTGATGGCTCGAATGATCTGCCGCAGGTGCAGGCGTCGCGCCTGTACCGGAATGCCCCGAATGGTCGGCCGCAGGTTGAGCGTGACCTCCATGTCCCGCATGCTCGGCCATGGCAGTCGGCGAGGACTTGATCTGGCTCTCCGAATCGATCAGGAAGTTCGCGGAAGTCACTACTTTCTCACCTGACTTGAGCCCATCCATGACTACAAAATGATTGCCCACTTTCGGGCCGAGAGTAACCTTCCGCGGTTCGAAATAGCCGCCCTCGCGTGCCACAAATACGGTCTGGCTGGCACCGGAATCCAGCACGGCTTCCTGCGGAATGGACAGCTTGTTGCCGTAATCGACCTTCAACTCGACGTTGGCAAACATATCCGGCTTGATCTTGAAATCGGGATTGGGAAGTTCTATCCGAACTTTGAGGGTTCGCGTTTTGGCATCCAACTCGGGGGATATATAGGTGATCTTCCCGGTAAAAGTCTTACCCTGGTAGGACGGAAACGTTACGGTGGCTTTTTGACCAAGCTGAATATAGTTGATCTCGTATTCGTAGATCTCGGCTTGTATCCAGATATTGGAGAGGTCCGCGATGGTGTAGAGGTCCATCTCCGGGGAAACCTGCTGTCCCGGATAGAGGTTTCGGGTGACGACGAAACCGTTCAGCGGGGAATAAAGTGTGAGCGACTTTTCGGGAGCACCCCGCCGCTCGATTTCATTGATCTGTGAATCACTGATATCCCAGAGCTTCAGCCTCTCACGGGTAGCCTTGTACAGGGAAACGGAATGTGACCCGATGCCTTCGAACTGGCTGTTCTGGAGGTAATCTTTCGACTTTTTCGCAATCAGCAACTCCTGCTGAGTAGACAGAAGTTCAGGGCTGTAAATCGAAAACAACGGCTGGTTCTTCTTCACAAGCTGACCGACAAAATCTACATGTACCTTATCAACCCAACCGGGAAACTTTGTGTGCACGTGGGCTATTCTGGTCTCGTCGTAAACCGCGCGCCCAACTGCCCGAATGGATTTGGACATGGGTATCTCGACGGCATTGCCGAACTGCACCCCGATCAGTTGCTGCTTTTCCGCGCTGATTTTTACTGTTCCGGGCGGAAGTTCCTCCGGGCCCTTTTCAGCCTCTTCGTAAACGGGAACCATGTCCATCCCGCACGGTGCCTTCCCCGGCTTGTCCGACTTATTGGATGGATTCATCGGGTCCACATAGTAGAGGATCTTTGGTTCGGCTTTTTTCTTTTCGGCCACAGCGGGCTGGGACTCCGCAGCGGGTGAAGGCGCCTGCATCTCCATTTGCCTCCCCCCCACGTACCAGTGCGTGTACCCCAGCGCACTCGCAACTCCCAACACAAAGAAAAAGAGTGGAACGAAAATGCCCCTGCGTCGTCTCGGAGGTGCGGGATTACCGCTGATTCGATTCTTTTCCTCGGGTTCCATATGATGCGTCTCCTCGCTTTTCTCATGTGAGGTGAATTGAGTGCAAATTAAAGGCCAATCAAAACAAAACCTTATCGGGCTTTCAACTCTACGGGCATTGATATTGATTTGAGTATTGCCGGGCTCGGATTACAGGACAGGCTTGCGATGACGAGATGAAAGATTCTTGCATGCCCCGTTGAAACTTCTTTTCAGTTCGGACGAAATCCGATTGTATCCGAGTGTCCTAATATAATCACCATGTCAGCCAAAACTTCTGCCGAATGAATGATTTTCCTGCTCCGTTTCGTAGGTCCCGGAGTGTTTATGAATAAGATGCGGCCCTTCGGGGAGAGCTTTCCACCAACTTCTGCAACGACAAAATCCAGGGCAAAGAATGAAACTTCGATTCGGAAGTGCGACAGCGACGGTAGAAGGGTGGGGGAGCGAAGCGCAGAGGCTGTGGTAGAGTTGCCCTGAGCGCACAGCACGTAACGGATACTATCCGGCCTGCCGGGGCGGGGTTCCCAAGGCGGAACCTTGGGAACCAGCGGCGTATTTCCTTAAAGCAACAACATTGACGGTTCTAAGAATCATCGAGGATGTATGAGGGTTTTGGCAGACAATTGAATGAAACGGGTCATCGGCAAATTCTACAGATCATCTGCAATCCACACATGAAACAGTGTCCCTCGATTCCTGTTTGCCTCCACGAGAACGCGGCCTCCATGGAGTTCTACGATCTCCTTGATGATTGCCAGTCCCAGTCCCGTTCCTTCGATCCCTTCCGATCCGCGCTCACGATGAAATTTGTTGAATATTTTGGCGCTGCTTTCGACCCTGATCCCGACCCCATCATCACCAACGGTAAAGTGATGAAATCCGTCGCGTTTTTCATAGCCCGTGTGTATTTCGGACAGCTTTTCTCCTCCGTACTTCAGGGCATTGTCGATAAGGTTTCTGAACACACGAAGTATTGAAATCTTGTCCGCGCGGATGACGGGCATGGCCTTCGGTTCGACAAGAGTAATGCCCCTCACCGTGAGCCGGGCCGAAAACTCGTCGCGAAGCATGCTGAAAACCTCTTCCATGTGGACGCTGTCGATCCTGAGCGGATTTTCTTTGGTGGCAATGTAGATGTTTATGGCATCAACCAGGGAGGCAACATGCTCCGATGCCTTCATGATCTGCTCGCAGATGCCGTCATGCCTCTGGTCCAGGGTTCCGGCCAGCTTCTTCCGCAGAAGCCTCGCGAGGCCGAAGATGCCGACCGAGGGGCTCTTGAGATCGTGGGCGACCGAATAGGCGAATATCTTCAGCTTTTCTGAACTCATCCTGAGTTCTTCGGCAATTCTGACCCGTTCGGCAATCTCTTTTTCCAGGTTTCGATTTGCTTCGGCAAGAGCGGCGGTCCTTTTTTCCACACGCACTTCCAGTTCGTCATGAGCCTTTTGTAGAGCCTCTTCCGCGCGCTTCCGCTCGGAGATGTCCACAATGACCCCGACCAACCCTGCAACATCTCCCTCCGAATCGGTGAATATACCCTTCGTGATGATGACATCGTGCCTTTCCTCATCGGGATATGTGAGGCTTGCCTCATACACCTTCTCCCCGGGATTGGCGAAAAGCTCCGCATCGTGTTGTTCGTACCTGGCTGCGAGGTCCGGCGGAAACAGATCGGATGCGCTTTTTCCGAGTATGTCCTCCCGATCCAGTCCGAGGCGGCGCTCGAAGGCTGTGTTGCACCCGAGGTAGGTCCGGCGCTTATCCTTGTAGAAGATGGGGCTCGGAATCGTATCTATGAGGGTCTGCAGGAACTGGAGTTGGTCCTGCAGCGACTTCGCGATCCTCTGGCGGTCGCCGACAATCGATTCCAGCGCGGAAACCCTGGCACGCAGCCGTGCGATCTCGACCTCCAACTCGGCCTCGCGCTCATTGCCAAAACTTCCCGCGGCTGGTTCGAACTCTACCTTCGGCAGCCGCTCCGAATAGCTGTCGCATTCCGTTTTCATCTAAAATGACCTTTCAGGTTCTTCTCCGGAAATAAAACGATGCAGATAATTATAAGCACCTTCGTGCGAAGGTTAAGCAAAGACCTTGCCGGCGGGTATAAACATTTGATTTATCAGGAACTGGAAGGATTCAGAGGGTTCGATACAACTTGAAAAGAAGGAATTTAAAGAACATTTTTGTCACAACGATCCGGAACACAGGAGAGTATCGTGACATTCTCGTTGTTATTCGCAATAAGGAATGGATCGTGAGGCCGGCCACGAGAGTGTTATTAAGCCATTTTGCATCGAGCCGAAATCTCTCCCTGTAATTTTATTTGTGCGGCATCATCCTGCTTAATCAAAAAATCACAATGCCGGATTAGTTCGCGGAACTTTATCGAGGGCTTGAAAACTACATCGCCGCAGGCAGGCTGATGAACTGATATATACGCTTTTAATTATATTACTTATGCCACCAGTCATTTTCTTGTTTTTTTAGCTGGATTTCCATGCCTGCGGTTCTGTAAATCGTTTGACATCAACCTCTTAGGCGCACTTTAAGCCGAGGAGAACCGAACGGCACTTTCGTGTTTTTCGTACTCGTATCGCTCACCCAAAAACGATGGGTTACGCTCCGAGAGTGTTCGTAACCGACCGGAATTGAGCTATTTTTCATCGACAACACGACACAGTCTCTCCGTTCCACCCATCCTACGATCTTATCCTATTGTTTTCTTTCGTGATTTCGTACTACTATTCGTCATTTTCTTGTTTTTTGAGCAGGATTTTCATGTTGCCGGTTCTGTAAATCGTTTGACATCAACCTCTTAGGTGCACTTTAAGCCGAGGGGAACTGAACGGCACTTTCGTGTTTTTCGTACTCGTATCGCTCACCCAAAAACGATGGGTTACGCTCCGAGGCTGTGTCGTAACCGACCGGAATTGGGCTATTTTTCATCGACAATACGACACAGTCTCTCCGTTCCACCCATCCCACGACCTTATCCAATTGTTTTCTTTCGTGATTTTCGTGTATTTCGTGGTTAAGGATTTCGTTTCTGCATTTTGGTTGCGGCTGTGCTGCCCCGGGAATTTCATGAATGCATTTTCTTTGTCCTAATTTACATATCGATTTTCAAAATACATTATTCGTATCTGCTGAGTTCCATGAGAGTAATAACCAAGTTTTGTGAAAGTTATAATTATATCAGTACTTGTAATAGATACCACAAAGAAAAGGAGGATGACTCTGAAAGGGAAATTTGATAGTATCCCCGCCCTTGTGGTTCCCGGGAATTGGCGGATTAGCCGATTGAATTTGTTCCGGTGTGTTAGTGAGGTTGTAGTGGTTGATTTTTCGCGCCAAATAGTCAAATGCTGGGAAAGGGAAAGTTTCAAAATGGTTAAGGCTCCAATCAACAAGTTCTTGGTAAAGCTCAGATCCGGATTTTATGACGAGAAGCTGGAAGATCTTTTCCAATGCACGCTGCCTTTGGTTTTCGCTCTTTCGATGATGCTCATCACCATGCTGATGGCCCAGGAGTTACTGTCCATCAGGGAGTCCGATTACAAAACAGGCGATGATCCTTACTCCTATATGGTCGTTTCGAAAGTTCTCGATGAGAAATCTCCTAAGAACGTGTTTTCCCGATCCGTAACTTTTTCTCGCGCCCCGGACCGTCCAGGGGACAGGAATTGACAGGATTTGCCGAAGGCGCCGACGGGTGAGAGATCGCTGCCCACTCCAAATCCCACACCGTATGAAAAATTTACTTGCTCCTTTGACCGGGATTGTTTAGACTAGTATTAGACTAGTCTGAGATGGAGGTATTTATGGAAACAGTAGGAGCATATGAAGCAAAAACGCACCTGCCCCAGTTGCTGGAGCGTGTCGCCAAAGGCGAGAAGATAATGATCACAAAGCACGGTGTGCCTGTGGCCATACTGCAACCCGCAGATATCTCAAAGAGAACGCCGGTGCGAGACATCATCGACCAGTTAAAACAATTCCGAAGAGGCAACCGCCTCGACGGGCTTTCGATTCGCGATATGATTGAAGAAGGAAGGCGCTGATGTCCACCCCTTTTGTGGTCGATAATTCAGTCGTCATGTCGTGGTGTTTCGAAGATGAGAGAAACCATTATGGAGCGTCCGTACTCGAAAGCCTCGATGCCGGAGAGGCCTTTGTCCCTGCAATATGGCCTCTGGAGGTGGGCAACGTCCTGCTTGTCGCGGAAAGAAGAAAGCGTCTAAGCCAGGCTTCAGTCGTCCGTTTCCTGGAACTCCTGAGTGGTTTACCCATCGTGGTGGAGCAGGAGCGCCCCGAGCGCATGCTCAAAGAAATCATTTCGCTAGCTCGTGAACATTGGCTTTCAACATATGATGCTTCTTACCTGGACCTCGCGATGAGACACAATCTGCCCCTCGCCACGCAGGACTCATCCCTCCTGAAGGCAGCAGGGATGTGCAAAGTCCCTATCTACGAACCGCCCCGCGCCTCTGATTGGAAGTAGATATCCCGAACGATAAATGATAGTATCTACGGTTACTTCCCATCCCGGGTCGTCCGGATCGGCATATCAAACGAAAAAACGAGGTTGGCAATGCGGTATTCGCAAGCGTTCATACACACCCTTTTTGAAGTGCCCAAGGAGGCGGAGACACCCTCGCACATCTATCTCCTTCGAGGCTCCTATATCAACCCCATTGCCGCCGGCGTTTATTCGCTTCTGCCGCTCGGCCATCGGGTTGTGGAAAAAATCAAGAGCATAATCCGCGAAGAGTTGGACGGGATAGGCGGGCTGGAACTCACAATGCCCGTGCTCAACCCCGCCGAACTCTGGAAAAAGACCCGCCGCTACTTCGACATCGGCGAGGAGTTGATCCGTTTCAAAGACCGCAGAGACCGGGAATTCGTGCTTGCAATGACCCACGAAGAGGTCGTCACCGACATCGCCAAACAGTTCCTGCGCTCCTACCGGGACCTGCCGGTCATGCTCTATCAGATCCAGACAAAAATTCGCGATGAGGCGCGCCCCAGGGCGGGCATGCTCCGGGTACGCGAATTCTTCATGAAAGACGCCTACAGCTTTCATCCGGATTTCACCGACCTGGACGCCTACTATCCCAGGATTTTCAACGCATATCTGAGGATATTCGCCCGTTGCGGGGTGAAGGCGGTCCCGATCGAAGCGGATTCCGGGATCATGGGCGGAACGGGTTCCCACGAGTTCATGCTGGAGTCGCCAAACGGAGAAGACCGTTTCGTGGTATGCCCCGGCTGCGGCTACAGCGCGAATACCGAAAAGGCGGTTGGGCTGAAGCCCGCTCACGGCCATCCGGCTGATGATCCCCCTCCGATGGAGAAGGTTGCCACCCCCGGGGTGAAAACGATTGCGGATCTCATGACGTTCTTCAACTCATCCGAGCCGCACTTCCTGAAGACGGTCGCATACGTTGCGGACGGCAATCCGGTGCTGGCCGTGGTCCGCGGGGATTTCAACGTCTCCCCGACAAAGCTGGCCAACCACCTCAAAGCGGTCCACCTCGACTTTGCGCCTGAAGCGGAACTCGTAAAACGCGGGCTCCACGCCGGCTTCCTTTCGCCCGTCGGCATCAGCGGGATGAAAGTGGTCATCGATACCTCCGTCACCGACCGGATGCTCTTTATTGCCGGGGCGAACGAACCCGATGCGCACTACAGGAACGTCCTTCCCGGACGGGATTTCGCCTGGACCGATATGGTCGATATCACCGAAGTGCGTGAGGGCGACGAGTGCGCGGCCTGCAGCGGCGCACGCCTGGAAATTCGGCGAGGAATCGAACTCGGCCACACTTTCAAACTGGGGACCAAATACACCGCGGCCGAATCGATGGACGTCACCTACCTGGACAACTCCGGCGAACACCACCGGGTGGTCATGGGGTGCTACGGAATCGGCGTCGAGCGACTCATGGCGTCCGCCATCGAAAGATGGCACGACGATTCCGGGATGCAGTTCCCCATTTCCATCGCGCCGTTTCAAATAGTCGTCTCACAGCTCGGGAAAAAACCGGAAATCCAGGAAATGGCCGAACAGATATACGCCGACCTGAAAACGAAGTATGAGGTCCTCTTCGACGACCGGGATGAATCGCCGGGCGTGAAGCTGAAAGATGCGGATCTGCTGGGTGTTCCCATTCGGGTCGTGGTAAGCCAGAAGAATCTGAAAAACAGTGAAGTGGAAATCAAGATCAGAAGGTCCGGCGAGGTAAGAATCTGCCCCGTGAAGGACCTCCATGCGGCAATCGAAGGGATCGTGAAAGATCTCCAGCCTTCTCTGGAAGGACTGCCCTATATGCCGGAATAATCCCGGCCGAAGTTATTATCCTGATGTAAGCCGGGGCGGGATCGGCCCGCCCCGAAAATCAAACTCCGGATCATGCGCAAACGTTTGTGGGCGCGCCTGAATATCTCGAAAGAACACACATAAAGTTACGTGCCGCCGGGGGAATGCTCGCCATCTGAGTCCTGATTGGATCGGCAACCCCGAAAAAATCTTCGTTCGCCCGGAAATCGTATTTGAGTGAAGCTCCCTCGATTGCCACTCCCGCAAAGAGTCCCCTGCTCCTGGAGTAGGAAAGAATTTCAGACCGAAGCTGCGAGTCCGTTGCTGCCTGGCCGGTCCTCCCGATAGGACCCGCCGCAATGGAAATGGTCCCCCCGAGAGTCAGCTTCCCCCTTTCGATCTGCTGCAGCCCCCTTGCTGTCCTGAAAACCAGAATAAGGTCGGTCGATGCGACTCCAGCCTGAAACCCCAGACTGCCGCCCGACAGTCTCAGAAAAGAGGGATCGCTCCAGGACCCGTCGGCTCTGCGCACCACCAGGACCCCGTTTCCTCTGGTCCTTCCGATTCCAAGCCCAAACTTGATCAGGTCGGGAAAAACCGCAATCCCGTATGCACTTCTTATCAGGTCAGCCGGTATTCCCTGCTCCGGAATCCGCATCACGTCCTGCAATACCGCTGTTGACGTGTTGAGACGGAGTGCCTCTTCCTGAGGCGCCGCATTCGCAGGCAAGATCGGCCCCAGCAATAGAAGCATTCCAATCAAGACCGGCACCGCAAAATATTTCATGAGCATGCTCCTCATCTTAAGTCATTACTTAAAGAACATTTATTACACGATAAACTTTGATCTCAAGTTAATCACGGAGCGAGTGAACAGGGAGCAGCGAACCGTGAGTTGAGTTGGGCAACGTTTCCCGACCGTGCCGGCCGAGAGCCGGAGAGTGTGTCACCCATGGCTGGCCGGGACGTTCGTAATTAACGTTTTTTCCCGTTCACCGCTCACTGCTCGCTGTTCACTCCCTCCCGACAGCAGTATACTTGTCCCGGGAGAACTTACACTATGGCTCGCACTCGTTATCTCAAACCATCAACACCCTGGCTTCTCGCGGCTTTCGGGTCCCTCGTCATCACCATAATCGAATGGATGAAGCAGGTTATCTGGCCGAGCATCAGCACGTGGGAATCTCACGCAATAACTATCCTGCTCACCACCACGATCATTCTCATCGCCGCGCGTGTTATTTACCGCTTTGCGCAGATGCACTCGGAAGCGCGCTCGCTTATGGCTTCGATTGTCGAATATTCGGACGACGGGATCATAGGCCAGGAGTTAAACGGAACCATCGTAAGCTGGAACAGGGGAGCAGAGGAACTCCTGGGTTACTCGCCGGAGGAAATCAGGGGGAAATCCGTTTCCATAATTACTCCACCCGATCACCACGATGAACTGTTCCGAATCGTGGAAAAGATCAGAAAGGGCGAGCACGTCGATAACTACGAGACGGTGCGCGTAAAGAAAGACGGCACGAGGATAGATGTTTCCATCACGGTCTCGCCCATTGCGGATGATTCCGGAGCGATAATGGGCGCATCGGCGATTCTCAGGGACATCACCGAACGGAAACTGGTGCAGGAGGAACTCAGGAAGTCGAACGAGCAATTGCGGGACCTCTACAGGCGGCTCCAGTCAGCCAGAGAGGAAGAGCGCACCAGGATCGCACGGGAGATACACGACGAGTTCGGCCAGACCCTGACCGCGCTCAAGATCGACCTGGCCTGGATGAAAAAGAAACTCGACGGAAATCAGACGCCGGTTCTCCAGAAAATCGAATCCATGTCCGGCATAATCGGCTCTGCAATCAGCTCGATAAAGAAGCTCTCCTCGGACCTGAGGCCGGGAATCCTGGACGACTTCGGACTTCACGCCGCGATCGAATGGCAGGCCGAAGAGTTCGAAAAAAGAACCGGGACCAGGTGTGAAGTGAAGCTGGAGATGGGGGACGTCGAGATCGATGAAGACGTCTCGACGGCTATTTTTCGCATCCTGCAGGAAACATTGACGAATATTATGCGCCATGCCGATGCGAAGAAGGTAGAATTGCAGCTGAGAGAGGAACAGAGCGCCCTGGTATTTTCCATCCGGGACGACGGAAAAGGAATAGGCAAGGACGCCACTTCCAACCCGCATTCGTACGGACTGCTGGGAATACGCGAACGTGCCGCAGCTTTCGGCGGATCGGTGGAAATCGACAGTTCCCCGGGCATGGGGACGACAATTTGTGTCAGAATACCTCTACATCGAACGGAGCTTGCTAATTGATCAGGATTCTCATTGCCGACGATCACGCGATAGTACGGGCGGGGCTCAAACAGATCCTCGAAGGTATACCCGACATGATCCTGGCCGACGAGGCTGCAAATGGCTGGGAGTTGCTGGAAAAAGTCCGAAAAAACGACTTCGACGTAATCGTTCTGGACATAACGATGCCGGGCGGAGGGGGCATAGAGGTGCTGAAGCAGCTCCGGAACGAGCGGCCCAGGCTTCCCGTACTCGCTCTGAGCATTCACCCGGAAGAGCAGTACGGCAAGAGGATGCTGAAAGCGGGGGCCGCAGGCTACCTGACCAAGGAGAGCGCGCCGGACGAGCTGGTGACGGCGATCCGCAAGGTCTACGCCGGAGGCAGGTACGTAAGTCCGCAACTGGCCGAGTTGCTTGCTGCCGATCTGGCCGGCAGAACGGAAGGACCTCTGCATGAGGAACTCTCCGACCGCGAATACCAGGTCCTGGTGATGATCGGAAGCGGGAAGATGATCACGGAGATAGCGAGCGAGCTGAACCTCAGCGTAAAGACCGTAAGCACATACCGGACCCGCATCCTCGAAAAAATGCGGATGAAAACCAACGCCGAGTTGACGCATTACGTCGTCACGAACCAGCTGTCAATGTAGGAACGGCCCAACCGCAAAAATACAAAGGCAAAAGCCCATAACCACGAAAGTCCTGGGGCAGCATAGCCGCAACCAAAATGCAAAAACAAAACCCTTAACCACGAAAGTCACGAAATACACGAAAAATACCAAAGGAAACTATCGGATAAGACCGTAGGATGGGTGGGAGCGGAGCGGGAACCCATCGATTTTTGTCGGTTCGTTCCTCCCTTAGCTGCCGGGAAGCTCAGGGGCTGTCGAATACGACTTCTTTTTCCGCATGACGACTTTACCGTGTTTCCACACAATCATTCCGGGCGTTCTCAAAAGCGATGGGTTGTCATCCATCCTACGACCATATCGTATTGTTTTATTTCGTGATTTTCGTGTATTTCGTGGTTGCAGGCTCTTGCTTTTCGTACTTTGGTTGCGGCTATGCTGCCCCAGGTTTTTCGTGGCTGAAGGTTTCCCGGGTCCTGCATTCCTACACTCCCACAGCCCTTTCACCGACAGCCGCATAAGCCGGACACCTACAAAACTCTCCCGATAGTCCTACAACAAAATCAGACTGCCTCCGACATTCTTCCGGAACGCTTTCCTGTAAACTTGCTTCCAAATATCCAACTGTTCCCTGGCGGACATCGGAGGCATTTGCATGGAAGCGCGGAAGTTCGGACTCTACTTCGATGAACGCGACTACAAGCTGCTGGAGATAGTCGATTCCATTCTCGATCGCAAGGAATCGTTCAGCCACCTCGACGACCTTCTCTACCCATACCTTCACCCACATGGGATAAAGGAACTGGCCGAGTCGCGGGCCCTCCGGATTGCTTACGCCATCATACGCATGCTCGAATCCCTGGAAGGTGCCGGGGCCGAGGACAGGCTGAGCGCTCTTCGTTCGCTGAAAGACGAGGTCCTGAACAGCGCCGACAGCCATATGCGGAAGAATACGGCCCGGGTGCTGCTCCAGATCATGAAAGAACTCATACGGACCCGGACCGATCGCTTGCGGCGTCTTGAACTGGCCCATGATTTCCGCTCGGCGGTCTCAGGGAAACCGATACTGATACGGAAACTCTTAAAAGAACACCACCTGCTCGAAATGCCCGAGGAGTGGAACCAGGTCACCTTCGACGGCCACGTGCACGACTCCTACACCAAAGGCCGGAAGTCCCCCTCACATCTGATTATGGATGCATGGATCAAGGGGATCCGCCACATCACCATCGTGTACTACAATTTTGTGGACCCCGAACCGGTTTCGGAACTCCTGGGAGCCGCGGAAATCATGGACATCAACGTCCGGGTCGGGATCGAATTCCCCGCTAAATTCTACGATCGAACCGCAAAGCTCATCTGGGTCCCGCGGGGTTTTTCGGACACGCAGGACTTCATTTCCTTTCTTGACCGACCGGAAGTTCTTGCCTTTTTGGAAGAAGGCCGGAAAGTTTCGGAATACCAGCAGGGACAGGTCCTTTCGATCCTTCGCGTGTTCAACGAAAACTCGCTTCCGGTCATCAACCGGGAATTCGACCTCGACCTGGCCCCGATATCCGCTTCCGAATTCCTCTCCTCCATCAGAACGGGGCAGGCGTCGGTCCTTCATCTGGCAAGATTCATCCACGCCCGTATCCTGCCCGCCATGGAAGCAGCGGTCGCAAAATTGCGTGAAGTCTATGCAGAAGCCGGCCAGGAAAAACGCGCGGAGATCGACGGCCTCGTTGCCGCAATGAACGCATTCGACTCGGAAACCATTGTGGAGCGTTTCCTCCGGCCGGCCTGCTCCCCGAATGCACCCGGTTCGGCTTTAACTCACGCCTGCCCCGGATTGCTGGAACTGGACCCCGGCGAACTCATCGAAAAACTCAGCGGCCTCCACTCGGGCTGCCAGATCACCCTGAATCTGACCGGACTCAAATGCGAAGACGTCCTGGAGCTGCTCTACGACAGCGACGGCGCAATCGGCAGCCTCGAAATCTTCAACCTCAAAGACTACACGAGCGGCAAATACCCCGCGTATGAAGATGTGAGCAGACTGCAGCAGGTGCTGGACGAAGGAGACCTTTTCAAGCTGACCCGCATAGTGCGGAGCATCCTGTCCGGCATGAGATCGCACCCGGATGAGCAGCAGCCCGAAAGGGTCGAGAAATTCGAAACGATACTGCGAAATGCCGGAAAGCTGATCGACCGATATAAAAACCTGCCTCTCACTTCGGTCATCGGCAGCGATTCGACCGGGCAGTCGCGCCGCTTTTACGGGATGGGTTTTGCCGTCATCGAGACCCTCCCGAAGAGAGTCGGGAGGAAACTGGGTGGCTGGCGCAAATCGGAAAGACCCGCCATCCCGGTCAGGGTATCGACATGTTTACAGACGACTTTTTTCCCGAGCGGTCGCGCCGCGGTCAAGATTATCGACCGGCTGATTGCGTTTTTCATCGGCAAGCCTCTTTTGAACAGAAAAACGAAGGAATGGGCGGTCGGAAACAGCACGATCTGCCCGATATCAAAAGGAAATATTGTTGCCCTGGGTGGGATTCAGAAGGAGTCCAACGGTCTCTTTGTCGAAAAACCCGTTCAGAGGACCCGCCCCGAATTGGGCTGCTCATGGAGGTATCTCAACGGAATCCTGAAAAACTCCATAAAGATTGCCGCCGGCTTCATACCTTCGGTTATCACTTTTATGTACACGCAGGACTGGTGGTTCCTCGTCTGGCTCGGAACACCTATCTGGTTCGCAATAACCGGTTTGCGCAACATTTTACAGTCGGTCTTCGGAGGCGCCGGCATCCGACGATCGCCCATTTTGAAATGGAACAGTTACGTCAGTTGGGACCGCCTGTCCGATTCGCTCCTCTACACCGGGCTTTCCGTTCCGCTCCTCGAGTACCTGGTCAAGGTTCTGCTCATGGAACGGACTTTCAATATTACAACCGCGACGGATCCCGTGATGCTCTATTCCGTCATGTCTTTTGTCAACGGGGTCTACATTTCAGGTCACAACATACTTCGGGGCCTGCCCAGAGAAGCGGTGATCGGGAATTTCTTTCGAGCCATTTTGAACATCCCGCTCTCAATAGCCTTCAATTCCGCAATAGCGGGCATTCTCGGAGCATACGGCGCAACGGCCATTGACGATATCCTCCAGCAGTGGGCCTCCATAATATCGAAGACGTCCTCGGATGTGGTTGCCGGCATCATCGAGGGGATCGCGGACTATCGCAATTACATGCGGATTCGGCTGGAAGACTACAAACAGAAAATCGCGCAGTTGTTCGATACCTACGAAAAACTTGAAATCATGTTTCCCGAATCCGATGTGATCCAGATGCTCCGAAACGCCGGAGCATCGCGGCAGGGGCCCCTTCCCGGAGCGACAGACATCGAAAAGGTCATGATAGTCAACGGCCTGGATCTGCTCTATTTCTGGATGTACCAGCCCCGGGCGCAGAATATATGCATTTCGCTGCTAAAGGAGATGTCCAATGAGGAACTCCAGATATTCATAAACTCCCAGGCGGTTCTGAAGCGCAGGGCCGAGATCGCCCGGCTCTTCGTAGACGGCCTCGTGGGGGACAACTGGTCCCGGGCACTCGCGTTCTACCTCGATTACTACTCTGCCTATTTGAATGCTCTGGACAACATATACGAGTGCCTCTGCATCCGGACGGGACTTGTGAGGCTGTTTGCCGGAAAGGCGAGAGAACTTGTCCGTTCGATGAAGCAGCCCACGGAAAAAAGACAGCATTGGACACCATTGCCCAGGCGGAATTGATGGGCCGTCACAGCGCCGGCAAACGTGGATAAAACTCCGATCTGCAAGTGCGGCAGCGGCGGTAGGTCGGGGGAGCGAAGCGGGGTCCGAGTCTTTCGGGGCCCCCCGCCCGGCCGAGATAAACCCTGACCCAAGGGGACGGAATTGCGTTCAAGAAGGATCCAAATAGCGTGGGGACCGGCGGCCCCCACACCCCCTGCGCCGCTCTGCGGCTTACTTGGCGCTTGCTGTGGCGCCCCCCGCAAAAGCACCGGGGCATACACAGCAAGCGCCGACCGATCGGCCCAAAAGGGCCGAAATCTGGTGCAAGTGCCTGGTCGGGGGTTAACCTCTTCCACCTCGGCAGGGAATTAAATATCAACTTGAAAGCAACTTAGTATGAATCGAAATTTCATAAGAGCAGCATGGGGACTGTTATGAAAAAACACAACTCGGAAGTTGACGCCCGAATCGAGGAACTCCTCTCAAGGCTGTTCACATGCTCTGCTTCCTCCGAGGAAAAGGACGAGGAGCTTTCCGGCGAAGAGGCTTATAAACCTTATGTGACCCGGGAATCCTATTTCGGGGCTGATGCGCAGACGAGAAAGAAGATATTCGAATTTGCCCGGAATTTCGATCAGTACCTCCTGAAATCCATCATGGAATGGGAAGCCGCCGAGGGTAAAACCTTTTCCCGAATAAGTGCCAGGGCACGATTCCTGGCACGTTCCGAATACAGAAAGCTGCGCGGCCGATAGTACTGCACTGCTGAACCTTTCAAGAAAGAGCATCTCAACAAAAAAGCCCCTCGAAAGGGGCTTCTTCATCTCTCAGTTCACTGCTCACAGCTCACCGTTCACTCTCTAAAATTCCGCATGTCCCGGCGTTCTCGGGAACGGAATGACCTCGCGGATATTGGGAATTCCGGTAACGAACTGCACCAGCCGCTCCAGGCCCAGCCCGAACCCGGAATGCGGGACGGAACCGAATTCCCTCAGTTCGACATACCACCGGTAATCGTCCGCGGAAATTCCCTTGATCTTCATCTGTTCGAGCAGCACGTCCAGACGCTCTTCTCTCTGAGACCCGCCGATTATCTCTCCTGTGCCGGGAACGAGGATATCCATTGCGGCCACGGTTTTTTCGTCTTCATTTACCCGCATGTAAAAAGGCTTGAGGGACCTCGGGAAGTCGATGATTCCCACCGGCTTGTTGAAGACCTTCTCTGTAAGGTATCGCTCGTGCTCGGCCTGCAGATCGCCCCCCCATTCAACGGGATATGCGAAAGTCTCTTTGGATTTTTTGAGGATATCGACTGCTTCCGTATAGCTGATGACTTCGAAGGGCGAATCGGCCACCATCTCCAGTCGGCCCCTAACCTCGGGTTCGATGAATTTGGTGAAGAACTCCAGGTCCTCGGCGCAATCGTTCAGAACCACTCTGGCCATCTCTTTGATGCAGTTCTGGGCCAGTTCCAGGTTGTCGGACAGGTCGTAAAACGACATCTCCGGCTCGACCATCCAGAACTCGGCAAGATGCCTGCTCGTATTGGAATTCTCCGCCCGGAAGGTCGGACCGAACGTGTACACTTTACCTAGCGCGAGGGCGTAGATTTCGGCCTGGAGCTGGCCGCTCACCGTCAGATAAGCCGGCTTGGCGAAGAAGTCGTTCTTGTACGGGTCGTCGACTTCGATGGTTTCAGGCCGCATCGGGTCCAGGGTCGTGACGCGGAATATCTCTCCCGCCCCTTCGCAGTCGCTCGCGGTGATTATGGGCGTGTTGATGTATTGGAAACCCCGTTCCTGAAAGAACTGGTGGATCGCGTAGCTCAGGCGGTTCCGCACCCGGGCCGCCGCCCCTATTGTGTTCGTTCTTGGGCGCAGGTGAGCGATCTGGCGCAGGAACTCAAACGAGTGCCTCTTTTTCTGGAGCGGATAAACTGCGGGATCGGCCCAGCCATAGAGGCTGATGCGGTCTGCCGGGAGTTCGATGCTCTGTCCCTTCCCGGGGGATGCAGCCAGTTCCCCTTCCACGTAAATAGAGCTTCCCGTCGTGATCTTCTCGAGCACGTCCTTGTATTCCGGACGGTCGAGGCCCGCGATCACCTGGAGGCTCCTGAGACACGACCCGTCATTCAGTTCGATGAAACTGATACCGGCTTTCGAGTCTCTCTTTGTCCTGACCCAGCCCTGCACCGCCACCTTTTTCCCGACAAAATCCTGTTCCCGGCGGAACAAATCGACAACGCGTATCCCTTTTTCCATTGTCCAATCCTGATGAGGTTTAAGATGCGCTGAACATCTCCAACAGCAACGACCCCGGCAAAACTTGAATGCGGAACCCGCACTTTTTGTGTTACCATAAAATGTGGTAAATTCGACAATAATCACTTGAAATTTTATTTTACCACGCATCTCATTCTGCGAATAGAGCCTGGAGCAACCGTTTGAGCGGGTTAAGAGACATTAGCGCTGAAATTCGGCATCATGAAACGATCTCGAATCAAGGAGTTTGAAGAATGCGCCTTCTGAAAACGAAGTTCATATTGTCCATACTCTTTATTGCGGTGCTCACGGCCTCCTGCGGCGGCAACCGGGTCGGGAGCGCCGGACCAATGGCCTCGGGAGGGAGCATAATCACAATCGAGGCAAGCAGCTATAAATTTGCGCCCAACGACATACGCCTCGAAAGACCCGGAATGCTTGCTCTCGAAATCAAAAACGTATCGGGCTCGGAGCACAACTTCACGATCAAAGCGCCCGATGGTAGGGTAATCAAAAGCATAGACATCCGCCCGCACAGCAGCATCATTTCCAACATCGACCTGCCCAACCCCGGTACATACGAGTTCTACTGCAACAAGACCCTCCATTCCACCCTTGGGATGAAAGGCAAGATCACTGTCGGAAGCGGGAAGTAAAATCCGAGTTGAGGCACGGTTTCATGACCGTGCCGGCCCCGGATTACTTCAGCCTCCCGCCGTTGTTTGACTTGCCTTACCCTGTGTTTATCTTTTGAGAAAATGGGGAATGTTTCCTTACTGAAAACCAAAATTATTTTCCGGCTAACCTGCGCCTATAATGCGTCAAAATATAACGGAGGCCAAAAAAAATGGATCTGAGCACTCAGGAACTCAACATCACGGAACTCAGGCGTCAAAAGCGACCGCTGTGGATGAGTGATTTGGGCATAGACGACTATTCCGATATAGTCGGCGGGGGCGGCGATATCTGGAATGACAGGCTGCCGCCTGCCTGGCCGCGGCATGAAGGGCTGGAGCTGTCGCAGGATGATGAGCGGCAACTCGGGCCTGTTGATATCAAGCAGTATGAAGAGGTCGGAAGCTACCAACAGCAACAGTTCGCCCAGGAGCAGCAATTCCAGGAACAGAAATCCGGTCAGGGTCTGGGTGCCCAGGCTGAAGCGGACGTCGAGGTCAGCGGCCTTGCAGATACGGTGAAGAAGACCGCTGAAACCGCTACGGAGACAATCTCCGGGGTGGTCGGTTCTTTGAAGAACATTTTCAAAGGCGAAGAAAAGGAAAAAGAGTAGAAACGGAGCGGCCGTAAACTTCCCGGGAATGATAATTGTCGGCTTCGGAGGCCGAACCCGTTGTTTTGAGTTGCCAACTGAGAGCGCCGGGATTATATAAATAAACCTTATAGTTGATACCTTCGAGAACCTTCAGGCTGTCCGGCTGGGCGGATCGTTGCGGAATGCCCCCCGGATGGCCTGTCTTTTGTTTTCGAATTGTTTTAAGACGGCAGGGATAGCTGCCGATTATGAGAGGGGAGTTAACGAATGGCTCGCGTAACAGTTGAAGATTGTTTAAAAAACGTGGACAGCCGCTTTACGCTTGTCCATCTTGCCGTCAGGCGTGTACTGCAGTTGCGCCATGGTGCGCCCCCTACGATGGAAAACCTCAAGGGCAACAAGGAAGTCGTGCTTGCCCTGCGCGAAATTGCATCCGATAACATCACAGTCGACAATATCCGGCAGATCGAAGAAGCCAGGCCGATGCCGGTCGAACCTACTCCCGCGGAGCGTGAACTGGCAAGAGTAGATCTCAAGGAAATCCTGGACGAGGCCACCTCGTTTAATCCTTCCGTCGAGTTCGAAGAATCGGACCAGATCCTCGAAGGAGATATGGAAGAGGAACAGGGCCGGCAGGAAGATCAGGAAGACGAAGAGTAGAGGGGGTAGAAACAAGTGGGACGAATCAATCTGCTCTCCTGCCTGGACAAACGGGAGTTGCTCAATCAGTCTGCGGTTTCCGTTGACAAGCTCCTCAAGTGGGCCGTTCTCTACGAGCAGGAAGGCATGCTGAGCGACGCCGTCGATTTCTATGAGAGAGCAAATGCCGCGGAATCTCTCGAAAAGCTCCTGAACGTCGCCCGCGAGGAAGGGGATACTTTCCTGGTCGGACGCATTCTACGGGCCCTGAACCGGGAAATTCCCGCCCAGGAGTGGGTCTCGCTCGGAGAGAGGGCCAGGGAACTCGGTAAGCATGCTTATGCCCGGGAAGCTCTGAGAAGAGGCGGAATTGACGTGGCTGCAACGGAGATGACGGCGCCCAATGAGGACGCCGCATCCTGAGAATTCCGGAGTACCAACCCCATCGGTGAAAAACCCGCCAAGCCTTTCCGTGCTTGACAATAGAGAAAATCGTGTTTACGAATTATGCGCCTGCCCGAAGAGTACGTGCTAATTCCTGATGAATAAGAATTGTTTAGTCCGCAGGAGGAATCCGGTCTAAATGGGTAAACGAGACTATTACGAAGTGCTGGGAGTGACCCGCCAATCCGGCGAAGAGGAAATCAAGAAATCCTATCGCCAGCTTGCGCTGAAATTCCATCCCGACCGCAACCCCGGAGACAAGGCAGCAGAAGAAAAATTCAAAGAGGCGGCCGAAGCTTACGAGGTTCTTCACGACCCGCAAAAGAAACGCCTCTATGATGCCTACGGCCACGATGGATTGAGGGGTGCCGGATTCAGCGGATTCAGCGGATTCGAGGACATCTTCAGCTCCTTTGGGGACATATTCCAGGATTTCTTCTCATTCGGTTTCGGCGGTCAGACCCGCCAGCGAACCGCGGCCAGACCGGGTGACGATCTTATCTATGCCTTGGACCTGACCTTTGAAGAGGCCGTCTTCGGGACGGAAAAAGAAGTCGAGATCGACACGTTTGGCAAATGCGACCGATGCGGCGGACACGGCGCCGAACCGGGTACCAGGGACACTCCCTGCCCCGTCTGCAATGGTTCGGGCCAGGTAGTCCAGGCCCAGGGATTTTTCCGGATAAGCACCAGTTGCGCCCGCTGCCAGGGGACGGGTCGAGTGCTGGTCGCACCCTGTCGCGAATGCCAGGGACAGGGCCGGGTAAGGCAGAAAAGACTCGTCCAGGTCAAAGTGCCCGCGGGCGTCGATTCGGGGACCCGGTTGCGCTTGAGAGGGGAAGGCGAAAGCGGATATCGCGGCGGCACGTCCGGCGACCTGTACGTTAAGATTGAAGTCGCTCCTCATCCGAATCTAGAACGCGACGGGGACAATCTTTACTGCAAGATTCCCGTTACATTCGTGCAGGCGGTTCTTGGCGACACGGTCGACATTCCGACCCTGGAAGGCATCAAGACTGTTCCGATCGCTCCCGGGACTCAGCCGGGCGCGGTGATCAGGTTCCCCGCGGAGGGTGTGCCCAAGCTGCGAGGCTATGGCCGCGGCGATCTTTTCGTCGAAGTGGAGGTCAAGATCCCCAAGCACGTCACGCCACGCCAGGAAGAAATCTTGCGGGAGTTCGCGGAAATCGAAAAGGAGAAGGGCGAAAGCAAAATCAAGAAATGGCCGTGGAATCGGCGCAAACAGTCCGACAAAGAATCCATGCCGGGTACTTCCCAGGGAGGCCGGCCCTCATAAGGGGCTGAAGGAGTTCAAGCATGCCCCCGGCCAATCCAGCCAAACAGTTCGATGAATTCAGGGCCTCGGCCCTGTATTGCCCCCGATGCAAACAAGCCATGCCCGTCCGGAGCCGCCTTCTCCTCGTGCTCCCGGACGGCGAGCTTCACGAATACCTTTGCCGGCGCTGCGCAACATCGCTCGGCACCAGGACAATTCGCGAGAACCCGCCTTCGCAGGTGATTATTCCCTGAGACTGCCCGAACTGACAATCGTATGAAATACCGGAAATAAAGCTTGAAAGCTTGGGGTCTGAACGCTGAATGTTGTTGAGTAATGTCGTTGAGTCAGGCATTGACAGCTTTCCCGTCCGCCCCGGGCCCGGGTACCATTGGCTTGAGGAAAGCTTCGCAACTCTGGGCCGCCCTCTGCCTTTTGACGCGGATGGAGGGAGCAGCAAAAGAATCGGTAGAATTACCTTGGCTCGATCCAAACTCGGAAATGGACCCATGTTCCTTCCAAATACCAAGACTATGGCCGCCTACATTTACCGATAATAACTGATATTGGAGCCAACATCATAACAGACACGACTACAACCAACTCTATCATTGTTTCATTGCAATCAAGAGAAAAATTTGAGTATCCACCGCAGATTAACCTTCCTGAGATCCTAATGGCTGGCCATGCTGATATCATTATTAAATAGTAGCAAATTAGAATCGGATTATTTATTGTAATCCATCCATTTGGAACAATCGCAAGGATACCGGATAATAGAAGAATCACAGTGCTGATTACTATGATAATTCCATCACTAGAGGGGTAATCAATCAGAGTCGTTCCAGTGAGCATGATTATTGACGATAAAATCAATAGTGAAGCTGCCACCCTAGCTAATAATTTCAATATCAGTTCTAGTTTAGATATTAACACTATACTATCTCCTTAATCAGCATTTATGCCATTGCCTGTGCTACTTTGCAATTTTGAGAACAGTTCTTGTAGCAAGATATGCATTAGCGATTGTATTGGGAGATGGGAGTAAATCACCGACTACATGGGACACAGTTGTCCAATCCCCGTGAAAACCGGTCCAGAGTTCGCCGCCATGACTTGGTGTGACGAGATCCTGAGCAGAATGGATCTTCTTTGCAGTACTTAATGCTGAACATGGATCCGTAATTTGGTTTATCGCCGTATTGACCGCTGCACTAGTGGACTGATATCTATAATCTGGTGTTATTCCAGACATTCCATGCAAGGCTGTTTCGTTTGAACCATAACCTTGTGTCCCGAAATCAGCGGCAACTGTACCCCACGCTAGGCTCAGACTATCTCCAAGACCGCGGCCCGAATCTAAAGAGGCTTTTAGTGTGATCGCGAAATGCCACGGGAAGAATAATTTGCCGCTGGGATTTATCAAGCCAATTGGATCATTTAGAACATACGCATACAAATTAACATCCCCGCCCCCAAACCCCAACGGATCTTCGGAAATAAACCTCCCCACACTCGGATCGTAGTATCTTGCCCGCATGTAGTAAAGGCCGTTCGGTTCGGCCATGACTCCGTATTGGCCTACGAACTTGAAAGGCTGAGGGACGGTCTCCTGTTCGGCGAGGATCTTGCCGAAAGGTTCGTAAGCGTAGGAGTTTACTACGGCGCCTGTCATGTCGGTCAGTGCTATTGTGCTGCCGGTCGCGTTGAAGTGGTAACAATAGCGGGTATCAGGCATCGCCATTGCGATGAGGCCGCCGCCGTAGATGTATTTGCGGGTGATTTGGTTTTGGTCGTCGGCTTCGGCCAGGAGATTTCCGAAAGGATCGTAGATGTAGCGGGTGGCGACTCCGGACCTTACCGCCCGAAGCCGGTTGCCTCTTCCGTCGTAGTCGAACAGGGCGGTGCTTCCGATGCCAAGTAACCGATGCTCGCAGTCAAACATCAGCGGCACGCCTCCGGCGCTTATCAGGTTTCCCTCGTCATCATAGCCGTAGGTCTGGTCCCCGGCTGAAAGAAGACGGTTTTTCTTATCATTGTACGTGTAGGTTGTCGTTCCGAGAGTGGGAACAGCCGAAAGCGGCTCGGTGTCAATCGACTGAATCCGGTTGCCGTTCGGGTCCAGGGTGAACTGGTAGCTTGCAACTGCGCTCGTCATCCCGGTAAGCCTGCTTGCGTCGTCATAGGTGTAGGTGGTTGTGATGCCGTTGAAATTCTTGAAGATCCATAGCCTCCCGTTCGCGTCGTAGGTATAGACTGCCTCATCGCCCGCCGAGTTCGTGGCTTTTTTCAGCCGGTTTGTGGCGTCGTACTCGTAGATCACCTTAGTCTGATCCGGATACGTGATCTCGGTGAGGTTACCGGCAAGATCATAGGTGTAGCCGAGCGTAAATCCATGAGGGTCGGTATATGATGTGACTCTTCCGGCTCCGTCATAAGTGAAGGAACTCTCTCCGAGCGAATCGCTCATTTGGGTGAGTCTGTTGTTTTTGTCGTACGTGTTGGTAACCCCGGAATTGTCCGGGTATGCGACGGTCGCAAGCCTTCCCGTGGGAGTGTGGGTGTACTGAATTTCGATCTGGTTGCGGTCGGTTTTCTTCGTCAGCAATCCAACGGAGTTGTATTCAAAGTTTGTGAGCTTCTGCAGCGGGTCGGTGATCTTTGTGAGAAGACCTCTTTTGTCATACTCAAAACCGGTAATCGAACCGGCCGCATCGGTCAGCGAGGTCAGTTTCTCGCCTCCTCCGCTGCAGGTCGCGCACCCGGTAGATACATAAGTGAATTGCGTGAGTTTTCCGAGGGCATCCGCCCGGGTTGTCGGCTGCCCCCTGTAGTTGTATGTGAAGTAGGTTGGATTGTGAAGTGCATCGGTTATCTTCTTTCGGTTTCCGTTCTCGTCGTATTCGAAAGCGACCGGATTCCCCAGCGGGTCTATGACCGTCTCAAGCTGTCCGAGATCGTCGTAAACAAGGTTTGTGATCTTGCCGAGCGCGTCTGTGCGGGTAAGAACATTCCCCATGATATCGTTTGTAAAACTCGTAACGACGCCTGTCGGGTCGGTAACCGATTCCACGAAATTATGCGTGTCGTAGGTGTATTGGGTCACGTGGTTAAGGGGATCTTTTATGCTTGTGATGTTCCCCTTCGTGTCCCGCCCGATTTGGGTAAGCGCATTGGTCGGGTCTTTGATGGAGGAAACGTTTCCTTTTGCATCATAGGTGATGTGGGTCGTTCCGTTTTCCGGATCGAGGATGTCGGTCACCCTGTTTGGGTTGTTTGGATCGTTGTAGGACAGTGTGGTTGTGTGCCCTGCGGGGTCAGTAACTGTTTTCACGTTGCCGTTTTCATATGTGTAGCTTGTAGAGGTGCCGTCAGGATAGGTAATGGAGAGGAGATTGTTTTGGGAATCATATTTGTAGCTCGTCTTATTGCCGAGGGGGTCGGTTATCTCAACAGGTACATTGAATTCTTTGTAGTACTTGTGAACCCAGACGCCGCCATCCTTTTGGGTTACCGTGGTGGTGTCATACACGGAATTGAATTCATTGCTGTAAACTAAGCTTATGGTCAAGCCGTTGGGGTCGGTTGAAGAAGTAAGCTTTCCGGTGGATGAATCATATGCGTACGTACACGTATTGTTTGCGGGATCAGTTTTCTGCACCATCCTGTTGGCGGAATCATACTGATAGCGCCATGAATTGCCAATAGGATCGGTTATAGAAGAAATAAGACCAGCCTGGGAATAGGATATCGTCCATTTATTACCGCCGAAATCCGCCACGCTGACGATCTTCCCGCCGTTCATTCCGATTGCGATCATTCTTCCCGTTGAATCGGTTATAGCGGTAAGATCGGCTCCGCTATATGTCAGCGTTGTAATATAGGCGTTTCTGTCCACAATGTTCGAAAGTCTTCCCGATGCGTCATAATAATATACTTTGCTATACTTCGTTGTCTGTATGTATGTTCCATCCGGATTCTTAACGATTTGCGACGTATTGCGGCTCTTTGCATCAGGGGTATAGCCGGTTGTGCCCGGCCCCTGGTTGAACCAGACCCTGTTGCCGTCGCCGCGCCTGTAATAGACCGCGTGTTCCGGGCTCTGAGCATCAGACATAATGGAAAGATCGAAGTTGTGGGTCCAACCCGGCCCGAGCGGCCCGTCGCTGATATCCTGACTGTTATAAGAAAATGTAAGCGGCCCTACCTCTTGTGAATGATAGACATTACCGCTCTTGAGATCCAACGATGAGTGTATTGTGATTTGGTTGCCGATTGTCGTTTTGGCAAAATCCTCGAGATTGGAAGGGTCGGAATCTCCATTACTAAGCGGACAGGTAGAGGAGCCCAAGTCAGCGGTGTGATTCTCGGGGATGACCCAATCACTATGCCCCAAAGCGGGGAACATGCAATACCGATAGCGAATGGTCTGCTGGTTGGAGGTCGGCTGTTCTATCCAGGCATGACCAAAGCAATTAGTCCAACCTAAGAGGGGCTCATAAACAATTGAATGATTAGGGTAGCCCTGAGCAACGCAGTCTACACAAGAAGTCCCGAATGAATCGACTATCGCACCAGGCACTGTACCAAGCGGGGTATTGTAATAATAATGAACCATTGCCCCCAGGTCTACCCCGGGAGCCGGCCTCTTCTTTATTCCATCTGTCGGAGAAGGCGTACCATAACACTCCACTGCTGCGGTGCATTCAGCAATGCAGGATCGAAGATCAATGCAGAGGTTAACAACTCCGATCGATAGGGCAAGCACGGTCACTATGCTTATTAGCTTTATGTTTTCCTTCATTCTACTCTTCCTTTTTAGTAAAGAAAGACAATCAAACCTCCATACATGTACAGCCAAACAAAAGCTGGTTGCCGGCTAATGTCCATATGGAGCGTCAGGCGGAGCAAAGTTTTCCGTCCACCTCGCTATTCCGTTTGAAAGGCGAAATTCGTCGATGTATCCGTGAAACGCCCAGCTGCTGTCGGAGAATGACGCAAAGATATCCGAGATTGACAGAGACGGAGTGGAACTCTCGGAAATAGAGGTCGTTGAGGTGTTTCCCGTCTGCACTCCGTTAATGTAAAGGCTGATTCGCCCCTGGTACCTGACTGCGGCGACGTGAACCCACTGGTTGG